>NZ_JAGOID010000034.1 GCF_017995835.1 Amaricoccus sp.
CGTAGTCGACGCCGTCCCTGGTCGTGACGTGCTCCATCACCACGCGCAGCTCCGGCGACGGGATCGGGGCGACGCTGACGGTGCATCACCTGATCCTGAACCGGAACCACATGCTCGTCGGCGGCATGCGGCCGCATTTCTACTGCCTGCCGATCCTGAAGCGGGAGGCGCATCGCAAGGCGCTGCGGGAGGCGGCGGTCTCGGGCGACGCGCGGTTCTTCCTCGGCACCGACAGCGCGCCGCACCCGGTCGACGCCAAGGAGGCGGAATGCTGCGCGGCCGGAGTGTTCTCGGCGCCCGTGGCGCTCGGCTGGCTGGCGCAGGTCTTCGAGGAGGAAGGCGCGCTCGGGCGGCTCGAGGGGTTCGCGTCGCTGCACGGGCCGGCGTTCTACGGGCTCGCGCCGAACGCGGGCACGGTGACGCTGGAGCGGGTCGAGACCCCTGCCCCGGGCGCGATCGCGATCGCGACCGGCGCCGGCCCGGTCCGGGTGTTCGACCCCGGCGTCCCGCTGCGGTGGCGGGTGCGCGGCCGATGACCGGGCTCATCACTCTCACGGCCCCCGCGGGGGCCTGCTGACGGAGACGAAACATGTCCGCCATTTCAGCCCCTTCCGACGCCGAGATCGCCCGCCTGACGGCGCGGATGCTGTGGGAGGTCGAGGCGGTGCATTTCCGCGGCGCCGAGCCGTTCCGCTTCACCTCGGGCCTTGCCTCGCCGGTCTATATCGACTGCCGCAAGCTGATCTCGTTTCCGCGGGTGCGCAGCGCGCTGATGGACTTCTCCTGCGCCAAGCTGATGCGCGAGGCGGGCTACGAGGCGTTCGACGCCGTGGCGGGAGGCGAGACGGCGGGCATCCCCTTTGCCGCCTTCATCGCCGAGCGGCTGGGGCTGCCCATGCTCTATGTGCGCAAGAAGCCCAAGGGCTTCGGCCGCAACGCCCAGATCGAGGGCTTCATGCCCGAGGGCGCGCGCGTGCTGCTGGTCGAGGACCTCGCCTCGGAAGGGGGCTCGAAACTGGTGTTTTCCCAAGCGGTCAGAGCGGCCGGCGGGGTGATGGCGCATTGCTCGGTGGTGTTCTTCTACGACATCTTCACCGACGCCCTGCCGAAGCTCGCGGCCGACGGGTTGACCCTCCACTGGCTCGCCACCTGGCGCGACGTGCTGGCGGAGGCGAAGGCGCAGGGGCGCTTCGACGCGGCCACGCTGGAGGCGGTCGAGGCGTTCCTCGACGACCCGCGGGGGTGGTCGGCGGCGAACGGAGGGGCGGAGCCGGCGGCCTGACCGAGGCGACGGATCGGCGAGGAACCGCAAAGGTTTACGGTGGGCGACGCGATGCACAACCCATGCACGGGGCGTATGCATTGCGTATGCATAGGGAAAAGGTCGGGATTGAACCGTTAAGCCCCGTTCGCCTTTGCCGTCGGATCATCCCTGGGCCCGTGGAAAGTCGACTCAGCGGAGGCAATTCGAAAGGCAAGGAGAAAGCGATCGAGGGCGCACTCAACTCATCCGCCCCCTGCCCTTCCCCTTGTACGTCCGCGTGCCGCCCCTGCCCGCCTTTGACCGTGGCGCATTCGCCTCCAACTCCGCCTCCACCGCGGATTGCCGCGCGAGCGGGTCGTCGTGGACGGCGAGGTCCACCGCCTCCAGCCGCTTGATCTCGTCGCGCAGCCGCGCAGCCTCCTCGAACTCGAGGTTCTCGGCGGCCTTGAGCATCGCCTTGCGCAACCCGTCGAGGTGCGCGGCGAGATTGCCGCCGACGAGCGGCTTCTCGACCCGCGCGGTGATGCGCGACTGGTCGGTGTCGCCGGCCCAGAGCCCCTCCAGCACGTCGGCGACGTTCTTGCGGATGGTCTCGGGCGTGATGCCGTGGGTCTCGTTGTAGGCGGTCTGCTTCTCGCGGCGGCGGCTGGTCTCCGCCATCGCCCGCTCCATCGAGCCGGTGATGCCGTCGGCGTACATGATCACCCGCCCGTCGGCGTTGCGCGCGGCGCGGCCGATGGTCTGGATCAGCGAGGTCTCGGAGCGGAGGAAGCCCTCCTTGTCGGCGTCGAGGATGGCGACGAGCGCGCATTCGGGGATGTCGAGCCCCTCGCGCAGCAGGTTGATGCCGACGAGCACGTCGAAGGCCCCGAGGCGGAGGTCGCGCAGGATCTCGATCCGCTCCAGCGTGTCGATGTCGGAGTGCATGTAGCGCACCCGGATACCCTGCTCGTGCAGGTACTCGGTCAGATCCTCGGCCATGCGCTTGGTCAGCACGGTGACGAGCGCGCGATTGCCGGCCGCCGCCACCTTGCGCAGTTCGTCGAGCAGGTCGTCGACCTGCATGGAGACGGGCCGGACCTCCACCGGCGGGTCGATGAGGCCGGTCGGGCGGATCACCTGCTCGGTGAAGACGCCGCCGGCCTGGTCGAGCTCCCAGGCGGACGGCGTCGCCGAGACGAAGACCGATTGCGGCCGCATCGCGTCCCATTCCTCGAACTTGAGCGGCCGGTTGTCCATGCAGGAGGGCAGCCGGAAGCCGTGCTCGGCGAGGGTGAACTTGCGCCGGTAATCGCCGCGATACATGCCGCCGATCTGCGGCACGGTCACATGGCTCTCGTCGGCGAAGACGATCGCCGAGTCGGGGATGTACTCGAAGAGCGTCGGCGGCGGCTCGCCGGGCTTGCGGCCGGTCAGATACCGCGAATAGTTCTCGATCCCGGCGCAGGAGCCGGTCGCCTCCAGCATCTCGAGGTCGAAGCGGGTGCGCTGCTCCAGCCGCTGCGCCTCGACGAGCTTGCCCTCGGCGACGAGCTGGTCGAGGCGGAGGCGCAGCTCCTCGCGGATGTTCCTGGTCGCCTGCGCGAGGGTGTGCCGCGGCGTCACGTAGTGCGAGTTCGCGTAGACGCGCACCCGGTCGAGCACGTCCGTCCGGGCCCCGGTCAGCGGATCGAACTCGGCGATCGATTCGAGCTCCTCGCCGAAGAAGCTCAACCGCCAGGCGCGGTCCTCGAGGTGAGCGGGCCAGATCTCCAGCGAATCACCCCGCACGCGAAAGGCGCCGCGCTGGAAGCCGACGTCGGCGCGGCGGTACTGCTGCTCGACGAGGCCCGCGATCACCCGGCGCTGGTCGCAAGGTCGCCCCGCGATCAGGTCCTGGGTCATCGCGCCGTAGGTCTCGACCGAGCCGATGCCGTAGATGCACGAGACCGAGGCGACGATGATCACGTCGTCGCGCTCGAGCAGCGCCCGGGTGGCCGCGTGACGCATCCGGTCTATCTGCTCGTTAATCTGCGATTCCTTCTCGATGAAGGTATCGGTCCGCGGCACGTAGGCCTCCGGCTGATAGTAATCGTAATACGATACGAAATACTCGACCGAGTTATCCGGGAAGAACCCCCGGAACTCTCCGTAAAGTTGTGCCGCCAAGGTCTTGTTGGGAGCGAGGATGATCGCGGGCCGTTGGGTCGCTTCGATGATCTTCGCCATCGTGAAGGTCTTGCCCGTCCCGGTGGCGCCGAGCAGGACCTGGTTGCGTTCCCCCGCCCCCACGCCGGCGACGAGTTCGGCGACCGCCGTGGGCTGGTCGCCCGCAGGCGCAAAGTCGGAGCGGAGCACGAAGCGGCGCCCGCCTTCCAGCTTGTCGCGACCGGAAGCAGGCCGCGTGGTCTCCGGCGGCTCGGGGGTTTGCGTCATCGGTTCCTCGGGGCGGGCGACAGGAGATGGGATGGCTTCGCTCAAGGTCAAGCTACCCTCGCGCTGGTCGCGATCCGAAGGCGGAAATCCCCCCGTGAGCGGAGAACCGCCGTTAGGGTGAATTTTAACGACTAAACCATTGCGTGTGGAGAACCCGACATGTTAAGTAAAGTTTGCAAGCAGCACAGTGGTCGTCGGTCGGGTGCGTACACCCACCCCACCCCTCGCTCCCTCGCACTCGCCCGACGACCCGCTGCTCGCATTCTCCCGGAAGGGCGGGAGATCCCGTCTTGAACGGCGCGCGCGCATTGGCGATAGTCGCGTCGGAGTCGGGAGATCGGCATGCTAGCCAAGATATATCAGCCGTCGCGCAGCGCCATGCAATCGGGTCAGGCGAAGACCCACGAATGGGTGCTCGAGTTCGTGCCGCAGACGCAGAAGGTTCTGGACCCGCTGATGGGCTGGACCGGCACCGCCGACCCCACGCGCCAGCTTCGCCTGAGCTTCGAGACCCGCGACGCGGCCATCGCCTATGCCGAACAGAACGGCATCGCCTTCCGGGTGTTCGAGCCGACGCCTCGCCGCCACATCCTGCGCGCGAACGGCTACGGCGACAACTTCGCCTTCCAGCGCCGGCAGGCCTGGACGCACTGATCCCGCCCCGGTCGACCGGGCCGCGGTTGCGATAACCGCTGGTTAACCTTCCGCCTCCATCGCTCGGGGATGTGCGCGTGCGTCCCCGCCATCGCTGTCGTGCTCGCCGCCCTTGTCGCCGCCGGCGAGGCCGCCGCCGGGGCGTGGCCGCGGGCGCCCGGCGAGGTGTTCCTCTCCTTCCGCGGCGAGATCGAGACGAGCGATGGCGGTCCGCAGCACAACGCCTCCGTTTACGGCGAGTACGGCCTGACCCGACGGGTGACGCTCGTCGCCCAGTTCGACAACGCGAACGACCCGTGGACGGCGCGCCGCTTCGGCACGGGCGTGCAGTTCGCCCTGTCCGGGCCGGATGCCGTCAACCGCTTCGCGATCGGGTTCGGCGCCTCGACGCCGCCTGACGTCGCGGGCGCGATGACCTCGACCCGGGGCGAGTTGTCGTTCGCCTGGGGCCGCGGCTTCGAGAGTCGCTGGGGCGGCGGATGGGCGACGGCGACCGCGCGGGTGATCTACGGCCGCGACACCCGCCGCCCGATCACCGACGTATCCGGCCTCGTCGGGCTGAAGCCAGCGCCGGGGCGCATGGCGATGCTGTCGGCCAGCCGCTATGCCGACGACGGCGGCGCATACTGGAAGGTCTCGCCCGCGCTCGGCTACCGGCTGCGCGGCGAGACATGGCTGGTGCCGAGCGTCACGCAGGAGTTGTCGGACGACCGCTCGACGGCCGTCGGGCTGGCGCTCTGGCTCACGTTCTGAGCGGCCGGCGGCGCAGACGGCTCCCCGCCTGCGCCGCAGATTCTCCTGGCCTTCCCGGAAGGACCGCGCGCCGTCGGCCGCTCAGAAGTCGAAAAGCTCGCCGAGGAAGCCCTCGCGCTTCTTGCGATACGGTCGGCCCTCATTGCGCTCGTCGCGCCGCTCCTCGGGGGCGCGCTCGGGGGCGCGGGTCGGCGCCGGGGCCGCAGCGCTGCGGTCGATGATCTTGTCGAGTTCGCCGCGGTCGAGCCACACGCCGCGGCACTTCGGGCAATAGTCGATCTCGACTCCGCTCCGGTCGCTCATCACCAGTTCGCTTCCGTCCACAGGGCACTGCATCGCGTCGCCTCCTCGTTCGCGTCCAGCCGGATATGGGGCGTGCGGGCGGCGGCGCAATCGCGCGCGCCGAAAACCTCCGGCATGCGCGGCGCGCCGCCAGGCACATCAGCCGAGCGCGTCCGCCGCCTTGCGCTCGCGCCGCCGGGCGTGGAGGATCGGCTCGGTATAGCCCGAGGGCTGGGTCCGCCCCGCGAAGACGAGGTCCGAGGCCGCGAGGTACGCGATCCCGTCGAATCCGGGCGCCATCGGCCGATAGGCGGGATCGCCCGCGTTCTGGCGATCCACCACCTCGGCCATCCGCCGCACGATGGCGCGCACCTCGTCCTCGCTCACCACGCCGTGGTGCAGCCAGTTGGCGATGTGCTGCGCCGAGATGCGGCAGGTGGCGCGGTCCTCCATAAGCCCGACGTCGTCGATGTCGGGCACCTTGGAGCAGCCGACGCCCTGGTCGATCCAGCGCACCACGTAGCCGAGGATGCCCTGGGCGTTGTTCTCGACCTCCCTGCGGATCTGGTCCTTCGACCACTTGCGGTAGGCGGCGACCGGGATCTCGAGGAGCGCGTCGACATAGGCCCGCCGGCCGCCCCGGGCGAGTTGCGCCTGCACGGCGAAGACGTCGATCTTGTGGTAGTGCAGCGCATGCAGCGTGGCCGCCGTCGGGCTCGGCACCCAGGCGCAGTTGGCGCCGGCCTTGGGGTGCTCGATCTTGGCCTCCAGCATGGCGGCCATCCTGTCGGGAACCGCCCACATGCCCTTGCCGATCTGCGCCTTGCCGGAGAGGCCGCATTCCAGCCCGATGTCGACGTTCTGGTTCTCGTAGGCCGTGATCCAGCCCTTGCGCTTGATGAAGTCCTTGCGGCTGAAGGGGCCCGCCTCCATCGAGGTGTGGATCTCGTCGCCGGTGCGGTCGAGGAAGCCGGTGTTGATGAAGACGAGCCGGCGCTTCGCCGCCCGGATGCACTCCTTGAGGTTGACCGAGGTGCGCCGCTCCTCGTCCATCACCCCGAGCTTGACCGTGTCCCGCGGCAGTCCGAGCGCCTTCTCCACGCGGGTGAAGGTCTCGTCGGCGAAGGCCACTTCGTCCGGCCCGTGCATCTTGGGCTTCACCACATAGACCGAGCCGGACGTCGAGTTGCGCGGGCCGGCGGTCTTGCGCAGGTCGTGCATGGCGATGAGCGCGGTCGTCATCGCGTCCATCAGGCCCTCGGGAATCTCGGCGCCGTCGCGGTCGAGGATCGCCGGGTTGGTCATCAGGTGCCCGACGTTGCGCACGAGCATCAGCGCGCGGCCCTTGACCACGATCTCCGATCCGTCGCGGCCGGTAAAGGCCAGGTCCGGGCTGAGGCTGCGGGTCATCGTCCGCCCGCCCTTGTCGAAGCTCTCCTCGAGGTCGCCCTTCATCAGGCCGAGCCAGTTGCGATAGGCCGCCACCTTGTCGGCGGCGTCGACGCAGGCGACCGAGTCCTCGCAATCCATGATCGCCGAGACGGCGCTCTCCAGCCGGACATCGGCGAGGCCCGCCTGGTCTCGCGAGCCGATCATGTGGGCGCGGTCGAAGACCAGCTCGACGTGGAGCCCGTGGTTCCGGAGCAGCACCGCCTGCGGCGCGCGCGGGTCGCCACGCCAGCCGACGAACTTTTCCGGCTCGACGAGAGGCAGATCGTCGACGAGCAGCACGCCGTCCTTGACGTGGTAGCGCCGCGCGTCGGCGTGGCTCGTGCCGGCGACCGGAAAGGCTTCGTCGAGGAACACCCGGGCGCGGGCGACGACGCGCGCGCCCCTGCCCCGCTCGTAGCCTCCGGCCGGCGGCAGCGAACCCATGGCGTCGGTGCCGTAGAGGCAGTCGTAGAGGCTGCCCCAGCGGGCGTTCGCGGCATTGAGCGCAAATCGGGCGTTGGTGATCGGCACGACCAGCTGCGGCCCGGCGATCGTCGCGATCTCGGGATCGACATTCGCGGTCTCGATCTGGAAGGCCGGGCCCTCGGGCAGGAGGTAGCCGATCTCGGCGAGGAAGGACTTGTAGGCCTCGAGGTCGTGCGGCGCGTTGCGGCGCGCGACGTGCCAGGCGTCGATCTTCGCCTGGATCGCCTCGCGCCTGGCGAGCAGCGCACGGTTCTTCGGGCCGAGTTCGTGCACGATCGCCGACAGCCCGTCCCAGAACGCGCCGGCCGCGACCCCCGTGCCCGGCAACGCCTCGTCCTCGATGAAAGCGGCCAGCTCCGCGGCGACCTGGAGTCCGCTGCGATCGACGCGATCCGGAGCGTTGCGAAGCGTTGTGGCCATCTCGTCCCCCGTAAGAGCCTGATCGTGGCCGTACCCTCCGTGGACCATGCGTCGCGGTCAAGGGCGGCATCGGGCGCGCGACCGGGAGCGGCCCGTCGAATCCGCCGAAAGCCTGCTGCGAAACCCTCTTGGCAGACAGGCGCAGATCGAATATCCGGCCCCCGGGCGCGTCCCCGGACCAGGGCGAGCGGGGCGCACTCAGGAACATCGCCCTGACGACGGAGCTCCGGCCATGAGCCAGCCCGCTGCGACGCTGTCGCCCCTTCCCCTCAAGCCGACCGTGAAGCCCGCGCGTCCCGACTTCTCCTCGGGTCCCTGCGCCAAGCGCCCCGGATGGACGCTCGAGGCCGTCGCCGCCCGCGCCTTCCTTGGCCGCAGCCATCGGGCGGCCAAGCCCAAGGCCCAGCTCAAGGACGCGATCGACCGCACCGCCCGGGTGCTGGGCGTGCCTGCGGACTACCGCGTCGGCATCGTGCCCGCCTCCGACACCGGCGCCTTCGAGATGGCCATGTGGTCGATGCTGGGCGCCCGGCCCGTCGACGTGCTGGTCTGGGAGAGCTTCGGCCAGGGCTGGGCCACCGACGCCACCAAGCAGCTGAAGCTCGCCGATTGCCGGGTGCTGACCGCGCCCTACGGGCAGTTGCCCGACCTCGGCGCCGTGCGCAGGGACGCCGATGTCTGCTTCACCTGGAACGGCACCACCAGCGGCGCCCGGGTTCCGAACGGCGACTGGATCGCCGCGGACCGCGAGGGGCTGACCTTCTGCGACGCCACCTCGGCGGCGTTCGCCCAAGATCTGCCCTGGGACAAGCTCGACGTCACCACCTTCTCCTGGCAGAAGGCCATGGGCGGCGAGGGCGGCCACGGCGTCCTGATCCTGTCGCCCCGCGCCGTTGAGCGGCTGGAGACCTTCACGCCGGACCGGCCGCTGCCGAAGATCTTCCGCATGACCAAGGGGGCGAAGCTGATCGAAGGCATCTTCGCCGGCGAGACGATCAACACCCCCTCGATGCTCGCCGTCGCCGACGCGGTCGACGCGCTCGACTGGATGGAAGGCATCGGCGGGCTCGACGCCACCCGCGCCCGCGCCGACGCGAACTTCGCGGCGCTGCAAGCCTGGGTCGACGCGACGGCGTGGGTGGAGAACCTCGTGGCGGATCCGGCGGCGCGGTCGAACACCTCCGTGTGCCTGTCGATCGTCGATGCCGGGATTGCAGCTCTCGACGAGGCGGCGCAGCGTGACTTCGTCAAGAAGCTGGCGAAGCTGCTCGAGACCGAGGGCGTCGCCTACGACATCGCCGGCTATCGCGACGCGCCTCCGGGCCTGCGCATCTGGTGCGGCACCACGGTGGACGCCGACGACGTGCAGGCGCTCGGGCCCTGGCTCGACTGGGCCTTCGCCGCCGCGCGCGCCTGACCCCTCCCCCTTTCCCGACCAGCGACGGGCCAGTGCGCCCGCCGATCCCGGAGTCATACCCATGCCCAAGGTTCTCATTTCCGACGAACTCAGCGACGCCGCCGTGCAGATCTTCCGCGATCGCGGCGTCGAGGTCGACTTCCAGCCGAAGCTCGGCAAGGACCCCGAGAAACTCGCCGCGATCATCGGCGGCTATGACGGCCTCGCCATCCGCTCGGCGACCAAGGTCACGGCCGACCTGATCGCGAAGGCCGGCAAGCTCCGCGTCATCGGCCGCGCCGGCATCGGCGTCGACAACGTCGACATTCCGGCGGCGAGCGCGAAGGGCGTCGTGGTGATGAACACGCCCTTCGGCAACTCGATCACCACCGCCGAGCACGCCATCGCCATGATGTTCGCCTGCGCCCGCCAGATCCCCGCCGCCGACGCCTCCACCCAGGCCGGCAAGTGGGAGAAGTCGCGCTTCATGGGCGCCGAGATCACCGGCAAGACCCTCGGCCTCATCGGCGCGGGCAACATCGGCTCGGTCGTCGCGGCCCGCGCCATCGGGCTCAGGATGAAGGTGATCGCCTACGATCCCTACCTCTCGGCCGAGCGGGCGCAGAGCCTCGGCATCGAACGCATCGAGGAGGTCGACGACCTCCTCGCGCGCGCCGACTTCGTCACCCTCCACGTCCCCAAGACCGACAAGACCGCCAACATCATCTCCGCCGCGCGCGTCGCCAGGATGAAGCCGGGCGCCCGCCTCATCAACTGCGCCCGCGGCGGCCTCGTCGACGAGGCCGCGGTCGCCGAGGCGCTGAAGTCGGGCCACCTCGCCGGCGCCGCCTTCGACGTCTTTTCGGTCGAGCCGGCGAAGGAGAACCCGCTCTTCGGCGCGCCGAACGTCGTCTGCACGCCCCACCTCGGCGCCGCGACCACCGAGGCGCAGGAGAACGTCGCGCTGCAGGTCGCCGAACAGATGTCGGACTACCTGGTGCAGGGCGCCATCTCGAACGCGATCAACGCGCCCTCCGTCACCGCCGAGGAAGCGCCGATCCTGCGCCCGTGGATCGGGCTCGCGGAGGTGCTCGGCAGCTTCGCCGGGCAGGTGACCGAGCACGCGATCACCGGGATCGAGATCGAATACGTGGGCGAGGTCGGCGAGCTGAACCTCAAGCCGCTGACGGCGGCGCTTACCGCCGGGCTGCTGAAGCCGCTGGTCGGCGAGGACGGCGTCAACATGGTCTCGGCGCCGCTCGTGGCGCGGGAGCGCGGCGTCAGCATCGCCGAGACGCGACGCGACGCCCAGGGCGCATTCGGCTCCTACATCCGGCTGATCGTGACCACCGAGGTCCAGACCCGCTCGGTCGCCGGCACGATCTATTCGGACGGCAAGCCGCGGTTCATCCAGATCAAGGGGATCGGGCTCGAGGCAGAACCGATGCCCTTCATGCTCTACACCACCAACACCGACACGCCGGGCTATATCGGCGCGCTGGGGACGAAGCTGGGGGCGCTCGGGATCAACATCGCCACCTTCGCGCTCGGGCGGGCGGAGAAGAGCGGCGAGGCGATCGCCTTCCTCGGCGTGGACGAACCGCTTGAGGCGGCGGCGCTCGCCGAACTCTCGAAGCTGCCCCAGATCCGGCAGGCCAAGGCGCTGCGGTTCTGAACGGCCTCCGCCTGAATGCCTCGCGCCTGCATTAGCGAGTCAATCCCGACTCTTTTGCCTGGCATATGCGTCGTGCATACGTCGTGCATGGAGCGTGCATCGAAGGATCCGCCGTAAATCCTTGATGCCGAAGTCTTCGGACGGGAACCGTTTGAGGGCCCGCCCGGTCCACCCCGATCGACGCGCCAACTCTTCTCCCGCGTTAAGGATGCCGGCGCCGCCAGGATAGGCGCCGGCATCCCGCTTGGGCTAGAGTCCAGTCGTTCGTGGTATGCGTACTGAGTATGGTGTAGTGAAGAAGAAGTTCCTGCTTTGCGTCGGGTGTCAGAAGGGCGGAACGACATGGCTTGCGGAGTATCTGGAGGGCGCTCCGGGCTTCCGGCTCGGGGCGCAAAAGGAGATGCACGTCCTCGACACGCACTTCTTCGCACCCGACTGGCTCCAGGGACGGCTCCGCAGCGATCGCGACCTGCTCGCAAAACTCCCCGCCGGAGCTGAGGCCGAGCGCGAGGAGGTAACGGAGAGGATAGCGGCGCGGGAGCTCTGCCAAGGTCTCGTCGGGGACCTCGACGCCTATGCACGCTATTTCCGCGACCTCGCGAAAAGCGCCGATGTCGTCGCCGACATGACCCCGAACTACGCGCTGCTGACCGCCGCGCAATGGCGGAGCACGCGCGACGCGCTCGAACGCAACGGTCTTGCGCCGAGGATCCTTTTCCTGATGCGAGACCCCGAGCGCCGGATGGAGTCGGCGTGGCGGATGCGCGAGCGCAACGCGCGCGGCAGCGTCGCCCCGCGAAGCCCCCGGCCGGTTCCACGCTGGCGGCTCCTCCTCCGTCGGGCGTCCGGCCCCGCGGGAGCGCAGGCGGCGTCGAACCACCCCTACCTCGCCTTCGCAAGCAACGACAATCTCGCGCGGTCGCGCTACGAGACCACGATCCGGGCGATCGAGCAGGTCTTCCCGGCCGAGGACATCCACTACGCGTTCTACGAGAATCTGTTCCGGCCGGACACGATCGCGGCGATCAACGCCTTCCTCGGCCTGCCCGACCGACCGGCGGACTTCGGCGCGCGCGTGAACGCCAGCCCCGTCGTGAAGCCCATCGACCCGGCCGAGCGGGCGCGCGTCCGCGCGCTCCTGGAACCCACCTACCGCTTCTGCGAGGAGCGGTTCGGCGAAGGCCAGATCCGGGCCATCTGGAAGCGATAGAAGCATCGGCTCGACGCCCCCGGACTGGCGCGGTTCTGGCGCGGTCAGGCGCCGTTGACGGCACGGGTCGCGTGGACGAATGTGGGGGGCCAGATCCGGACCACCACACGTGCAGCCAGCCGAAACCCCGGACCCGCCCGCGCCCGCGCCCCTCAACACCGAGGCGATCGCGCAGGCGCGGCGTCGGCGCATCCTCGCCTGGGTCATGCCGACGGCGACCATGGTCGCTTTCATCGGGCTGTGGGAATGGTGGGTCTGGGCTTATGATGTCCCGCACTACCTCGTGCCGGCGCCGTCGCGGATCGTGTCGACCCTGTGGACCGACGGGCCGAGCCTCTTGGTCTCGGCCTGGTTCACGGTGAAACTGACGGTGATGGCGCTCGCGCTCGCCGTGGTCGGCGGCGTGGGTCTCGGGGCGCTCTTCGCGCTGTCGCGCCCCGTCGAGATGAGCCTCTTTCCGTTCGCGGTCATCCTGCAGGTGACGCCCGTCGTCGCCATCGCTCCGCTGATCCTCATCTACGTCAACTCGACCTTCGCGGCGCTCTTGATCTGCGCCTGGATCGTGGCGTTCTTTCCGATCCTGTCGGGGACGGTGATCGGCCTGCGCTCGGCGGACCATAACCTGCGGGATCTGTTCACGCTCTACCGCGCCACGCCCTGGCAGCGGCTGCGCTTCCTGCTCGCACCCTCGGCGCTCCCCTACTTCATGGCATCGCTCAAGGTCGCGGGCGGGCTGGCGCTGATCGGCGCCGTCGTCGCCGAATTCGTCGCCGGCACCACGGGGCGCAACACCGGTCTCGCCAGCCGGATCATCGAAAGCTCGTTTCGCAACGAGATCCCGCGGATGTTCGCGGCGCTGACGCTGGTCTCGCTGCTCGGCATCGCCATCTTCGCGCTCACCTCCTGGGCCTCGCGCAAGGTGCTCGGGCACTGGCACGAGAGCGAGATCCGGCGTGAGACCTGAGACGCTCGAGGCGGTCCGGCTCGGCGGCGCCTCGGTCGATGTGACCGTCGCCGGCGGCAGGATCGCGCGGGTGACGCCTTCGGCGCGCGTGCCGGCGCGGATGGTCCTGCCGCTCCTCGTGGACGCCCATGTCCACCTCGACAAGACCCATACCGCGCAGCGGATCGGGCGGCGGCCGCAGTCGTTGCACGAGGCGATCGAGCTGCATCTCGCGGACATGGCGCGCTGGACCGCCGCGGACGTGCGGGCGCGGGCGAGCCTCGGGCTGGCCGAGGCCGAGGCGCAGGGGATCGGGGCGCTGCGGACCCATGTCGACTGGATCGCGCCGGAGGCTCCGCTGGCCTGGGCCGTGCTGGGCGAGCTGGCCGAGGAATGGCGCGGTCGCGTGCGCGTGGACCGGGCCGCGCTCGCGCCCCTCGACCTGCTGGCGAGCGAGGCCGGGCCGGGGATCGCCGACCGGGTCGCGGCGGACGGGGCGACGCTCGGGGCCTTCGTCTACGGCGGCGAACACCAGCCAGCGAAGCTCGAGGCGGTGTTCGCGCTGGCGCTGCGACGGGATCTCGCGCTCGACTTCCACGTCGACGAGGGGCTCGGGCGCGAGCTGGTGGGCGTCGACACCATCGTCGACCTGACCGGCCGGCTCGGCATGGCCGGGCGGGTGCTGTGCGGCCATTGCTGCGCGCTCTCGGCCCGGGCGGAAGCCGATGCGGCGCGCGTGCTCGATGCGGCCGCCAAGGCGGGGGTCGCGATGGTGGCGCTGCCGACGACGAACCTCTACCTCCAGGACGCGCGCGAGGGGCGGACGCCGCGGCTCCTCGGAATCGCGCCAGTGCAGGAGGCTCGGGCGGCGGGCGTGCCGGTCGCCCTGGCGCTCGACAACGTCAGGGACGCCTTCTATCCCTACGGCGAATACGACCTTCTCGACGCCTGGAGGCTCGGCGTGCTGGCGGCGCATCTGGAGCCCGACGACTGGATCGACGCCGCAGGCCCCGTGCCGGCGGCCGCGCTCGGGCTCGCGCCGCAGCGGATCGCCGCCGGGGAGCCCGCGGATTTCATCCTGATCGACGCGGCCTCGCCCGCCGATCTGGTCTCGCGCCCGCGCGCCCGGCGCGAGGTCTGGCGCAATGGCGCGCCGCTCGGGGCCGCACGAGAGGAGGCGCTGACCGCATGACCCGCCCGGCCCCCGAGACGATCGCCGCGCTGCGCGACGAACTCGACGGGATCGTCGTCACCGACGATCCCGCCTACGTCGCGGCGAAATCGCGCGACTACTACTGGTACTCCCCGATCCTCGACCGCGATCTGGCCGGACGGACCGGCGATCTCGTCGTGAGGCCGAGGGACGAGGCCGAGGTGGTCCGCGTCGCCGCCGCCTGCGCGCGCCACGGCGTGCCGCTGACGGTGCGGGGCGGCGGCACCGGCAATTACGGCCAGTGCGTGCCGCTCGCCGGCGGCGTGGTGCTTGAACTGACCGGGCTCGACCAGGTTCTGGAGATCGGTTCCGGCAAGGTGCGGACACAGGCCGGCATCCGCATCGCCGCGCTCGACGCCGCCGTGGGCGAGACCGGGCAGATGCTCAACATGTGGCCCTCGACCCGGCGGCTCGCGACCATCGGCGGCTTCATCGCCGGGGGCTCGGGCGGCGTCGGCTCGCTCCGGCACGGGATGCTGCGCGACGGCGAGAACGTGCTCTCGGCCCGCGTGGTGACGCTCGACGCCGCGCCGCGAGCGGTGACGCTGACCGGGCGCGAGGTGGACAAGGTGCAGCACGCCTACGGCACCAACGGCATCATCACCGAGGTCGAACTGGCGCTGAGCCCGCTGGTGGAATGGCTCGACGCCGTCGCATTGTTCGACGGCTACGAGACGGCGCTGCGCTTCGCCGTGGCGGCGCAGGAGCGGCTCGACGCCTTCCTGATGACCCCGGTCGATCGGCGCTTCGCGCCGTTCTACACGCGGATGACAGCGGTCTTTCCGGCCGATCGCGACGCGGTCTTCGCGATGATCGCCCCGGGCGAGCGTGCCGCGTTCGAAGCGCTCGCGGCCGAGTTCGGCGGCGCCGTGAGCCATGCGATGACGGCGACCGAGGTCGAGGCGGCGAAACTGACGCCGGCCTATGAATGCGGATGGAACCACACGACGTTGCAGGCGCTCAAGAAGGACCGGGGGTGGACCTACCTCCAGGTCGCCTATCCGCGCCCCTTCGATCCGGCGCTGGTGACGCGACAGATGGCGCGATACGGCGACGAGATGCTGATGCATCACGAGATGGCGCGGCTCGACGGCGTGGTCCAGATCTTCGCCCTGCCGCTGGTGCGCTGGACGACGAAGCAGCGGATGTACGAGATCATCGCCGAACTGGAGGCGGAGGGCTGCGCGGTCTACGATCCGCACGCCTACACGATCGAGGACGGCGGGATGAAGGAGATCGACGCGGCGCAGATCGCGTTCAAGCGTCAGGCCGATCCCCTCGGCCTGATGAACCCGGGAAAGACGAGGGGCTGGACGGCCCGGATGGCCGGAACGTGAGAGGACGGGACATGAGAACGACGATTCTGGTCGCGCTGCTGGCGATCGCGGCCGCGCCGCTCTCGGCGCAGGAACTCACCAAGGTGCGCTTCGGCACCAACTGGTTCGCCCAGGGCGGCCATGGCGGCTGGTACCAGGCGCAGGCCGACGGAACGATGGCGAAGCACGGGATCGACCTCGAGATCGTCCAGGGCGGGCCGCAGGTGAACAACCGGCCGATGCTGCCCGCCGGCCAGCTCGATTTCCTGATGGCGGGGAACCTGCTCCTCAGCTTCGACAACGTCCGGAACGAGATCCCGACGGTGGTGGTGGCGGCCTTCTACCAGAAGGACCCGCAAATCCTCCTCGCGCACAAGGGCGTCTACAAGGACTTCGCCGACCTGACCAACGCGCCGAAGATCCTGATCTCTCGCGACGGCCAGATCAGCTTCTGGCGCTGGCTGGTGTTCGAGCACGGCTTCAAGGACGAGCAGCTGCGGCCCTATTCCTACAACCTCGCCGAGTTCCTGACCGACGAGACCGTGGTGCAGCAGGGCTACGGCACTGCGGAGCCGCTCTATGCGCGCAAGGAGGGGGCCGATCCGGAGAGCTTCCTCCTCGCGGACTACGGGTGGAACACGTACTCCACGACCATCGAGGCCCGCACCGACATGGTGGCGGAGGACCCGGAAGTGGTTCAGGCCTTCATCGACGCCTCGATCGAGGGCTGGTACACCTACCTTTACGGCGACGCTACGCTCGGGAACGAGGCGATCATGGCCGCGAACCCCGAATACACCCTGGAGCGCCTGACCGAGGAGATCGCGGCGATGAAGGAGCTCGGCATCGTCGATTCCGGGCTCGCGCGCGAGAAAGGCATCGGGGCGATGTCGAACGACCAGATCGCGGCCTTCCACGACCTGGCCGTGCGCACGGGCATCCTCGAGGCCGGGTCGGTCGACGTCAGCAAGGTCGCCACCGAGCAGTTCGTGAACAAGGGCGTCGGCCTCCCGCTCCGCAAGGAGCTCACGGGCGAGTGAGGATCCTCGTCGTCTTCTGCCACCCCTGCGGGGAGAGCCTCGCGGCGCGACTATGCAGCGCCGTGACCGAGACGCTCGCCGCCGGAGGTCACGAGGTGCGACTGCGCGACCTCTATGCCGAGGGGTTCGACCCGGTGATCCGCCAGGAGGAATGGCGCGACTATTTCGGCGACAACAAGGCGAACGCCGAGGCGGTCGCGAGCCATCTCGAGGACCTGCGCTGGGCCGAGGGCCTCGCGCTCGTCTACCCGACCTGGTGGTACGGGCCGCCGGCGATGCTCAAGGGCTGGCTGGAGCGGGTCTGGCTGCCCGGCGTGACCTTCGACGTGCCTAAGACGCGGATGGGAATCGTGACGCGCAAGCTCGACAACATCCGTCTCTTCGTGGCGGTGACCACGAGCGGCAGCCCGTGGTGGTGGCTGCGGCTGATCCGCGACCCGGGGCGGAGCCTCTTCACCCGCGGCATGCGTCCGCTGTTCCATCCGCGCTGCCGGGTGGTGTGGCGGCAACTCTATTCGATGGACAGCGCATCCCAGGCCCGGCGCGACGCCTTCGTCGCGCGCGTGACCGCAACGCTCAGACAGGTGGCGCCATGACCGGGCCCGCCAGGCCGCTGGCCCGCTATGCGCCCTGGGTGCGGCGCGGCGACTTCGTCTTCCTGTCCGGCGTCGTGCCGCTCGACGCCGCCGCCGGGAGGGTGGTGCGTGGCTTCGCCGACCTGCCGCCCGGCGTTCCCGAGACCATCGGCGCGACCGGCGAGTTTTCGGCCGACGCCAGGGACGGGCCGATTCTCGCGCAGTCCTGGTTCGTGCTCGACCGGGTGCGCGCCACGATCGAGGACGCCGGCGGCACGATGGCGGACGTCTTCAAGCTGGTGCAGTACTTCACCAATCTCGATCACTTCCCGCGCTACAACGCGGTGCGGCGGCGGTTCTTCCCCGACGCGCCCCCGGTCTCGACCGTGGTCGAGGTGAGCGGGCTCATGCCCTCCGCCGAGGTGCTGGTCGAGGTCGAGGCCACGGCGTGGCTCCCGGCGACCCGCTGACGCCAAGGGGCGCGTCATCCGCGCATCGGCATGAGAAGTTGCCGCTTGACGATTGAAAAATTTAACCAATCGGCCAGCATCCGCCGGTGCGCCCCCCGGGCGCCAAGTTTCCGCTATGCCGCAGTTGCGTTTGGTCCTAGTGTCCGGCCGAAACCCAAGCCGCGCCCAGATCGAAGATGTACCTGCCCGAGAACGACGCCCAGCTCTACGACATCCTCAGCGAGCTGCGCGTCTACGCACAGACGAACGCGCTGCCCGGCCTCGCGGAGGAACTCGACGACGCACTGGTGCTGCTCGCCTCGGAGATGCGCCGCAACGCCCGCAAGGCAGCGGCTGCCCGCGCCGAGGACCGCCGCTAGGGCCGGTCTCCGCCTCCGCCCGTCGCCACGCCGTCGAGCGGCGCGCCGCCGGCGCCGCGATCCCCCTTCAGGCATTCATACTGGCGGAAACCCTATCGAGCAGGCGCCTTCCCGCCAAAGGGCGGGGAGAGACAAAGGACTCGCGGCCGCTTGCGGCCGCTCCGCCAGGGAGGCCGCAAAGGCGGCCGACCGTCAGCGCCGTCCGAGCGGGGGGCGCGCCCGCGCGCCTCCCCGAGGACGGCGCTCCCCCCGGCCGGCGGCGGCCCTGCTCCGCCGCGGCCTCGCGTAAGGCGCGCATCGGTGGCCTGAGCCTCGGCGCGGCCGAGCGCGGTTCGCAAGGTTGTGGGTTGCGTCTGATATGACATGTCATCCTGCACAGCGGGGAAACCCGAGACGGCGCACGCCCGAGGGAGGACACAATGCAAGCCATCACCATCGACGGCCTGTCGTTCCACGTCGAGACCACGGGAGATCCGGGAGCGCCGGCGATCGTCTTCGCCAACGCGCTCGGCACGGACCTGCGGGTCTGGGACGCGGTGACGCCGCTGCTGCCCGCGGGCCTCCACGTGATCCGCTACGACAAGCGCGGACACGGGCTGTCGGACGACGCGCCGGGGCGATGGCGGATCGAAGATTTCGCCGACGATCTCGCCGGCATTCTCGACAGGCTCGACGTCTCCGGGGCGGCGGTGGTCGGCCTGTCCGTCGGCGGGCTGATCGCGCAGTCGCTGGCGGCGCGCCGCCCCGACCTCGTGCGCGTGCTCATCCTGTCCGGAACCGCGGCGAAGATCGGCGACGACGCGCTCTGGAACGAGCGCATCGGCGTCGTCTCCGGGCAGGGCGTCGCGGCCGTCGCCGACGCGATCCTGGAGCGCTGGTTCTCGCCGGACTTCCGCGAACGCGACCCGAGCTTTGCGGTCTGGCGGAACATGCTGCTGCGCAGTCCCCTCGGCGGCTACGTGGCGACCTGCGGCGCGATCCGCGACGCCGACCTCACCGAGAGCACGCGCGCGCTGGCGCTCCCGACGCTCGCCATGGTCGGCGCGCTCGACGGGTCGACGCCGCCCGACCTCGTCCGCGGCACGGCGGCGCTCATCGCGGGCGCGCGGTTCGAGATCCTCCCCGGGGTCGGCCACATCCCGGGCGTGGAGCGGCCCGACCTGGTGGCCGGAGTGATCGGCGACTTCCTTAAGGAATCCGGCCATGTCATCGACGCGAAGGTCCCTGCCTGAGCGGGGCGAGACAAGCAGATGAAACGGCATGATTTTGTCTGGCTGGAACGCGGCTGGAACCGGGCTGGAATCCGCCTTGCCACTTTTTCAGGATTCGACAGGACTTCGGCACGGGCCCGGCGCCCTCAGTTGCCGAGATGCTCGCAGCCGGATAGCCTGCCGCCCTCGTCGCGAGGGGGCCGCCATGCTCAACCTGATCCGCCACGGCAAGCCCACCGGCGCGCCGCCGCTCGTCATCGCCCACGGCCTCTTCGGCTCGGCGCGGAACTGGAACGCCGTCGCCCGCCGCTTCGCCGCCACGCGCGAAACGCTCGTCGTCGACATGCGCAACCACGGCGAGAGCTTCCGCGATCCGGTGCACAGCTACGAAGCCATGGCGGCCGACCTCGCCGCCACGATCGCGGCCGAGGCCGGCGGCCGGGCCGACGTCCTCGGCCATTCGATGGGCGGAAAGGCGGCGATGACGCTGGCGCTCACCGCGCCGGAGCGCGTGGACCGCCTGATCGTCGCCGACATCGCCCCGGTGCGCTACGGGCATAGCCAGATCGGCTATGTCCGCGCCATGGAGGCGCTGGACCTCTCCGGGGTCAGCCGCCGCAGCGACGCCGACGCGGCGCTGGCGGCCAGCGTGCCGGAGCCGGGCGTGCGCGCCTTCCTGATCCAGAGCCTCGCCCTCACCCCCGAGGGCGCCGCCTGGAAGCTCAACCTCGCCGCCCTTGGCGAGCAGATGCCGGATATCATGGATTTCCCCGCCCTGCCCGGCCGCTTCGATGGCCCGACGCTGTTCCTGGTCGGGGGCGCCTCCGACTATGTTCGCGATGCGCACCTCCCGGCGATCCGCGCCCGCTTTCCGGCCGCCCGGACCGAGGCCATCCCCGGCGTCGGCCACTGGCTGCACGCCGAGGCGCCGGAAGCCTTCGTCGCGGCGGCGGAGACGTTCCTCGCCCGCTGACGCGAAACGGCCCGCCCCCTCGCGGGGACGGGCCGCACGTTTGCGAAGGTTCGGAGCCGCCGCTCAGCTCGACAGGTTGAGCGCCACGAAGCGCGGCTGGCCGTCGCGGCGGACGAGCAGCAGGATCGAGTTCCTGCCGGCGTCCTCGGCCGCCCGGATCCGCTCGCGCATCTCGCGCGGCGTCGTGACCGGCTCCTGGCCGACCTCGACGATGACGTCGCCCGCACGCATCCCCTTGTCGAAGGCGTCGGCGCTCTCGTCCACCGAGGTGACCACCAGGCCCTTGACGTCGTCCTCGATGCCGAACTGCTCGCGCTGCTCCGGCCCGACCGGCGAGAGCGCCAGGCCGAGCACGGTCTCCTCGGCCTGCTTCTGCTTCTCGCCGGGACCGGCCGCCGCGGCCAGCGTCGGTTCCTCGAGCAGGCCGATCGTGACCTCCAGCGTCTCGCGCTCGCCGTCGCGGATCACCTCGATCGGCACGGTGCGGTCGATTTCGGTGTCGGCCACCAGCCGGACGATCTCGCGGGTGTCGTCGATCTTCTCGCCGTCATAGGCGACGATGACGTCGCCCGACTTCAGGCCCGCCTTCGCCGCCGGACCCTCGGGCACGTCGGTGACGAGCGCGCCGTAGGTCTCGTCCAGGCCGAGCGCGTCGGCCATGTCCTCGTCGACGTTCTGGATGCGCACGCCGAGCCAGCCGCGGCGGGTCTCGCCGAAGTCCTTGAGCTGGGCGACCACCCGCTCGACCACCGCCGAGGACATCGCGAACCCGATGCCGATCGAACCGCCGTTCGGCGACAGGATCGCGGTGTTCACCCCGATGACCTCGCCGGCCATGTCGAAGAGCGGCCCGCCGGAATTGCCGCGGTTGATGGCGGCGTCGGTCTGGATGAAGTCGTCATAGCTGCCCTGCAACGTTCGGTTGCGGGCCGAGACGATGCCCGAGCTGACCGAGAAGCCCTGGCCGAGCGGGTTGCCGATGGCGAGCACCCAGTCGCCGACCTTGGCCGCGTCGCTGTTGCCGAAGCTGACGAAGGGAAGTTCCTTGCCGGCGTCGATCTTGAGCAGCGCGATGTCGGTGCGCGGGTCGCGGCCGATCACGGTGGCGTCGTATTCGCCGCCCTCGAAGAGCTCGACGCGAACCTGATCCGCCTGCTCGATGACGTGGTTGTTGGTGACGATGTAGCCGTCGGCGGAAATGATGAAGCCCGAGCCGAGGGCGTTCGAGCGGCGGTCCCGCGGGCCCTGCTGGCCGGGCTGGCGATCCATGAAGTCGCGGAAGAAATCCTCGAAGGGCGAGCCGGGCGGCAGGACCGGGCCGGGGCCCCGCTGGACCTCGGCGACGTTCGTCGTCGTGGTGATGTTGACCACCGCCGGGCTGAGCCGGGCCGCAAGCTCGGCGAAGCTGTTCGGGATCATCGGAACCGGCGCCGCCGTCTCGCCGAGGGGTTGCGTCTCGGCCAAGGCCGGGGCCACCGCGCCGAAGGCGAGCGCGGCGGCGAGCGCCAGTCCCGACGTTGCCAGCCGTGCGTTCGAATACATCAAGCGACCTCCATGGTTTCTTCGGCGCGGCCTCCGCAAGGTTTCGGATCCGAGCCGCCTGCCCCGTGACATGATCGCGCCCGAAGCCTCGCGCAAGTCACGCCTTTGTGCCGTCACGCCCGCGTTACGCCAGACGCTGGCGTGGTGGCCCGGCGGACAAGTCTAGCGCCGCAGGGCCCCCGCGCCAAGCAGCGCGAGGGCCCGCACTCTGACCCGCACGGGCGGCCGGCTCCCGGCCTACTCGCTCGCCGTCGCCGGGGGGGCGGCTTCGGGCGCGACTTCCGTCCGCCCGGCCGAATGCGGCGCGTTCAGGTAGTTGAAGAACTCGCTGTCCGGCTCGACCATCAGCGTGGTGTTCTCCCCGCGGAGCGACTTCGTGTAGGCCTGCATCGACCGGATGAAGGCGAAGAACTCCTGGTTCGCCCCGAATGCCTCGGCGAGGATCGCGTTCCTTTCGGCGTCGGCCTCGCCGCGGATCACGTTGGCGTCGCGCTCCGCCTCGGAGACGATCTCCACCGCGGTGCGGTCCGCCTGCGCCCGCACGCGCTGCGCCGCCTCGTTGCCGCGCGCGCGCTCGTCGGCGGCCTCTCGCTGGCGCTCGGCCTGCATCCGCTGGAAGGTCGCCTCGAGGTTCTGCTCCGGCAGGTCGGCGCGCTTCAGCCGCACGTCGATCACGTCCACGCCGAGCGCCCGGGCCTCGGCGATCGACTGGTCGCGGATGCGGTTCATCAGCCCGACCCGGTCGGCCGAAAGCACCGCCTCGGAACGCACCGATCCGAGCACCTCGCGCACGTTGGCGTTGAGGATCGACTCCAGCCGCTGCGAGGCGACATTCATGCCCCCCGCGCCGACGGCCCGGCGGAACTGCTCGACGTCGGCGATGCGCCAGCGCGCGAAGGCGTCGACGATCAGGCGGCGGTCGTCGAGCGGCGTCACCTCGAGCGAGGGCGTGTCTATGCCCTGGATGCGCGCGTCATAGAACACGACGTTCTGGATGAACGGAATCTTGAACCCCAGCCCCGGATCTTCCTTGACCGACCGCACCTGTCCGAACTGGAGCACCATCGCCTTCTGGCGCTCGTCGACGATGTAGAAGGCGTTGAAGGCGATGAAGACGAGAGCGACGAGGATCCCGATCAGCAACGGCATGCGGCGGCTCATTCGGCGATCCCCCCGGAGGCTGCCGAACGGGCCGGCGCGGACGAGGCCGCGGGCGCGCGCCTCAACTCGTTGAGCGGCAGGTAGGGCACGAGCCCGCTCCCGCCGGCGCTCGGCGTGTCCAGCAGGAACAGCTCCACGTCGCCCAGCACGCCCTCCATCGTCTCGAGGTAGAGGCGCTGTCGCGTCACCTCGGGCGCCTTGAGATATTCCGCGAGCACCGCCGAGAAGCGGCTGGCTTCACCGGTCGCGGAATTGACCTGCCGGGCGCGGTAGCTCTCGGACTCCTGAAGCAGTTGGGCCGACTGGCCGCGGGCCGCCGCGAGCGTCTCGTTGGCGTAGGCGTCGGCGCGGTTCTGAAGCGTCGAGCGCTCCTGCCGCGCCGCCTGCACCTCGCGGAAGGCGTCGATCACCTGTTCGGGCGGGTCGGCCCGCAGCAGGTTGACGCGCACGACGTTCACGCCGGAGCCATAGTCGTCGAGCGTGTTCTGGATCAGCTGCTGCACCTCCTGGCTGATCACGCCTCGGTCGCGGCTCAGGATCGGCGACAGGTCGGAGCGCGAGACCACCTCGCGCATCGCCGATTCCGACACCGACTGGATGGTCGACTCCGGGTCGGCGAGGTTGAACAGGAACGCCGCCGGATCGCGCACGTTCCAGACCGTCTGGAAGGTGATGTCGACGATGTTTTCGTCCCCGGTCAGCATCAGCCCCGCGCTCGTGCCGCGCAAGGTGCCCGACCCGATCTCCTCGGTGCGCTCGCCCGTCACCTGCACGACCTCGCGCGTCACCACGGGCCAGGGCGCGAAGTTCAGGCCGGGCTGGCCGATGCAGTCGCCCCGGCACTCGCCGAAGGTCAGCTCCACCGACTGCTCCTCCGGCCGCACGGTGTAGAAGGACATGAAGGCCCAGAGGAGCACGACGCCGCCGGCGATCAGGAAAAGACCGCGCCGCCCGACGCCGCCGCCGCCCTGGCCGCCGCCCGGACCGCGCGCGCCGCCGCCGCGGCCGCCGCCCATCAGGATCTTGAGCTGCTCCTGGCCCTTGCGGACGATCTCGTCGATGTCGGGGATCGGAGGCTGCCCGCCCGGCCCGCCGCCGCCGCCGGAACCACCGTCCCCGCCTGAACCCTTGCCGCCCCAGGGCCCGCGTCCGCGGCCCTTGCCGCCGCCGCCCCAGGGGCCGCCGTTGTTGCTGTATGGCATAGGGTCCTAAACTCCTCGGTCGTCGCGCAGGCAGGTCTCAAGTGTCCCCTGCCCCCGCCATTTCAAGATCGGAGACGCCGCGCCGCATGGTCACGAGCTCCTCCGCAGCGGTCGGATGCACCGCCATGGTGCGGTCGAAATCGGCCTTGGTCGCGCCCATTCCGAGCGCCACCGCGGCGAGCTGGATCATCTCGCCGGCCCCGTGGCCGACGATGTGGCAGCCGAGCACGCGGTCGTCGCGCGCATCGACCACGAGCTTCATCAGCATCCGCTCCGGCCGCCCGGCGAGGATGTTGGCCATCGGCCGGAAGCTCTCCCGGTAGACGACCACCGGCCCCCGCCGGCGCGCCGCCGCCTCGCCGAGGCCGACCGTGCCGATCTCCGGCTGGGTGAACACCGCCGTCGCGACCAGCTTGTGATCGGCCGGCGTCGGCCGCGCGCCGAACACCGTGTCGGCGAAGGCATGGCCGTCGCGGATGGCGACCGGGGTCAGCGCCGCGCGCCCGGTGACGTCGCCGACGGCGTAGATCGAGGGCACCGACGTCTGCGACCAGTCGTCGACCTCGATCGCGCCGTCCTCGCGCAACCGCACCCCCAGCGACTCGAGCCCGAGACCCGGCGTGTTCGGAGCCCGGCCCGTCGCCGCCAGCACGAGGTCGACGTCGTGCCGCGCGCCGCTCGCGGTCAGCACCCGCAGGCCGTCGCCGGCGCGCTCGATCGCCGCCACGTCGCTCTGCGTTTCGATGCGGACGCCCCGCCCGCGCATCGCCTCCGCGACATGGGCGCGCACGTCGTCGTCGAAACCGCGCAGGATCTGTTCGCCGCGATAGAGCTGGACCACCTCGACGCCGAGCCCGTTCATGATCCCGGCGAACTCGCAGGCGATATAGCCGCCGCCCAGGACCGCCATCCGCCGTGGCAGGGCGGGCAGCGCGAACATCTCGCTGGAGCTGACCGCGAGGTCGGCGCCGGGAAAGCCGGGCATCCGCGGCGCCCCGCCGGTGGCGACGAGGATGTGCTTGGCGGTCAGTTCCTCGCCGGTCCCGAGCCGCACCCGGTGCGGATCGAGGACGCTCGCCCTTGCGTCGACGATCCGCACACCGGCCCGATCCAGGTTGGCGCGGTAGACCGCTTCGAGCCGCGCGATCTCGGCGTCCTTGGCCGCGATGAAGCGCGCCCAGTCGAAGCGCGGCGCGGAGGCGAGCGTCCAGCCATAGCCGGCCGCATCCTCGAAGGCGTCGCGGAAGGTCGAGGCGTAGACCATCAGCTTCTTCGGCACGCAGCCGCGGATCACGCAGGTGCCGCCGACGCGGTACTCCTCGGCCAGGGCCGTGCGCGCGCCGTAGCCCGCCGCGATGCGCGCGGCGCGGACGCCGCCCGAGCCGCCGCCGATGACGAAGAGATCGAGATCGAAGGGATCGCTCACCGCGGCCTCATGCATCCGCGCTGCGCATCGCTTCCTCGACGAAATCCTCGCGGGCCGGGCCGGCGGGAAGGATCTCCTCCACCCGCCCGTCGGGATGCCCGATGATCGCCCGCTCCGCCATGCCGACGAAGAGACCGTTCTCGACCACGCCGGGGATCGCGTTCAGCGCGGCGCAGAGCGCCTCGGGGTTCCCGATCCGGCCGAGGCGAAGGTCGAGGAGGTAGTGACCCTCGTCCGTGACGAGCATCTCGGTTCCCGCCATCCGCGTCCCGACCTCGCGCCCGTCCACGTCCGCCCGCTCGAGCATCGCCGCGATCGCGTCCCGGGTGGCGGTCCAGCCGAAGCGCACCACCTCGACGGGGAGCGGGAAGTCCCCGAGCGTCTCCATCCGCTTCGTGTCGTCCGCGACCACCACGAAGCGGTCCGAGGCCGCGGCGACGATCTTCTCCTGCAAGAGCGCGGCGCCGCCGCCCTTGATCAGCGCGAGGTCCGCGTCGATCTCGTCCGCGCCGTCGACGGTCAGATCCAGCCGGCCGAGGTCGGTCAGCGGGGTGAGCGCGATGCCCTCGGTCTCGGCAAGACGGACCGTGCCGCTCGACGTGGCCACGCAGGCGACGTCGAGCCCCGCGCGCACGCGATCCCCGAGCAGGCGGACGAACCAGGCCGCGGTCGAGCCCGAGCCGAGCCCGAGCCGCATTCCCGGCGTGACGAGGCCGAGCGCCTGGGCGGCGGCGGCGCGCTTGGCTTGATCGGCAGGGCTGAGCGTCATCGCGGGCTCCACGTCTCTCGGGGTCCGCCGCTTATAGGGCCATCCCCCCGTCGCCGAAAGCGCCACGCGCCGGAAAACGCTCGACCGGACCTCACCAGATCGTCAACGAAAGTCCCGGACGGCGGCGCGCGCGCGGTCGTTGCCGGAGCGCATGATCGCTTCGCGCCCTCCGGGGCCGCATCATCTTCGCCATGGCGCGACCTCGATCTCCTGGTCGTGGATGGTGGCTTCGCGCCCCACCTCCAGCGGCCGGTCGGGATTGCCGGTGAACCCGTTCCGGGCCAGCACCTGCCGATAGTCCACGTCCGTGCGCACGTAGCGGGCATTGTTGACGAAGCGCAGGCCGGGGGCGAAATCGTGCAGCAGTTCATATCCGATGGAGTACTGGTTGGATTCCAAGCGGTCCCAGTCCGGTTCGCCCGGGTTGAAGCCGGGCGAGACCGCCTCCAGCGCCTCGCGCTCCACCTCGTTCGCCCATTCGCCGCCCCGCAGCCGCCGCCACGAGGGAAGCAGGGTGAAGCTCGTCCTTTTTGACCCTTGAAGCTTTTTATCATGTGTAATCAGATAGTTACTCTACCTATCACGCGTGTTAGCGCGTGTTGGGCGCGTTAGCCCGTGTTGCGCCGGGCGGCCTGCCCTGACGGATGAGCCGGCGGCCCCGAGTTCTATTCAGACGGGATCGGGATTCCGCGCGCTCCGCGCCGATGTCTCCGGCGACCGGGACATCCCTACCCGTCGCAATCGCGGCGCACCTGCCCCCAACGCTGAACGCCTGCCTTCAGGCCCGTCGGGCGTGCAGGCGCGGTTCGCCACGGGGCAGGCCGCGCGGAAGCCTCTGCACGGACCCCGCGTCATTCCCGTCGGGGAAATGCGGACGGATTGACCGAACCCTGTGTCAGTCCTCCGCGCCGCCCTCGAAAATGGCGCGTTCGCTGCATGCCGCGACGCGCAGGATGTTGGTCGAGCCCGCGACCCCGAAGGGAATGCCGGCGGTGACGACAATGCGGTCCTCGGCGGTCGCGAAACCATGGTCGCGCGCGGCCCGGGCCGCCGCCACCACCGCCATCTTGAAGCGGTCGACCTCCGGCACCACGACGCAGTGCAGGCCCCAGGTCAACGCCAGTCGCCGGGCCGAACGGATGAGCGGGGTCAGCGCGATGATCGGCACGCGCGGCCGCTCGCGCGCTGCGAGCGAGGCGGTCCTGCCGGAATGGCTGAAGCAGCAGATCGCCTTGACCTTGGTGGTTTCCGCCACGTCGCGCGCGGCCGAGGTGATCGCGTCGGAGACCGCGCCGGAATGGGCGTTGCGTTGCGCCTCGATCACCTCGCGGTAGGCCAGGTCGTTCTCGACCGACTCGGCGACGTTGTTCATCGTCGTCACCGCCTCGACCGGATAGTCCCCGGCGGCGCTTTCGGCGGAAAGCATGACCGCGTCGACGCCCTCGTAGATCGCGGGCGCCACGTCCGAGACCTCGGCCCGCGTCGGCAC
>NZ_JAGOID010000127.1 GCF_017995835.1 Amaricoccus sp.
CCAATGTCCCGAGTTCGGTCGGCGCTGCCCTTCTCAACGTGTCGGCAACGACGACCTTGAACGGCGCGCTGGACGAAATGGTGACGTCGATCTTCGACTTCTCCGATCGGGCGGCCGACGAGAGCGGCTTCTTCTCGATCAGCCTGCTCTCGATTGTCCTGGCGATCGTCGGGTCCTTGATGGCGTGCGTGGCGATCCTCGTGGCGGGGATCGCCAAGATCGGCCTCGCGATGGCGGTGTCGCTGGCGCCCCTATTCATCGCCAGCCTGCTTTTCCGTGGCACCAGTGATCTCTTTGCGAGCTGGGCAAAATTCACCCTCGGATTCGCGCTGATCCCGCTGGTGCTTGCTGGCGTCATGGGGGCGATCGTTGGCATCGGCACCGGCCTGCTCGGGACGATCAACAACGCGGCGACGCTCACCGATGCGGCAGCCTTCCTGATCGTCGCTCTCGCAGCGATCTTCCTCATGTCCCAGGTGCCAACGATGGTGAACGGCCTCGCCGGCACCGTAGTCGCCACCGCGAGCGGTGTCCGCGAGGCCCGTCAGATGGCCGGTGGCGCGGCGATGACCGGCGGCGCGATCAAGGCCGCGGCGCGGACCGCGCATCCGACGGTCGCGGCGGTCTCCTCCGCCGTCGGCGCCGCCCGCGCGACCGAGGGCGGCATGGGCGCCAGGGCGGCGGCCGGCGCGCAGGAGCTGGTACAGAACTACGAGGCCCGGAAGAAGGCGCGCGAGCGCACCCAGACCCGGATGGCGACCATGGGCCGCCGGACCGATCTCGGGGTGGATTTCGAGGCGGGCCAGGCCGGCATGCTGCAATTCTCCCGCGAGCGGCGGCGCCAGCGCGCCGCGGCCCGAGGCGGCGAGCGCACGGCCTCCGACAAGAGCAAGGCGCCGCCGGGCTAAGGGCGATCACCGATCCCGATCATCTCTCGCGCGCCCTTTCCGTCGCGGCGCCACCGACAAGGAGTCCGTCAGCCCATGTCCCAGAGGACCGACACCGTTCACCGGTTCGAGGACGAAGTCTTCTTCGGCCTCCAGCGTCGTGCGGCGCTCTTTGGCTGGATGGCGGGCCTGTCGCTGGCGACGGCGCTCTGCGCGGTCGGAGCGATGGTCGTCCTGCTGCCGCTCAAGGAAATCCGCCCCTACGTCGTCATGGTCGACCGCCAGTCCGGCGAGTCCGAGCTCGTGGTCTCGACGCGGCCGGCCGATCTCGCCGAGACCGACGCGGTGCGCCAGGCCGAGCTCGTCCGCTACGTCACAGAGCGCGAGACCTACGACACCGCCGACAACCGCGAGCGCATCCCCGCCGTCCTCGCCACCTCGCAGGCCCAGGCGGCGACGTCGCTCCGCGCGCTCTGGACCCAGGCCTCCGACCAGTACCCACCGGCGCTCTACGGCGAGGACAGCCTGATCCGGGTGAAGGTGCGCTCGATTGCGGTCCTGAACGACGCCACCGCCCAGGTGCGCTTCACCCGGACCCTCGAGCAGCCGGGGCTGCCGCCGGTCGTGCGTGCTTTCGTCGCCACCGTCGGTTTCGCCTTCCAGCCGCGGGTCGAACGCACGCTCGAGGCGGTGTGGCAGAACCCGCTCGGCTTCACCGTCACCAGCTATCGCATCGACGCCGAGACCCTCGACGCCAGCACCGGGAAGGGATGACCGACATGCGCACGCTCACAAAACCGGGCCTCCTCACCGCCACGAGCTTTCTCGCCCTCGCGCTCCTCGGGGCTGCGCCGACATCGGCCGAGACCTCGCCGCGCTCGGTCGGAGCAGACCCGCGGATCAAGCAGTACACCTACTCCAAGGACACGGTGTACCGCCTTGATCTCGCGATGAAGATCATCACATCGATCGAGTTCGCGCCCGGCGAGGCGATCGACAGCGTGCTGATGGGCGACAGCGAGAGCTGGCAGGTGATCCGCCTGCAGAGCGGCAACGTGCTCGCGGTGAAGCCGCTGATCGCCGGCGCCCGCACCAACATGACGGTCTACACCTCCCAGAACACCTACACCTTCGAGCTCCGCGCCGTGCCGGTTCCGGCGGGCTCGTCGACGCTCAACTACCGGATCGGGTTTCGATACCCCGAACGCGAGCGGGCGAAGGTGGCGAGCCGCCAGGTCGAGCAGGCGCGGCCGCGCGACCCGAACTACTACGTCGCCGGGCCGAAGGCCGCGTTCCGGCCCGTGGCGATCTATGACGACGGCCGGCGCACCACCTTCGAGTTCCCGCCCGACGCGCCGCGGCCGGCGATCTTCCGTGTCGACGAGCAGGGCCGCGAGAGCATCATCAACGTCCGCGAGACCGAGACCGGCGCCGTCGTCATGGGCACCTCCGATCGCTGGACGCTGCGCATCGGCGACGACGAGCTCTGTGTCGCCCACGGCCGGGTCATCAAGACCGTCCCCGGCGGTCGCCGCGCCGCGGCGCTCCGCACCGGCTACCTTGCCGCCACCGCGACGCCGGCCACCGCCACCACCCCCGGCCTCCGGAAATGACCGACCGCAGCCAGGAGGAGCTCGACCGCCTCGAGCGCATCAACCGGCGCGTGGCACCGCAGGGCCCGGGCCGCGGGCCGCGGATCGCCGTCGGCATCCTGGTCCTCGTCCTGCTGGCGATCGGCTCCCTCTGGGTCTTCGCCCCGCAGCAGGTCCGCTCGCTCTTCGGCTTCGGGACCTCGCGTCCCCAGGACATGCAGCAGCCGGCGGCCTTCACCGACGGGATCTCGACGGAGGTGCCGCGCGGCGAGGCGGTCGACACCGCCCCGCTCACCACCGAGCTGCCGGCGGCAAAGCCGAAGGCTGACGGACTCAGCCCCGAGGACCAGCTGCGCCTCGACCAGATGGAGGCCCGCCTGAAGGCGCTGGCCGAGCAGCCCGGCGGCCTGACCCAGGAGCAGCTGCAGGCGATGCTCGACGCCAACGCCGCGCAGCTCCGCGAGGAGGTGCGCCGCCAGCTCCTCGCCCAGAACCCGGTGACCGCCGGCATCGACCCGAGCGGCGCGGCCGCCGAAGCCGAGGCGCGCAAGCGGATGGAGGAGGAGAAGAAGCGCCGCGAGGCGATCGACAAGGCGCAGATCGCCTCGAGTGGCGTGGTGATCGACGGGGTGAACGGCGGCGAGACCTCGGCCGGCGGCGCCGGCGGCCGCCGGCTTTCCGAGAACGAGGGCTTCCTCGCCGCCGCGGCCGAGCAGACCCACAAGACTGTTCGCGCCGAGCAACTCGCCGATCCGTCGCGGACGATCGTGCAAGGGACGATCCTCGAGGGCGTGCTCGAGACCGCGATCAACACCGACCTGCCTGGCGCGATCCGCGCGGTGCTGACCGAGGACGTCGTCTCCTACGACGGGTCGACCACCCTCCTTCCCCGCGGCACCCGGCTGATCGGCGCCTACAGCTCGAACGTGAAAATCGCGCAGCGCCGGGCGCTGATCGCCTGGAACCGCGCGGTGACGCCGGCGGGCGCCAGCGTCGCGCTCGGCGGCATCGGCGCGGACGCGCTCGGGAGGAGCGGCCAGACCGGGCATGTCGACACGCATTTCTGGGAGCGGTTCGGCTCGGCCGCGCTGATCTCGGTCTTCGCGCTTGGGCCGCAGTTCGCGATCGACGACGAGACCGACGAGGATGTCGCCGACGCGATCGACGCCATGGGCGGCGATCTCGAGTCTACCTCGCGCTCGGCGCTCGACGCCTATCTGCGGATCGCGCCGACGATCAACGTCGACCAGGGCGACCGGCTCACCGTTTTCGTCAACCGCGACCTGGTGTTCTGATGGGCGAGACCTCTGCCCTGCCCGCGACCCGCAGCCACGCCGAGCATGGCTTGCGCGAGCTCCGGCCGCTGCTCGTCGCCGACGACGTCAACGAGGTGGCAATCAATCCCGACGGCGCGGTCTGGGCCGAGCGCGCCGACGCCGAGCACATGGTACGGACAGGACATCACTACCCGCCCGGCAAGGTGTTGCAGCTCAGCAAGCACCTCGCCGGCGAAACGAAGAACGTCCTCGGGCCGAAGCACCCGATCGTCTCGGGGAGCCTGCACGCCTTCGGCCAGGTCCTGCGCGTGCAGATCGTCGTGCCGCCAGCGGTCGAGGACGGCGCCTCGCTCTCGATCCGGAAGTACGTCTCGCGAATCCTCGACGTCGGCGAGATCGGGTTCCTGGAGGGGCGACAGGTCAGCGTCGAGGGCGAGCGACGGGCGCGGCTCGCCGAGATCGCGAAGCTGGCCCAGGCCGGGCGGCTCGCCGAGCTGTTCCAGCAGGCGATCGACCAGCGGATGAACATCCTCGTCTCGGGCGGCACGTCGTCAGGCAAGACGACGGTGGCACGAGCGCTCCTGTCGCTGGCCGACCGGGCCGAGCGGCTAGTGACGATCGAGGACGCGCGGGAACTCCACCTGCCGCACGAGAACGGCGTGGCGCTAATCGCCGAGAGGAGCGCGACCTCGGAGCGGACGCCGGCGCAGCTTCTGGTCGCGGCGCTGCGGATGCGGCCGGACCGGCTGATCCTCGGCGAGATGCGCGGCGAGGAGGCGCTGGCGTTCCTCGAAGCGATCAACACCGGCCACCCCGGGTCGATCAGCACCATCCACGCGGACAGTCCGGTGCTGGCGCTTGAGCGGCTGGCGCTGATGGTGATGCGGGTCGGCCACCGCCAGACCCGTCAGGACGTGCTGGAATACGCCGCCCGCACCATCGACGTCATCGTCCAGGTCGGGCGACGCGGGGGGAAGCGAGGCGTGCTCGAAGTCTTTTTGCCGGCCGACTTTCAGACCATCGATCCGCCACTCGAATCTCGCGCCAGGCCTCGATCCGAGGCCCCTTCATTTATATGTCTGGAATCAAGTGCACGTTTGTTATGACCTGCTCCTTCCGGACCCCTGGATTGAGAGAGAGTCCGAAAACTCCAACTTCGGGCGATCTAGTGGTTTAGCCGAAACGGAAGAATCCTGATCTGGATTCCCTTACGCCGCGGCATATGCGAGTCTGCGACATGCGCAACGGGATATCCATTTCGGTCTCGGCCGCCGATCGCCGGCGTCTGGCGTCCATTGTCGCCGATCGCAACACGCCGCAGAAGCATGTTTGGCGCGCGCGGATCATCCTTGGTACCGCCGATGGCTTGGGCACGAACGCCATCATGGCAGCGACGGGCAAGTCGAAGACCTGCGTCTGGCGCTGGCAGGAGCGGTTCATGGCTGCCGGGGTCGACGGGCTCCTGCAGGACAAGACGCGGCCGCCCGGCAAGGCGCCGATCGAGGCGACGCGCGTCGACGAGGTGGTGCGCCGCACGCTCGCGCCGCCGCCGCACGAGGCGACGCACTGGACGGCGCGGGCGATGGCCGAGGTCTCTGGCCTGGCCGTCTCGACGGTCCAGACCATCTGGAAGGCGCATGGCCTCGCGCCGCATCGGTGGCGGAGCTTCAAGCTCTCCAACGATCCGGCCTTCGCCGAGAAGCTCCACGACATCGTCGGGCTCTATGTCGACCCGCCAGCCCATGCCGTGGTGCTGAGCGTCGACGAGAAGTCGCAAATTCAAGCGCTTGATCGTACCCAGCCGGGCCTGCCGATGAAGAAGGGCCGTATGGGCACGATGACCCACGACTACAAGCGGCACGGGACGACGACGCTGTTCGCGGCGCTCGACGGCACCGTCATCGGCAAGAACATGGCCCGCCACCGGCACCAGGAATTCATCCGCTTCCTCAACACGCTCGAGCGCGAGATCCCGCACGACAAGTCGGTTCACGCGATCCTCGACAACTACGCCGCGCACAAGACTCCGGAAGTGCGGCGCTGGCTGGCCCGGCACCCGCGCTGGACCTTCCATTTCACCCCGACGTCGAGCTCCTGGCTGAACGCCGTCGAGGGCTTCTTCGCCAAGCTCTTCAAGCGCCGCCTCCAGCGCGGCGTGTTCTGCTCGCTCGTCGACCTCCAGGCCGCAATCAACCGCTTCGTCGCGGAGCACAATCAAGCCCCAAACCCTTCATCTGGCGCGCCGACCCAGACGCCATCATCGCCGCTCGCACACGAGGGTTCCAAGCGTTGGAGTCGCTCCACTAGAGGTCGGCGTCACCGCAGACCCACGAGGCGATCGGGTACAACCCCCGATCGCCCTTATGAATCCCGACGCGCAACCGGCCAGCCGTCGTGACAAAGCCCGAGGCGCAACGCTACGAGCTGACACGCGCCCGCCAGCTCGCGCGAGCGTGGGCGGGACACCCTTCCCGAGCTGCGACGGCGCGCGACATGGCGGCGCTGTTTACACGTCTCGCGCTCGACATCTACCGCTGCAGGAGACGAGGCCGACTAATAGGGTTTCGCTCTGGTGGTCTCGGCGAGAGTGTATGACTGCCACCACGTCCTGCTCTGCTCGAGCTCCGCGAACAGCCAATCGCGGAAATCCGTCACCTTCGGCGTGGCGCTCTTCGATCGCAATGTGATGAAGCCGTGGCCGCGGGCGGTCATCGCTGTCTCGGGAAGCACGACGACGAGCTGGCCGCTCCGTATTTCCTGTTCGGCGAGGAGCATGCTGTCGAGGCAGACGCCGAGGCCGTCGACGGCGGCGCGGAGGCCCATGAAGGAGCGATCGAAGCGTGGCCCGCGGTCGAGGTCGAGCCTGGCGCGGCGGTTGCGACGGCTCCAGTCGCGCCAGCCGACAATGTTGATCTCGCCGTGGATCAGCGTGTGGCCGGCGAGGTCGGCGATGGTGCGGATCGGTCGCGCACCGGTTGCCAGGCGCGGCGCGCACATCGGCACGATGACGTCGTCCGGGAAGGAATAGGTGATCGCCCCTGCGGGCGCCGGTCCGGGGTTGTAGCGGATGTCGACATCGATGACCCCCTGCCCGAGGTCGACCCGATTGACCGAAGCCTGGAGGCGCACGTCGATCTCGGGATGCGCCTCGCCATAGAGCGGCAGGCGGCGCATCAGCCACTGGCTCGCGAAGCTCGGCGTCGAGTGGATGGTCAGCGCGGTGGTTCCGCCGGCGTTCGCGGTGGCGCGCGTGGCGGTGTCGATCTGCGCGAAGGCGGCGATGACCTCCCCGGCGTAGGCGCGACCCGCGTCGGTCAGGAGCACCGAGCGGTGGACCCGCTGGAAGAGCAGGATGCCGATCTGGTCCTCGAGGAGGCGCACCTGGTGGCTGATCGCCGAGGGCGTCACCGCTAGCTCGTCTGCCGCGAGCGCGAAGGAGCCGAGGCGGGCAGCCGCCTCAAACGCTTGAATCGCCTTGATCGAAGTCCGCACGACGCCCCTCGCTCTAGATGAATTCACCTCATCTATAGACGTTTTTATTC
>NZ_JAGOID010000035.1 GCF_017995835.1 Amaricoccus sp.
GCCCTTTCCTCGGCCCGCCCGAGCCTATAGAGACGGCCCGCCGCCCGGGAAAGGACCGAGCCGATGACCCACGCCCCCAAGAGCGAATTCCTCCGGACGCTTCAGGCGCGCGGTTTCGTGCAGGACTGCACCGACCTCGCCGGGCTCGACGCCGCGCTCATGGCCGGTCGGGTCACCGCCTATGTCGGCTACGACGCCACGGGCCGGTCGCTCCATGTCGGCCACCTCGTCAACATCATGATGCTGCGCTGGCTGCAAAAGACCGGCCACCGGCCGATCACGCTCATCGGCGGCGGCACCACCAAGGTCGGCGACCCGTCGTTTCGCGACGACGAGCGGCCGCTCCTCACCCCCGAGCAGATCGCCGCCAACGCCGGCGCGTTGCGCACCGTGTTCGACCGCTACCTCGACTACGGCGCGGGCGGCGCCTTGATGCTCGACAACGCCGACTGGCTCGACGGGCTCAACTACCTCGGCTTCCTGCGCGACATCGGCCGGCACTTCTCGGTCAACCGGATGCTCTCGTTCGAGAGCGTCAAGTCGCGCCTCGACCGCGACCAGAGCCTGTCGTTCCTCGAGTTCAACTACATGATCCTCCAGGCCTACGACTTCCTGGAGCTCCACCGCCGCGAGGGTTGCGTCCTCCAGATGGGCGGCTCGGACCAGTGGGGCAACATCGTCAACGGCATAGACCTGACCCGCCGGGCACTCGGCGCCGAGGTCTTCGGCCTGACCTCGCCGCTGCTCACCACCTCGGACGGCAGGAAGATGGGCAAGACCGCCGGCGGCGCCGTCTGGCTCAACGCCGAGATGCTGTCCCCCTATGATTTCTGGCAGTTCTGGCGCAACACCACCGACGCCGACGTGGGGCGTTTTCTCAAGCTTTACACCGAGCTTGCCGTAGAGGAATGCGACCGGCTCGGCGCTCTCGGCGGCGCGGAGGTCAATGCGGCCAAGGTCGTGCTCGCCAACGAGGCGACGGCGCTCCTGCATGGCCGCGCGGCCGCGGAGGCGGCCGAGGCGACCGCGCGCGCTGTCTTCCAGCAGGGCGGCGTCGGCGAGGATCTGACCGTCCTTACCCTGCCGCGCGCCGACCTCGCCGCCGGGATGACCAGCGCCCATGTCCTCGCCGCGGCCGGAATCGTGAAATCCGGCAAGGAAGCCAAGCGGTTGATCGGCGAGCGCGGCGTTCGCTTCGACAACGAGATCGTCCTCGATCCGAACGCCCCCGTCACCGCCGAGACGATCGGCGACGAGCTCAAGATCTCCGTCGGCAAGAAGAAGCACTACCTCCTCCGCCTTGCCGGCTGACGTCAGGGGAACCGGGCAGGAATCAGGCTTGCCACTTCTTCAGGATTCGACAAGGCTTCGGCGCCAGTCCGGCGCCCGGGCCGTTGGCGTCAGGGGCGGGACCTGAGGGAGGATCCGACCATGCGCCGCCTCGTTCTTGCCGTCGCCGTCCTCGCCGCCGGGCCCGCGTCGGCGGAGGTTCCCTTCAGCCGTCAGCAGTTCGACGAGACGACCTGCGGGGAATGGGAGAAGCTCGACATGACCGCGCGGATCGAGGCGCTGCGCGGGATCGCGCCGTTCGGGGCGTTCCTCGAGGCGAGCGACCGGGGGGCGGCGGAGGACTGGGCCGACGAGGTCGCGCTGGAGTGCCGCGGCCATCCGGACCGGCTCCTGACCGAGGCGGCGATGGCGGCGGAGCAGCCGGGAGGCTGAGGGATCAGCGCAGCCCGGTCTCCTCGAGCAGGCCCTTGCGCTTGGCCTCGTAGTAGTAGCCGCGCGCATACCACTGCACCGCCTCGTCCATGTCGCCGTCCGAGACGAGCCAGGCGCCGCGCAGGTACTTGACCGCGTATTTGAGGTTGGTCTCGGCGTCGAGAAGCCCCGCGGGCGATCCGTCGTAGCCCATGCCGCGCGCGGTGGCGGGCAGGATCTGCATCAGGCCGTAGTAGGGGCCGTTGCGGGCGGCGGGGTTGTGGCGGCTCTCGCGGATCACCACCCGCTGCACGAGGTCCGGGGGCACGTCGTAGGCGTCGGCATACTCGTCGATCAGCGCCCGAAGCTCGGGCGTCTCGCCCGGGTAGAGCGCGCGCGAGGCGACGGGAGCGGGCGCGGCGGCCTTCTCGGGGCCGGCGCAGGCGGAGAGCGCCGCGATGGCGAGCGAGGCGAGAAGGAGGGTCTTGGCGCGCATCCGGGGGCTCCCGTTTCCGATGGCCTCCAGAATCCCCCGCGGGGCGACTCCGCGTCAACCGAGGGACGAACACGCCCGCACCCCATCGGCGGAGGTCCGCCGAACCCCCGTCGCCGCGTTGCAGGATCAAGCCGCATCCGTATGGAAATCATACGGGATTCGGCCGATAGTGAGGTGATGCGGCGGTTGAGGAGCGCCCGCTTACTGCATCATCACGCGCAGGTTGGGATAACGGAGCGGCCCGACCTTGGCATAGCCGTAGGTCCAGCCCATCCCCCACGCGATCCGCTGCGGCGGGTTGCCGCCGCCCCGCGACCAGGAGAAATCCGGCAGGACGGCGGCCGCGCCCTCGAGCGCCCCGGCGGTGCAGCGCGCCGTCAGCGCCGGCGCGTCCGGGCCGAGATCGGCGATCACCAGGCGCCCCGGCGTCGCGAGGTTCGCGGCGAACGCCCCGCCCGTCACCCGGCACGTCGCGCCCTTGATCTCCACGACGGAGCCGTCGGTCTCGGTCGCGAAGGCGCGCACGGACAGGCCGAGATCGCGGCGGCCCGGCGGCGTCATCGAGTCGGGCCGCGCCTCGGCGCGCGTCGCCGGCAGCCCCCAGCCGCCGCCGCGGACCGCCGGCCCGAACCCGAAGACGTCGCCGCCCGCGCATCCCGCGAGGGCCAGCGCCGCCGCCGCCAGGGTGATCGCTCGCATTGCCGCCTCCGCGCACTGTCTGTCCGGGGCACAGCCTAGCGCCGGTCGCGCTGGCTGTCGACGGCGCTACTCGATCGGAATCGCGATGTCGGGGTAGCGGACGGCGGCGACCGGCCCGTTCGTGCCCGGGCTCCAGATTCCGCCTATGGACACCCCGGCGCCGGATCCGGACCAACCGTCGCCCCCTCCCGTGCCGATCCCGATGCCGATGGCGGGATAGACCCCGCCAATGCCCCCGTAGGCCCGGAACGCCGGCACGACCACGCGCGCGCCCTGTCGGCCGTCGGCCGTGCAGGCGATGCGGACGGGCTGGCTCGCCGCGCCATAGCTCGGGACCGCAAGCGTCGCAGGCGCCGTGAAGTCGGCGCGAAACCCTGCCCCCTCGGCGGTGCAGGCGGCGGGCACGGAGGCCCCGCCGCGGGTGGCGGTCACGTCGAAGCGCGCTTCGCCGGTCACGCCGACCGCCGCGCCCGGCTCGACCGCCGCGGGGACGAGCGGCAGCGCCGGGCCGGCGGGCTCCACGGGCGCGCAGGCTGCCGCGCCCAGGGCCGCCGCGATGATGATGATCGGTCTCATACCATTTCCGCCTGATCCCTTCGGCATGACCCGTTCCGCGCAGCCCCCGGCTGCGCCCATCCGGTTTCTCCCCGGATCGCACTTGCCGGGGCGCCGGTGGCGCCCCGCGCGATCCGGTCGGCCCGCGCCGCAAGCGCGGGTCGAGGGGCCAGCCGATATCTCCGAAGCTCGCATCGGCGCGCGACTGCCCTGGCTGGCGCGGAACGCGCCTGCCCTCGGAAGGGCAGTCGCGTGCCGATTTCGCCAACGGTCGAAATCGGCGGGGATACCGGCGGGGTTTCCGAGCCGCATCGGCCGAACCGATCACGTCTCATGGCTTCGCCTCCTCTCTGCGCCTCGGCGTCCACGCGCGGGCGGACCGCGGCGATGCGCGCCTTGCCGGCGAGAGGCGTCGGGCGACGGTCAGACCTCGGCGCGGCGCAGGTTCCAGGCCAGCCAGGCGAGCGCGCCGCCGGCGGCGATCAGGTAGACGCCCACGAGGAAGCCAAGCAGCCAGTGCGCCGTGCCGCCGAGGTTCGCCGCGAGGATCATGGCGATGACGATCCCGAAGACGCCGCTGCCGAGGATCCAGAGCCAGTCGTCCATCGGACGGATCATCAGCGCGAACGCGATCCGCGCCACCGCCTCGATCATGATGTAGACGACGAGAAGGAGCGCCACCGCCAGTAGCCCCGCCTCGGGTCGCGAGATCAGCAGAAAGCCGACCACGATCCCCAGCGCCACCGAGACGAGCTGCAGCCAGAAATACGGCACCTTGTGCGCGCCGATGAGGCCGACCGCCTGCACGATGCCGCTGAGCACCAGGAGCCATCCGATCAGGACGAGCACCCCCGTCCCGAAGATCACCGGGAAGATCAGCGCAAGCGCCCCGGCCACGACCAGAAGCACGCCCTCCACGAGGTAGAGCAGCGATCGCGAGCGTATATTGTCGCGAACCGCCTCGCGCAGCACCGCGGAGGCTTCGTTCACCGTGATGGCCATGGGCCGCCTACTCCTGAAGCACGTCGACTGCGCCGAGTTCTGCCGCAAGCCTGCCGCCCTGTCCACCGGCAGGCGGCGCGAGCGTCACGTGAATGTCGGGATAGACGAAGGTCGGCACCGAAGGCGCGCCCCAGTTATCCCAGCCCCAGCCGCCGCCCCAGCCCCACGGCCCCGGCCCGTAGTAGGGCCAGGGGCCGGGCCCCGGCCACGCGCCGGGCGCGCTCACCCAGCGGATCACCACGCCCTGCTCGGCGACGCCCTTCCAGCCGTTCGCCTCGCAGGCGACGCCCAGCGTCGGCGACTGCGGGCCGAAGCTCGGGAACACCACGCGCGCGGGCGATCTCAGCCGGGTATGGAACAGGATCGAGTCGACCTTGCAGACGGCGCCGCCGACCTCGGAGCGTTCGCCGTCCGGGGTCGCCGCGAAGGTCCGCACCACGACGTCGGCCTGCCCCTGCGCCGTCATTCCCGGTTGCGCCGGCACCACCGCCGTCGGCTGGAGCGGCAGTCCGCCCGACGCACAGCCCGCCAGCGCCAGCGCGCCGACGGCGAGGCCGAGCGCCCTGCTACGCCGCATGGACCGTCCTCCTGCCCCCGGAGTCGAACTCGGCGAGAAGCGCCGCCCGCCGGCTTGCGGCGGCGGCGGCCGCGGCCTCCTTGACCGGGCCGAACCCGCGGATTTCGAGGGGCAGCGCGGCGAGCTCGACCGCGACGTCGCGGGTCGCCGGCGTCAGCGCCGCGGCGAGCCGGTCCATGTCCGCCTCGTACTCGGCGATCAGCGCGCGCTCCATGCGCCGCTCCGCGGTGCGGCTGAACGGGTCGAGCGCGGTGCCGCGCAGCCCCCTGAAGCGCGCCAGCGCCTTCATCGCCTTCAGCATCCACGGGCCGAACTCGCGCTTCGCCGGGCGGCCGTCGGGACCGGGCCTCGACAGGAACGGCGGGGCCATGTGGAAGCGCATCTCGCGCACGTTCTCGAAGCCCTCGGCGACGGCCCGCTCCAGCGTCTCGGCGTGCAGGCGCGCGACCTCGTACTCGTCCTTGTAGGCGAGGAGCTTGTGATAGCCGCGCGCGACCGCCTCGCCGAACGCCGGATCGACGGCGCGGGCGGCCTCGACCCGTTCGCGGTAGCGCCGCGCGAGCCGGGCATTCTGGTAGTTGGTCAGGTGGGCGGCGCGGCGCTCGACGAGCGCGGCGAAGTCCGGCGCCGGCGGCGGGGCCTCGGGCGCGGTGACGGCGGCCGCGGCGCGCGGCTCGGCGATCGCCCAGCGGCCGAGGCGGAAGGCGGCCTTGTTGCCGTCGACCCCGGCCCCGTTGAGTTCGATCGCCCGCAGGATCGCCTCCTCGCTGACCGGGACCAGCCCCGCCTGCCAGGCGGCGCCGAGCATGAGCATGTTGGCGTAAATCGCGTCTCCAAGCGTCTTTTCCGCCAGGCGCGTCGCGTCGAGCATGGCGAGGCCGTCCTCGCCCAGCCGCGCGCGCAGGGCCAGCGTCAGCCGGTCGGTCGGCAGGTGGAAGTCGCGGTTGCGGGTGAAGTCGCCAGTGACGATCTCGTGGGCGTTGACGACGCCGCGGGTGCGCCCGCGGGTCATGAGCCCGAGCGTCTTCGCGCCCGCCGCCACGACGATGTCGCCGCCGATCAGCGCGTCGGCCTCGCCGACCGCCACGCGGATGGCGGTGATGTCCGAGGGCTTCGGCGCGATGCGGACATGGATCGAGACGGCGCCGCCCTTCTGGGCGAGGCCGGCCATCTCCATGACGCCGGCCCCGTGGCCGTCGACGTGCGCGGCCATGGCGAGGACCGCGCCGACGGTCACGACGCCGGTGCCGCCGACGCCGGTGATGACGGTGTTCCACGAGCGGCCGAGCGCCGGCAGCTTCGGCGCCGGCAGGTCGCCGATCGCCACCTCGGCCGGGGCGGCCTTCCGCACCTTCGCGCCCTCGAGGGTGACGAAGGAGGGGCAGAAGCCCTTGAGGCAGGAGAAGTCCTTGTTGCAGGAGGACTGGTCGATGGCGCGCTTGCGGCCGAACTCGGTTTCGAGCGGCACGATGGAGACGCAGTTCGACTGCACGCCGCAGTCGCCGCAGCCCTCGCAGACGTCCGGGTTGATGAAGACTCGGCGGTCGGGGTCGGGGAACTTGCCGCGCTTGCGGCGGCGGCGCTTCTCGGCGGCGCAGGTCTGGATGTAGAGGATGGCGGAGACGCCCTCGACGTTTTCGAGCTCGCGCTGCACGGCGTCGAGCTCGTCGCGCGGGCGCATCGGGATGGTGAAGTCGTTCAGGTCGACCGCCTCCTTGGGGTCGTAGATGCCGATGATGGTCCTGACGCCCATCGCCTGCAACTCGCGGGCGATCCGAGGCGCGTCGAGGCCGCCCTCGTTGGGCTGGCCGCCGGTCATGGCGACGGCGTCGTTGTAGAGGATCTTGTAGGTGACGTTCACGCCGGCCGCGAGCGCGGCGCGGATCGCGAGGCTGCCCGAGTGGTTGTAGGTGCCGTCGCCGAGGTTCTGGAAGATGTGCTTGCGCTTCGAGAAGGGCGCCTCGCCGATCCAGTTCGCGCCTTCGCCCCCCATGTGGGTGAAGCCCTCGGTGTCGCGGTCCATCCACTGCACCATGTAGTGGCAGCCGATGCCGGCATAGGCGCGGGCGCCGTCGGGGAGGCGCGTCGAGGTGTTGTGCGGGCAGCCGGAGCAGAACCACGGCTTGCGGACGGCGATCTCCTCGGCGTTGTCGGCCCGCACCGCCTCGGCCAGCATGGCGCGGCGGGCGACCAGCGTTTCGGTCTCGACCCCGTCGTCGGCGAGGAGATCGCCGAGCGTGCGCGCCACCTTCACCGGATCGAGCGCCTGCTTGACGCTGAAGATCACCTTGCCCTTCTCGTCCTTCCAGCCGGTGACGCGGCGGCCGCGGCGGTCGTCGAAGATCGCCTCCTTGATCTGCACCTCGATGAGCTTGCGCTTCTCCTCGACCACGATGATGTGCTCGAGGTCGTGCGCCCACTCGCGGAGACTCTCCATGTCGAGCGGCCAGACCATGCCGACCTTGTAGGTGGCGATCCCGAGCCGCCGGCATTCGGCGTCGTCGAGGCCGAGCAGCTCCAGCGCATGGGCGACGTCGAGCCAGGACTTGCCGGCGGAGACGATGCCGATCCTGGCCTTGCCGTCGCCATGCACGCGGCGGTCGAGCCGGTTCGCCCGCGCGAACGCCTCGGCCGCGAAGCGCTTGTAGTCGTGGAGCCGCGCCTCCTGCGCGACCGGGGTGTCGTGCAGCCGGATGTTGAGCCCGCCCGGCGGCATGGCGAAGTCGGTCGGCAGCTTGATGTCGAGCCGGTGCGGATCGCCGTAGACGACCTCGCTCACCTCGATCGTGTCCTTGACGCATTTCAGCCCGACCCAGCAGCCGGAATACCGCGACAGGGCCCAGCCATAGAGCCCGTAGTCGAGGATCTCCTGCACGCCGGCCGGCGACAGGATCGGCATCATCACGTCGACGAGCGCGAACTCGGAGTGATGCAGGACCGTGGAACTCTCGCCGGTGTGGTCGTCCCCCATGCAGACGAGGACGCCGCCCTTCTCGGCCGAGCCGGCCATGTTGGCGTGCCGGAACACGTCGCCGCAGCGGTCGACGCCCGGGCCCTTGCCGTACCAGAGCCCGAAGACCCCCTCGACGCGGCCTTCGCCCCGGATCGCCACCTGCTGGCTGCCCCAGAGCGCCGTCGCCGCGAGATCCTCGTTCAGGCCCGGCTCGAACTTGATGTCCGCGGCCTCGAGCTGCTTGCTCGCCGCCATCATCGCGAGATCGACGCCGCCGAGCGGCGAGCCGCGATAGCCCGAGACGAAGCCGCCGGTGGCGAGACCCGCCGCCTCGTCGCGCGCCCGTTGCATCAGCAGCACGCGCACCAGCGCCTGGATGCCGCCGAGAAGGACGACGTCCTTGCGGAGATCGTAGCGGTCGGAAAGTGAGACATCGTGGAGCGTCATCGGCGTGGTTCCCCCCTGAGTCTGCCCCGCCAGCGAGTTTCCCGAAGCATAGGTCAGAACCCATGACCAAAAAAGCGAAATTCGCCAGATGGTTCCCTGCGCGATCGAAAAGCACGAAGATTGCGCGGGCGCATGGCAGGAATGCGTCCAGCGCAATTCCCTGTCCAGTCGCGCGAAATCTGTGCTATCCCCGCGCGCACGGGCCGGCAGGCCCGGACCGGCGGACGGGCCATGGACTGGGACAAGCTGCGAATCTTTCACGCTGTCGCAGAGGCCGGCAGCCTGACGCATGCGGGGGATCAGCTGCACCTGAGCCAGTCGGCGGTCAGCCGCCAGATCCGCGCGCTCGAGGAGAGCCTCGACACGACGCTTTTCCGCCGCCATGCCCGCGGCCTCATCCTCACCGAACAGGGCGAATTGCTGTTCGAGGCGACACGCTCCATGGCGCGCCGGCTCGAGACCACGGCGGCGCGCATCCGCGACAGCGAGGACGAGGTCTTCGGCGACCTGCGCGTGACGACGACGATGGGCTTCGGCGCGCTCTGGCTCGCGCCGCGCCTGCCGCGGCTGTTCGAACGCTACCCCAACCTGCGGCTCGAGCTGATGCTCGAGGAGCGCATCGTCGACCTGCCCATGCGCGAGGCCGACCTCGCCATCCGCATGAAGGAGCCCTCCCAGGCCGACCTGATCCGCCGGCGCATCATGGAGGTGCGCATCCGTCTCTATGCCAGCCGGACCTATGTCGAGCGCGAGGGACTGCCCAGGACGGTCGAGGATCTGGTGTCCCGCCGGCTGATCGTGCAGAACCCGGCTTCGCCGCAGGTGCGAGCCGGCGGGGAGTTCGTGCAGCCGCTCGTCGCGCAGGCCAACTCGACTCTGACGGTCAACACGTATTTCGGCATCCTGCAGGGCGTCATCCACGGCGTCGGCATCGGATCGCTTCCCGACTACATCACCGCAGGCTTCCCCGATCTCGTGCAGGTCCTTCCCGGGCTCGAGAGCGCGGCCATTCCGGTTTACCTCGCCTATGTGCAGGAATTGCGTCACAACAAGCGCGTATGCGCCTTTCGTGACTTCGTCCTGGAGGAGATCACCGCCCACCTGCGGACGATTGCCCCGGCCTCCGAGTGAGGTGATGCAGCCATGCAACAATGCGATAGCGGCCATGCCCAAGCAATGGGCGCCACCCCTTGCCGCGGCCGCGAACGTCGGCTACATTAACCCTCGAAGCTGGATGGCTCGATCGGCGATCCTCTTCAACCTCCCTGTTGGACTTGGGCCGAGCAATTGCTCGGCCTTTTTTTTTCCCGGCCTCCCGCAGGTGCGTTCGGCCTTCCGCTCGCCCCGACAAGCCCCTAGAAAGGCGGCGATCCAGAGCCGGAGGCCCCATGTCCCTCGCCCCCGAGAAGACCCGCGAGCCGGAGGTGACCGACGCGCTCGTTGCGGCGCACGGCCTCAAGCCCGACGAGTATGAACGTATCCTGCGGTTGATAGCCCGCACACCGACGCTGACCGAACTCGGCATCTTCTCGGCGATGTGGAACGAGCATTGCTCGTACAAGTCGTCGAAGAAATGGCTGCGCACCCTGCCGACCGAAGGCCCGCAGGTGATCTGTGGCCCCGGCGAAAACGCCGGCGTGATCGACATCGGCGATGGCCAGGCGCTGGTCTTCAAGATGGAGAGCCACAACCACCCCTCCTACATCGAGCCCTATCAGGGCGCGGCAACCGGGGTGGGCGGCATCCTGCGCGACGTCTTCACCATGGGCGCCCGGCCGATCGCGGCGATGAACGCGCTGAGCTTCGGCTCGCCGGAGCACCCGAAGACCCGCCGACTCGTCCACGGCGTCGTCGAGGGGATCGGCGGCTACGGCAACGCCTTCGGCGTGCCGACCGTGGGGGGCGAGCTGCGCTTCCATCCCGCCTACGACGGCAACTGCCTCGTCAACGCCTTCGCCGCCGGGCTCGCAGACGCGGACGCGATCTTCTACTCGGCCGCGAGCGGGGTGGGCGTGCCGGTGGTCTATCTCGGCGCCAAGACCGGCCGCGACGGCGTCGGCGGCGCGACGATGGCCTCGGCCGAGTTCGACGCCACCATCGAGGAGAAGCGCCCGACCGTGCAGGTAGGCGACCCCTTCACCGAGAAGCGGTTGCTCGAGGCCTGCCTGGAGCTGATGGCGAGCGGGGCGGTGATCTCGATCCAGGACATGGGCGCGGCCGGCCTGACGTGCTCGGCGGTCGAGATGGGCGACAAGGGCGGCCTCGGCATCCGGCTCGACCTCGACCGGGTTCCCGTCCGCGAGGAAGGCATGACCGCCTACGAGATGATGCTCTCAGAGAGCCAGGAGCGGATGCTGATGACGCTCCGCCCGGAGAAGGAGGCCGAGGCGCGGGCGATCTTCGACAAGTGGGATCTCGACTTCGCCGTCGTGGGCGAGACGATTCCCGAGGACCGGTTCCTGATCATGCAGGGCGGCGAGGTGAAGGCGGACCTGCCGCTCAAGGCGCTCTCCGGCGAGGCGCCCGAGTACGACCGTCCCTGGGAGGAGGGCCCGCCCCCGCCGCCGCTCGGGCCGATCCCGGAGATCGACGTGGCCGAGGCGCTGAAGGCGCTGGTCGCGAGCCCGAACTATAGCAGCCGCGCCTGGGTCTGGTCGCAGTACGACCACATGGTGCTGGCAGACACCGTCGTGGTCCCCGGCTCCGACGCCGGCGTGGTGCGGATCCATGGCACCGGGAAGGCCGTCGCCTTCACCAGCGACGTGACGCCGCGGTATTGCCAGGCCGACCCGCAGCGCGGCGGCGCGCAGGCCGTTGCGGAGGCCTATCGCAACCTCTGTGCGACCGGCGCCCTGCCGCTCGCGGTGACGGACAATCTCAACTTCGGCAACCCCGAGAAGCCGGAGATCATGGGCCAGCTCGTCGGCTGCATCCGCGGCATCGCCGAGGCCTGCGCCGCGCTCGACATGCCGGTCGTGTCCGGCAACGTCAGCCTCTACAACGAGACCGAGGGCAAGGCGATCCTGCCGACGCCGACCATCGGCGCCGTCGGCCTCCTGCCATCGGTGGATTTCGTCATCCCGATGGCCCCGCGCGAGGGCGACCGGCTTCTGCTCCTCGGCGAGACATCCGGCCATCTCGGGCAATCGGCGTTGCTCGCGGAGGTTCTCGGCCGCGTCGAGGGTGAGGCGCCGGCGGTGGACCTCGCCGCCGAGCGGGCGGCCGGCGAGTTCCTGCGGAGCGCGAACACGGCCGGGCTGATCGCCGCGGCGCACGACCTCGGGGACGGCGGGCTGGCGCTCGCCGCGGCCGAGATGGCGCTGGCGGGCGGGCTGGGCGTCGAGATCGTCTCGGACGCGGATGTGGAGCCGGCGGGCTGGTTCTTCGGCGAGGACCAGGGCCGCTACCTGATCGCCTGTGCGCCCGAGGCCGCGGCGGCCCTGCTCGCCCGCGGCGCCGAGGCCGGGGTTCCGCTTCGCCCCGTCGGCCGTGCCGCCGGCGTTGCGCTGCGCCTCGGCGCCGCGTCGATCCCGCTCGCGGAGCTGGGCGAGTTGCACCGCGGGGCCCTGCCCCGGCTGCTGTCGTGAAGCCCGGTCGCGGCGCCGCCCTTGCGGCTCCGCGGCCCGAAGACTAGGTTCGGGGCGAGCAACTGCCCCGGACCTTCGCCATGGCCATGGAAGCCGTCGAGATCGAGCACCTGATACGCGCCGCCTTCCCGGGCGCGGAGGTGGAGATCACCGACCTCGCCGGCGACGGCAACCACTACGCCGCCACCGTCGTGGCCGAGGAGTTCCGCGGGCTGAACCGCGTGCGCCAGCACCAGCTGGTCTACGCGGCGCTGAAGGGCAAGATGGAAGGGTCGCGCGGCGAGCTGCATGCGCTCGCGCTGACGACCAAGGCTCCGGAGTGAGAACATGATCGACACCAGCGACGCCGCCCACGCGGCGATCAAGGCCGACATCGACGCCAACGATGTCGTGCTGTTCATGAAAGGCACCGCCGCGATGCCGCAGTGCGGCTTCTCGAGTCGGGTGGCGGGGGTGCTCAACTACATGGGCGTCACCTACAAGGACGTGAACGTGCTGGCCGACGAGGGCGTCCGCAACGGCATCAAATCATTCTCCGACTGGCCGACGATCCCCCAGCTCTACGTCAAGGGCGAGTTCGTCGGCGGCTGCGACATCGTCACCGAGATGACGCTCTCGGGCGAACTCGACGCGCTCTTCGACGCCAAGGGCGTCGCCTACGACAAGGACGCCGCCGCGAAGATCCGGGCGGCGAACGCCTGATGCCGGCGCCGCGGCTGCCGGCCGCGGGCGGTTGCCGCTGCGGGTCTGTGCGGTTCGAGCTGACCGCGCCGCCGCTCGTCACGATGGCCTGCCATTGCACCGGGTGCCAGCGGATGAGTTCGAGCGCCTTCTCGCTCAGCGCGGCGATCCCTGCGGCCGGGCTGCGGATCGTCGCGGGAGAGCCGGTCATCGGCGGGCTCAAGGGTCATCCCGCCCACCATTTCTGCCCGGACTGCATGAGCTGGATGTTCACCCGCTTCGAGGCGGGGGGCATGGAGATCGTCAACCTGCGGCCGACGATGCTCGATGATCCGTCCTGGTTCGCCCCGTTCGTCGAGACCTGGACCAGCGAACGCCTGCCCTGGGCGCAAACGCCGGCGGTCCATTCCTACGAGGGCTTCCCGCCGGAGGAGGACTTCCCCCGCCTCCTCGCGGAATATGCGGAATGGGCCGGGCCGGCGGCGGCGCCGTGACACGGCACGCGCCGACCTGACCGGACAGGAAGGGGGGGTCAGGCGGCGGCGCCGGCCTCCGCACGCTCGGCGAGCGCCTCGATCTCCTCGACGAGCTCGGCGAGGAGCGCCACCGCGGCGTCCTTCTCCTCGTGCAACTCCTCGAGCGCGCGCGGATCGATGATGTGCGTCGCCTGCGTCTCCAGCTTGAGGGCGTTGGCCGCGAGCATCGCCGACTTCGCCTCGGCGATGCGGGCGCGTTCCTCGGCCTGTCGCAGGCGATCCTCGAGCGCGAGGTAGCGATCCTCGAGCGCGGTCATCGAGTCGGCGAGCAGGAGGCCGGCGAGCAGCAGCATCCGCCGCTCCGTCGTGCTGTCGCTCACCTTGACCGCCTCGGCGTCGAGCAGCTGGGCGGCGCGGGCGAGCGACGGCTCCTGCCCGGGCTCGCAGGCGACGTCGAAGACGCGGCCGCCGATCTCGACCGTCAGCTCGGGCATGTCAGACCTCCTCGATCAGCGGCTTGAGCTGGGCGATCAGCTCGTCGAGCGCCGCCACGTCGCGGTCGCGCTTCACGCGCAGCCGCTCCAGTTCGTCGCGAAGCTCGGCGTTCTCCGCCTCGAGCTCGCCGACCCGCGCTTCCAGCCCCGCCAGGTCGGGGTCCGGGGCCGCGCGCGCATCGCGCGCATCGAGCGCGGCCCGAAGGCGCCCGACAGCCGCCGCAATCCGCGCGTCGAGAGGTGTCATCTCTATCATCGGCTCGTCCCTGACCGTGGTCCCGCCCGTTTTAGGCGCCGCCCCGGCACAATGCAATCGGCGGCGCGCGCGCCTTGCCCGCGTTCGTGCGCCGGCGGCGCACCTGGTGGCCGCCAGGCCGTTGCGCCGCAGTCCCTTGCGGGCCGTGCTTGAGGCGCCGCCCAAGGATCCCGCCGTCCGGGCATCCACCGGAAGGCGGGCTCGGACAAGGGGAAATCCGCCTTGACCGAGGGGGATTGGCTGCTAATGGTGCGCCAGTTTTCGCCGGGGCCCGAGCCCGTGCGCCAATGGGAGGCCCTGTCAGGTGAACATCCCCGATCTCCGCGAACGTCATCCGGATCACTGGCGGCGCGCCGCCGCGCTCCGCGTTCTGGCGATGGATGCCGTCGAGGCCGCGAAGTCCGGGCACCCCGGCATGCCGATGGGCATGGCCGACGTGGCGACGGTGCTGTTTTCCAGGCATCTGAAGTTCGACGCCAGCGCGCCGCACTGGCCCGACCGCGACCGCTTCGTGCTCTCGGCCGGGCACGGCTCGATGCTGATCTACGGGCTTCTGCACCTCACCGGCTTCGCGCAGATGACGATCGACGAGATCCGCAACTTCCGCCAGCTCGGCTCGCGCACGGCCGGGCATCCGGAATACGGCCACGCCGAGGGGATTGAGACCACGACCGGGCCGCTCGGCCAGGGCCTTGCCAACGCCGTCGGCATGGCGATCGCTGAGGAGCATCTCGCCGCGCGGTTCGGGCGCAAGGTGGTCGACCACCGCACCTGGGTCATCGCCGGCGACGGCTGCCTGATGGAGGGGATCAGCCAGGAGGCGATCGGCCTCGCCGGCAAGCAGAAGCTTTCGCGGCTGATCGTGCTCTGGGACGACAACGGCATCTCGATCGACGGCAAGGTGAGCCTGTCGGACGTCACCGACCAGCCGGCGCGCTTCGCCGCCTCGGGCTGGTCGGTCCATTCCTGCGACGCGCACGACCCCGCGGACGTCGACCGGGCGCTGACCGAAGCCGCCGCGAGCCCGTTGCCCGCCTTCGTCGACTGCCGCAGCCATATCGGCTTCGGCGCGCCGACCAAGCAGGACAGTCACGCCGCGCACGGCTCGCCGCTCGGCGCCGAGGAGATCGCGCGCACCCGCGAGGTCTACGGCTGGAACGCCGGATCGTTCGATATCCCGAAGGACGTCGCGGAGGCCTGGCGCGCAATCGGCAGCCGCGGCGCGGCGGCGCGGGCCGAGTGGGAGGCGCGGGTCGAGAAGCTGCCGTCCGGCAAGCGCGCCGAATTCCGCCGGGTGACCGCCGGCGAGCCGGCCAGGGGGCTCGCCAAGGCGCTGGCCGCCTACCGCAAGGAGCAGGCCGAGGCGGCGCCCAAGGTCGCGACCCGCAAGGCCTCGGAAATGGCGCTCGAGGTGATCAACGCCGCCGCGCCCGAAACCCTCGGCGGCTCGGCCGACCTGACCGGTTCGAACAACACGCTGACCAGGGGACTCGGCATCTTCGGCCCGGAGAACCGCGCCGGACGCTATGTCCACTACGGCATCCGCGAGCACGGCATGGCCGCGGCGATGAACGGCATCGCGCTCCATGGCGGAGCGATCCCGTACGGCGGCACGTTCCTCGTGTTCTCGGACTATGCGCGGGGCGCGATCCGGCTCTCTGCGCTGATGGGAGTGCGGGTCGTCTACGTGCTCACCCACGACTCGATCGGCCTCGGCGAGGACGGACCGACGCACCAGCCGGTCGAGCACCTCGCGGCCCTGCGTGCCATGCCGAACCTCAACGTCTTCCGCCCCGCCGACGTGATCGAGACCGCCGAGGCTTGGGAACTGGCGCTCGCCGCGGAGAAGACCCCGTCGATTCTGGCGCTGACCCGGCAGAACCTGCCCACGCTGCGCACCACGCCGAGCCGGGCGAACCTGAGCGCGAAGGGGGCCTATATCCTCGCGGAGGGAGAAGGGCGTCCGCGGGTGATCCTGATGGCGACCGGGTCCGAGGTCGAGATCGCGATGGCGGCGCGCAGGATCCTGCAAACCAAGGGAATCTGGACGCGGGTGGTCTCCATGCCGTGCTGGGAGCTCTTCGAGCGGCAGGACGAGGCCTATCGGCGCAAGGTGCTGCCGCGCGGGCCGGTGCGGGTGGCGGTCGAGGCGGCGCTCCGCTTCGGCTGGGACCGCTGGCTCTGCGACGAGCGCGGCGACGGGCGCAAGGCAGGGTTCGTCGGCATGGAGGGCTTCGGCGCGTCGGCCCCGATCGAGGCGCTCTATCCGCATTTCGGCATCACCGCCGAGGCGGTGGCGGCCAAGGCGGAAAGCCTGCTCTGAGGGGAAGCGGATGACCTGGAAGACCCTCGACGACATCGATCTCGACGGCAAGGTCGTGCTGACCCGGGTCGACATCAACGTTCCCATGGAGAACGGCCGGGTCACCGACGCGACGCGGATCGAGCGGATCGCGCCCACGGTGAGGGACATCCTCGCCAGGGGCGGCAAGCCGGTCCTGCTCGCGCATTTCGACCGCCCGAAGGGCAAGGTCGTGCCGGAGATGAGCCTGCGCCAGGTGCTGCCCGCACTTTCCGACGCGCTCGGGGTGGAGGTGACCTTCGCCGAGGACTGCGTGGGCGACGCGGCCGCGGCCGCGGTGGCGGCGCTGCCGAAGGGGGGCGTGCTCCTGCTCGAGAACACCCGCTTCCACAAGGGCGAGGAAAAGAACGATCCCGACTTTGCGGCGGCGCTGGCGAAGCTCGGGGACGTCTACGTCAACGACGCCTTCTCGGCGGCGCACCGGGCGCACGCCTCGACCGAGGGCATCGCGCGCCTCCTGCCCTCGGCGGCCGGGCGGCTGATGCAGGCCGAGCTCGAGGCGCTGGAGAAGGCGCTGGCGAGGCCCGAGCGGCCGGTGGTGGCGGTGGTGGGCGGCGCCAAGGTCTCGACCAAGCTCGAGCTTCTCGGCAACCTGATCGAAAAGGTCGACGCGGTGGTGATCGGCGGCGGCATGGCCAACACCTTCCTCGCGGCGCAGGGGATCGACGTCGGCAAGTCGCTCTGCGAGCACGACATGACCGACACCGCCCGCGAGATCATGGACAAGGCGCACAAGGCCGCATGCGAGATCGTGCTGCCCGTCGACGTGGTGGTGGCGCGCGAGTTCAAGGCCGGGGCGCAGAACGACACGGTGGCGGCGAACGCCTGCCCGCCGGATGCGATGATCCTCGACGCCGGGCCGAACTCGATCGCGCGCATCGCCACGGTGCTGTCGGGGGCGCGGACGCTGGTCTGGAACGGGCCGCTCGGCGCCTTCGAGATCCCGCCCTTCAACGTCGCGACCGACGCGGCGGCACGACAGGCGGCGGCGCTGACGAAGGCGGGCCGGCTGCTGTCGGTGGCCGGCGGCGGCGACACCGTCGCGGCGCTCAACGCGAGCGGCTCCGCATCGGACTTCACCTACGTCTCGACGGCCGGCGGCGCCTTCCTCGAATGGCTCGAGGGCAAGACCCTGCCCGGCGTGGCGGCTCTCGACCAGTGACGCTAATTACCCAGTGAGAAAGGACCGACCATGAAGGCCAGCCGCGCCGTGCAGAAGATCCTCGCCAACTACGAGGGCGAGAACCCGGGCGTGAAGGGGAACCTCTGCCGGATGCTGATGGAGGGCCGGCTCGGCGGCACCGGCAAGATGATCATCCTGCCGGTCGATCAGGGCTTCGAGCACGGGCCGGCGCGCAGCTTCGCGCCTAACCCCCCGGCCTATGACCCGCACTACCACTACCAGATGGCGATCGACGCCGGGCTCAACGCCTACGCCGCGCCGCTCGGGATGCTGGAGGCGGGGGCGGACAGCTTCGCCGGGCAGATCCCGACGATCCTCAAGGCCAACTCGGCCAACTCGCTGATGTCGGACGGGGCGGGCAAGAACCAGGCCGTGACCGCCTCGGTCGACGACGCGCTGCGCCTCGGCTGCGCGGCGATCGGCTTCACGATCTATCCGGGCTCCGACGCTCAGCTCGACATGTACGAGGAGATCGTCGAGATGCGCCGCGAGGCCGCCTCGGTTGGCATCGCCACGGTGATCTGGTCCTATCCGCGCGGCGAGGCGATCACCAAGGACGGCGAGACCGCCATCGACGTCGCCGCCTATGCCGCGCAGATCGCGGCGCTGATCGGCGCGCATGTCATCAAGATCAAGCTCTCCACCGACCACCTGATGCTGCCGGAGGCGAAGAAGGTCTACGAGGACCGCAAGATCGACGTCTCGACCCAGGCGAAGCGCGTGGCGCACTGCATGGACGCCGCCTTCGGCGGGCGGCGGATCGTGGTGTTCTCCGGCGGCGCGGCCAAGGGGTCGGATGCGGTCTACGACGACGCGCGCGCCATCCGCGACGGCGGCGGCAACGGCTCTATCATCGGCCGCAACACCTTCCAGCGGAGCCGCGCCGACGCCATGGCGATGCTCGGCAAGCTCGTCGATATCTACAAGGGCCGCGAGTAGCCGGCCCTCCCGGCACATCGGACGGGGATCGGCGACGGTCCCCGTTCTGCATTCCCCCCGCGGCGCACGGCGCGCCTCGCGGCGTTAACCCTTTGGGGGATTCACAACGCCCGCGTTTTCGGCCATAGTCCGCGAACGATCGAACGTTCGGGGCCAAATGGCTGGATTCAATTCAGAAAGCGAGCCGAAGCGCGGGGCGGTGGCCGGCTCGGTCTTTGCGGTCGTCACCATCGCCCTGATGGGCTACCTGACCTTTGCCGCGCTTCAGGGCGAGCACGGTCTGTTCCGGCTGTTCCAGATCGAGGCGCAGGAAAAGCGGCTCGCCGCCGAACTGGCCGAGTTGAGCGCCGCCCGCGCCGCGATCGCCAACAAGACCGAGCGGCTGTCGAGCGGAAGCCTCGACCTCGACCTGCTCGACGAGCAGGCCCGGCGGGTCCTGGGCCTCGGCCGTCCCGACGAAATCCTCGTTCGCTGAAACTGCGAAATCGATTACACCCCTTCCATCCCGCTTGCGGCGGGATATAATCGCCACTGGTTTAAAGTTAAACCAATTTACGATCCGGGGGGAAGGCAGATGGCGACTGCGCGCCGCGCGACCGCGAAGAGACCCAACGCATCCAAGGAAGAGCTGCTCGAGTACTACCATGAGATGCTGCTGATCCGGCGCTTCGAGGAGAAGGCCGGCCAGCTCTACGGAATGGGCCTGATCGGCGGCTTCTGTCACCTCTACATCGGTCAGGAAGCGGTCGTCGTCGGGCTCGAGGCCACGGCGAAGGAAGGGGACCAGCGCGTCACCTCGTACCGCGACCACGGCCACATGCTCGCCTGCGGCATGGACCCGAAGGGCGTGATGGCCGAACTCACCGGACGCTCGGGCGGCTACAGCCGCGGCAAGGGCGGCTCGATGCACATGTTCTCCGCGGAGAAGAAGTTCTACGGCGGCCACGGCATCGTCGGCGCCCAGGTCTCGATCGGCGCGGGCCTCGCCTTCGCCAACAGGTATCGCGGCAACGACAACGTCAGCTTCGCCTATTTCGGCGACGGCGCCGCGAACCAGGGCCAGATCTACGAGTGCTTCAACATGTGCTCGCTCTGGAAGCTGCCCTGCATATTCGTGATCGAGAACAACCAGTACGCGATGGGCACCAGCCTGAAGCGCGCGTCGTCGACCCCGGCGCTCTACACCCGCGGCGAGGCCTTCGGCATCCCGGGCGAGGCCGTCGACGGCATGGACGTGCTCGCGGTCAAGGCGGCAGGCGAGAAGGCGACCGCGCATTGCCGCGCAGGCGAGGGGCCGTACATCCTCGAGATGAACACCTACCGCTATCGCGGGCACTCGATGTCGGACCCGGCCAAGTACAGGACACGCGAGGAGGTGCAGAAGATGCGCGAGGAGCGCGACCCGATCGACCATGTCCGCGACATGCTGATGGCGGGGAACCTCGCAACCGAGGACGATCTCAAGGAGGTCGACAAGACCATCAAGGCGATCGTCAACGAATCGGCGCAGTTCGCCCAGGATAGCCCCGAGCCGGCCGAATCCGAGCTCTGGACCGACGTATACGCCTGAGGGGGGCCGAACCATGGCGACGCAGATTCTGATGCCGGCCCTCTCGCCGACGATGGAAGAGGGCACGCTGGCGAAGTGGCTGGTCAAGGAGGGCGACAAGGTCGCCTCGGGCCAGATCCTCGCCGAGATCGAGACCGACAAGGCGACGATGGAGTTCGAGGCGGTCGACGAGGGCCTCGTCGGCAAGATCCTGATCCCCGAAGGCACGGAAGGGGTGAAGGTCAACACGCCGATCGCGGTGCTGGTCGAGGAGGGCGAGGACGCCTCGGCGGTCGCGGCGCCGGCCGCGCCGGCGGCGGCGATCGAGACCCCGGGCGAGGCCGCGCCGGCCGAGAAGATGCCGGCCCAGCCCAGGGCCGCGCCGCCCGAGCCGGAGGCCGAGCCCGAGGTTCCCGCCGGCACGGCGATGAAGACCCAGACGGTGCGCGAGGCGTTGCGCGACGCCATGTCCGAGGAGATGCGCCGCGACGGCGACGTCTTCCTGATGGGCGAAGAGGTCGGCGAGTACCAGGGCGCCTACAAGATCAGCCAGGGCCTGCTCGACGAGTTCGGCGCGCGGCGCATCATCGACACGCCGATTACCGAGCACGGCTTCGCCGGCATGGCGGTCGGAGCCGCCTTTGCCGGGCTGCGGCCGATCGTCGAGTTCATGACCTTCAACTTCGCGTTGCAGGCGCTCGACCATATCGTCAACTCCGCAGCCAAGACGCTCTACATGTCAGGCGGCCAGATGGGCGCGCCCATCGTGTTTCGCGGCCCGAACGGCGCCGCGGCCCGCGTGGCGGCGCAGCACAGCCATGACTTCGCGGCGCTCTACTCCAACATCCCCGGCCTCAAGGTCTGCATGCCCTACACGGCGGCCGACGCGAAGGGTCTCCTGAAATCGGCGATCCGCGACAACAACCCGGTGATCTTCCTCGAGAACGAAATCCTCTATGGCCGGAGCTTCGAGCTTCCCGACCTCGAGGACTTCACCGTCCCGATCGGCAAGGCGCGGATCGCGCGCAAGGGCTCGGACGTGACGATCGTCAGCTTCGGCATCGGCATGAGCTATGCGCTCGCCGCGGCCGACGAACTCGCCAAGGAGGGGATCGAGGCCGAGGTGATCGACCTGCGCACGCTGCGGCCGATGGATACCGCCGCGGTGGTCCGCTCGGTGCAGAAGACCAACCGCTGCGTCACCGTCGAGGAAGGCTTCCCGCAGGGGTCCGTCGGCAACTACGTCTCGGCGACGATCATGCAGGAGGCGTTCGACTGGCTCGACGCGCCGGTGATCAACGTCGCCGGCAAGGACGTGCCGATGCCGTATGCCGCGAACCTGGAGAAGTTCGCGCTGGTGACCGTTCCCGAAGTGATCGCGGCCGTGAAGGCCGTCACCTACCGCTGAGGAGCCGGTCATGCCGATCAACATCCTGATGCCCGCCCTCTCGCCGACGATGGAGGAGGGCACGCTCGCGCGCTGGCTCAAGAAGGAGGGCGACAGGATCGCCTCCGGCGACGTGATGGCCGAGATCGAGACCGACAAGGCGACGATGGAGTTCGAGGCCGTCGAAGATGGCGTGCTCGGCAAGATCGTCGTACCCGAGGGAACCGAGGGCGTGAAGGTCAACGACGTCATCGCCGTCCTGCTCGAGGAGGGCGAGGACGCCTCGGCGATCTCGGCCGCGCCAGCGGCGGCCAAGGCAGCGGCCGCTCCCGCGCCGGCGGCCGAGGCCCCTGCCCCCAAGGCGAACGGCGCGACGGCCCCGGCGGCGGCGGCGGCGCCTGCGGCGGGCTCGGGCGAACGGGTCTTCGCCTCGCCGTTGGCGCGGCGGATCGCCAAGGAGAAGGGGCTCGACCTCGCGGCGGTGCAGGGCTCCGGCCCGCACGGGCGCATCGTCAAGGCGGACGTCGAGGCGGCGAAGCCGGGCGCGGCTCCCGCAGCGGCCCCGGCTGCGGCGGCGGCCCCGGCCAAGGCGCCGGCGGCCGCGGCGCCGGCGGGACCGGACGCGGAAACGGTGAAGAAGATCTACGCCGATCGCGAGTTCGAGGAGGTCAAGCTCGACGGGATGCGCAAGACGATCGCGGCGCGGCTCACCGAGGCCAAGTCGACGATCCCGCATTTCTACCTGCGCCGCGAGATCGAGCTCGACGCGCTGCTGAAGTTCCGCGGCCAGCTCAACAAGGAGCTGGAGAGCCGTGGCGTGAAGCTCAGCGTCAACGACTTCGTCATCAAGGGCTGCGCGCTGGCCTTGCAGGCCGTGCCGGACTGCAACGCGGTCTGGGCCGGCGACCGGGTGTTGAAGCTGAAGCCGTCGGACGTCGCCGTGGCGGTGGCGATCGAGGGCGGGCTCTTCACCCCGGTGATCCGCGACGCCGACAAGAAAACGCTCTCGGCGATCTCGGCGGAGATGAAGGATCTCGCCGGGCGGGCGCGCAGCCGCAAGCTCGCCCCGCACGAGTACCAGGGCGGCAGCTTCGCGATCTCGAACCTCGGGATGATGGGGATCGAGAACTTCGACGCGGTGATCAACCCGCCGCACGCCTCGATCCTCGCGGTCGGCGCGGGCGTGACCAAGCCGGTGGTGAAGAACGGCGAGATCGTCATCGCGACGACAATGTCGGTGACGCTCTCGGTCGATCACCGGGTGATCGACGGGGCGCTCGGGGCGGAGTTCCTCGCCAAACTGAAGGACTACATCGAGCATCCGATGGGCATGCTCGCCTGACCGCGCGCGGGCGCGTCCCTTCGAGGCGCGCCCGATCCTGACGGGCGCGGGGCGATGCCGCGGCCAGCCGTCCGCATATCACGGAACAGCTACGGCGGCCCCGATGGGGCCGCCGCTTCTCGTTCAGGCGTCGCTGTCACACGGCCTCCGCCTGAATGCCTCGCGCATTAACGATTCAATTCCGACTCTTTTGCCTGGCATATGCGTTATGCATACGTCGTGCATGGAGCGTGCATCGAAGGATCCGCCGTAAACCTTTGACGCCGAAGCCTTCAGACGGAAACCGCATCAGACGAGCAAGCCGCCGTCATCGGCGAGGATGAGCTGGGCGGACCCGAGCTTCCAGGCGACGTTCATCAGCTTGACCGAGGCGCCGTAGTCGTCGAGCTCGATGACGGTGTGCCTGCCGGACTTGTAGCTGGCGTCACGCACGTCCTGCACCGTGTGGAAGTCGAGCGCGGACAGATCGAGCCGATCCTCCCTGGTGAAGTCGTAGATCGTGTCCTTGCCCGAGTTGTAGCCGAAGGCAAAGGTGTCCCGGCCGTGTTCTCCACGGAGTTGGTCGTTACCTTCGCCGCCGTCGAGATAGTCGGCGTTGCGGCCGCCCCAGAGCTTGTCCTTGCCCGAGCCGCCGAACAGGAAATCGTCGCCGCCGGCGCCGCGCAACTCGTCGTCGTCCGCGCCGCCGTCGAGATAGTCGTGACCGCCATCACCGTTGAGCTTGTCCTTGCCGACGCCGCCCCAGATCATGTCGGCGCCGTCGCCGCCCCAGGCCTGGTCGTTGCCGTCGTCGCCGTAGATGTCGTCGTTGCCCTTCTTGCCGTAGAGCTTGTCGTTGCCCTTGAAGCCGATGAGCAGATCGTGCCCGTTGGCGCCGTTGATGGTGTCGTTGCCGTTGGTCCCGCCCTTGCGGGCATGCCCGAGGAAGGCGTCCCGATAGACGTGGTCGATCGAGGTGTTGCGCTCGACGATGTCGGCGAGCGAGATCGACTCGATCATATCGATCAGGTCGGGGTTGTCCTTGAACCGGTTGAGATAGAAGAACCGGTCGCCGTCCCTGAACGCCTCGAACTGCATGACGTTGAGCAGTGTGAACGTTTCGCCGAGCAGCGAACCCGGCGCTTTCTTTTCCAGCAAGCCGCCCACGATCGCGTCGAGCCGGTCGATGCCGTCCGTGTCCGGGACGCCATCGCCATTCGTGTCGGGGCCGGTGTTGTAGAGCTGCTTGAGCGCGAGAAGCGTCGCGGCGTCGACCCCGTTCGCAGCAGCGAAGTCATCGAAGTCGTCATAGGGGTCGAGCCCGTTGCCGAGCCCGTCGCGAAGCGCATTGTAGCGCCCGACGCCATGGTCGCGGCCCCTGGCGATGTCGAAGACCTCGAGGTCGACGGTCGCGAACCCGCCCGGTCCGGGTCCGGGAATGCCGAACAGGACGTTGCGGTTGCCGGAGACGACCTTGCCGTCGATCTCCTGCGTCACTGCGGAGAGCTGGGCCCGGACCCACTTGTTGAGATCGACGTCGGTGCGGACGCCGTCGGCGCCGAGCGCGAACGCCTCGCCGAGCGTCAGGGTCTGAAGCACCGTACCGCGCTCGTCCAGCGCGTCGAGCCGGTCACGGGTTTCGTCGTGGCCGAAGCGGAAGGCGACCGTGGTCCATTCGTTGATGACGGTGGGGTCCACGTCCGGCTTGTAGCCCGAATAGGCGGAGAGGGCGTTCTTGCCGACCAGCTTCGTCATGTACTCGTTGTAGACGACGTTCTGCCATTCCGCCTCGTTCAGCGCGCGCGCCGCCTCGAAGAGCTGGTCCTCGGTCCAGCCGGGATAGGCCGCCTCTAGCTGATCGACGTGCCAGTTGTGGTTCCGCAGCCACAGGATGTGGTGCGAGGCGAGGTGCGGCTGCTGGTTCACCCGGTTGTCGCCGGCGGCGAAGTCCGTCATCACCCCCGCCGCGGGCGAACCCGGCGCGTTGGCGTTGATCAGCGTGAAGACGCTGTCCTCGGTCAGCGACCCGTCGAACGGCGAATGGTGATCGTACACCGCCTGGATGGTCGGGAGGACGTCGTTCGGTCCGGTCAGCAGGCGGGCGGTGTGGTCGCCGCCCGCATCGCGCTCCCGCAGGAGATCGAGGATCCGCTGGTCGCTCCCGTACACGTTCGACAGGTCGAGATAGCTCGTTTCGTCGTTGATCTGGTTGCGCTCGTTGCCGTTGGACGGATTCCCGTCCGCGTCCGGGGTGCGGGCGAACGGGAAGAGCAGGCCGTCGAGGAAGAGCGGCGCGCCAGGGAGGTCGGCGTTGACCGGGTCGCCGTCGAAGTCGCTCGACCCGACGAGTTGGGCCTCAGCGACGTCATGGGTGAGAAACTGCCCAAAGAACTGGAAATATTCCGAGATCCTGGCCGAGCTGGGAATGTCGATGTCGTTGCCGGCCCCGTCGGTCGGCTGCGCCATGATCAGGTTGGTGATGTCTCGCGGCCGCGGCATGTCGCCGACGCGATCGAAAAGCGGGTTGGGGCTGTCCACGTTCGGTGGAATGCCTTGGGAGCCATTGTTCTGGATCGGCAGATCCCACTCCAGGCCGAGCCCGTCGCGGTAGCTGTTGGGCGTCTCCCTGCGGAAGGCGTGATGCGCCGATCCCCAGTCATCGTGCGTCAGGTTGTTGCCGTGTCCCGATGGATCGCGCGCCGAAAGGCTGTCTAGCCCGCTCAGATAGGAAACACTGTACTGATACTTGTAGTACCCATCATAGATACCCATGACTCTTCCTCATGACAAACCCACATCGCACGATGGATGGCCCATCGCGTGCGCAGCAGAATATTCCGAAGAAACCCCTCCCTCGGCCCGGAAAACTTAGTTGACGGAGTTTGGTGCGTAAAGCGTTCCCGCCAGAATACCGCCGATCGCATGCCCTCAATGCATGTGGCGCGCGCAGAATGTCGCCAAAGCCGTCTCGCTATACTCGGCACGGTTGTGCAGGCGCGCACCTTTGCTCCGAATAAGAACGGCCCCCACGCGGGAGCGCGGCCGCCTCACGAGTATGTGATTCGCGGTCGTCAATCCGTCTGGGGACCGGTCTCGCGCAGGACCTGGGCGTAGACGTTGACGATGAGCGCGATAAGCAGGATCAGGCCACGGATCAGGATCTTCAGGAAGCTGTCGATCTGGACGTGGTCGAGGCCGTTGTTCAGCACCCCGAGGACCAGCAGGCCGACAATGGTGTTGCCGATGCCGCCGCGCCCGCCGAAGAGCGAGGTGCCGCCGACCACCACCGCGGCGATCGCGTCGAGCAGGAACGTGTCGAACTGGTTCTGCTGCGCCGAGCCGAAATAGGCGACGCCAAGCATCCCTGCCACGCCCGAGCACATGGCCGAAATGATCATCACCGCCGCGATGATGGCGCGTACGTTGACGCCGGAATACTCGGCCGCCTCGCGGTTGCCGCCCACCATGTAGACGTAGCGGCCGAAGCGCGTGTAGGTCAGTACGAAATGCGCGACGCCGAGGAAGATCAGGCAGACGATGATCGTCCAGCGGATGCCGAAGATCGAGGTCGCCCCGAGATAGTGGACGATGTCGGGGAAGTTGTAGGCGATCTGGCCGCGCACCAGCAGCGCCGAGACGCCGTTGGCGATCTGCATCACCGCGAGCGTCATGATGAACGACGGGATGCCGATCCGGGTCACGCCGAAGGCGGTCAGGCAGCCGAAGGCGAAGCAGGAGAGCAGCGTCAGGACCACCGCGATGACGCCAGGCAGCGGCACGTTGGCGATGTTCACGTAGTCCGGTTGCAAGGTGAAGAACGCCACCGTGATGCCGATCGCGTTGGCGATGGCGGCGACGGAGAGATCGATCTCGGCGGTCAGGATCACGAACGTGAGGCCGACGGCGATGATGCCGGTGATCGACACCTGACTCGCGATGTTCATAGCATTCGCGACGGTGAAGAAGGACGGGCTCGCGAAGGCGAAGAACGCCACCAGCACGAGGAGCGTGAACACGGGGGCGATGTTGCGGAGCTGGTCGGCGAGAAAGCGCCGCACGCCGCCGTCCTGCCTGCCGATGTCGTCTGTGCTGGTCATGGGATTCCCGTCAGGCGGCTGCGAGGAGGTCGGACTTGGTGATGCGCCCCGTGGCGAACTCGGCGCTGGCGGCGCCGCGCTTCATCACCGTGACACGATCGGCCAGCGTCAGGATGGTCTCCGGCTCGGTAGAGAGCACGAGGATCGCCACCCCGCGGTCGCGCAGCGACTTCAGGATGCGGATCACGTCCTCCTTGGCGCCGACGTCCATGCCGCGCGTGGGCTCGACGAGGATCAGCACCTTCGGCAGGTACGTGAGCCACTTCGCCAGCGCGACCTTCTGCTGGTTGCCGCCGGAGAGCGAGCCGAGCGCGATGCCGGTCTTCGGCGGGCGGATCTGCAGGTCGCGGACATGCTCGGCGGCGATCTCGCGCTCGCGCGTGGGCTTCAGGAGCACGCGCGAGATACGGTCGAGGATGGCGATCGAAACGTTCTTGTAGACCGGCTCGGTGCGGAACAGCATCATCCGCCGGTTCTCGGGCACGAAGGCGATGCCGGCGCGCCGCGCGGCAGAGGTGGAGCGCAGCCGCACGGGGGCGCCGTCGAGCGCCACCTCGCCGCCGGAGAGCTTCAGCTTGCCGAAGAGCGCGCGGGCGAGCTCGATCTGGCCGCAGCCCATGAAGCCGTAGACGCCGGTGATCTCGCCCTTGCGCAGGGAAATCGAGAAGTGGTCGAGGGCGCGGCCGAGGCTGGCGTCGCGGACCTCGAGCGCCACCGGGCGGGCGTCGTCGGCAGCGAGATCCGCCGCTTCGCCCATGTGCATCTCGGCTATGTGGC
>NZ_JAGOID010000036.1 GCF_017995835.1 Amaricoccus sp.
GTCTCATGCTGGCCGTTCGCTGGCAAGCGAGCTTGGCCGTCGCGGCGGGCGCTCGGTGCGGGCCGAGCTTTTCACCCCGCATGCGGGGTGAAAAGCTCAACCACCGCAAGGGTGCACTGATGAGCCTGCTGGAGGTTCGGGGCCTGTCGAAGGACTTTGGCGGGCCGCGCCGGACGCAGGCGCTGGCGGAGGTGTCGCTCGCGATCGGCGCCGGCGAGACGCTGGGGCTGATCGGGCCGTCGGGCTGCGGCAAGACCACGCTGGCGCGGGCGCTGACGCGGCTGGTCGCGGTGGACGCCGGGGCGGTGCGGTTCGACGGGCTGGACTGGCTGGCGCTGTCGGGACGGTCGCTGCGGCGGGCCCGGGGGCGAATGCAGATGGTGTTCCAGGATCCGGCGGCGGCGTTTCATCCGCGGGCGACGGCGGGCGGCGCCATCGGCGAGGCGCTGCGCATCCACGGTCTCGGAACCCGTCGGGACCGGGCGGAGCGGGTTGCGGCGCTGCTGGCGCAGGTGGGGTTGTCGCCCGACCTTGCGGCGCAGCCGGTGGCGACTTTGTCCGGCGGGCAGCGGCAGCGGGTGGCGATCGCGCGGTCGATCGCGCCGGGGCCGCGGCTCGTGGTGCTCGACGAGGCGGTCTCGGCGCTCGACGCTTCGGTGCGGGCGCGGGTGCTCGACCTGCTGGTGCGGCTTCAGGAGGATCTGGGGCTCGCCTATCTGTTCGTCGGGCACGATCTCGCCGTGGTCCGCGCCGTCTCGCACCGGATCGCGGTGATGGACGCCGGACGCATCGTCGAGACGGGGCCCGCGGAACGGCTCGTCGCCGCGCCGAAGGCCGATCTGACCCGCGCGTTGATCGCCGCCGTGCCGCGGCTGGAGAGAGGGGCAAGCGCATGACCTGGACGAGCCTGCCCGACGCGCCCGGGTTCCCGGCCGAGGGCTATGCGCCGCTCGCCGACGCGGTCGGGCGCATCCTCGGCACGCGGAACGACGTTCTGCTGGTGCAGGGCGAGGCGGCGGTGGCGCTGGAGGCGGTCGCCGCCTCGCTCGGGCGGCCGGGGATGCGCGCGCTTTGCGTCGTCACCTCGATGTATGGACGCTGGATCGCGGGCTGGCTTCGGCGGGCCGGGGCGACGGCGGTCGAACTCGTCGCCGCGCCGGGGAGGCCGGTCGAGGCGGCCGCCGTCGCCGTGGCGCTCGCGAGCGGGCGGTTCGACCTCGTGACGATCGTCCACGCCGAGAGCGCCACCGGTATCCTGAACCCGCTGGAGGAGGTGGTCGCACTTGCCCGATCGCACGGCGCGCTCGTGGTCGTGGACGCCGTGGCGTCGGTCGGCGGACACGCGCTCGACGTGGACGCGGCCGGGATCGACGTGGCGGTGATCGGGCCGCAGAAGGCGCTGGGCGGGCAGGCGGGGGTCTCGGCGCTCTCGGTGTCGCCCGCCGCCTGGGAGCGGGTCGCGCCGCCGGGGGAGGCGCCGTCGATCCTGTCGCTCGGCGACCTGCGGTCGTTGTGGCTGGGGACGGGACGCGGGGCGCTGCCGGGGACGCCGTCGGCGCTGGAGTTCCATGCGCTGGCCGCAACGCTGGCGCGGGTGCAGGCGGAGGGAATGCCGTCGCTCCGGGCCCGACACCGACGCGCCGCCGCCGCGGCGCGGGCGGGGGCGCTGGCGCTGACGGGCCGCGCCTGGGTCGCGTCGGCGCACGCCTCCAACCTCGTCACCGCGGCGGCGCTGCCGGAGGGACTCGACGCGGCGCGCGCGCTCGCCGCCGCGGGCCCCGCGACTGCGCTCTCGGCCGGGGCGGGTCCGGGCGGCGAACGGCTGGTCCGGATGAACCATACCGGGGCGCGGGCGCGCCTCGACGTCGTGCTCGGCGACCTCGCGGCGCTTGGCCGCGCCCTGCGCGCGGTCGGGATGGAGACCGACGTCGGCCGCGCCCTCGCCGCCGCCGAGGCGGCCGCCGACGGGTGCGGGGAGGCTATTCCTTGACGGCTCCCGTCATCGAGGAAACGTAGTAGTCGACGAAGAACGAGTAGAGGATCACCACCGGCAGCGAGCCGATGAGCGCGCCGGACATCAGCGCCCCCCATTCGTAGATGTCGCCGCGAACGAGCTCGGTCAGGACGCCGACGGGCACCGTCTTGTTCTCGGACGACGAGATGAAGGTGAGCGCGTAGATGAACTCGTTCCACGACAGGGTGAACGCGAAAATGCCGGCCGAGATCAGGCCCGGCACGGCGAGGGGCAGGATGACGCGGGTCAGGATCTGCCAGCGCGAGGCGCCGTCGACCAGCGCGCTCTCCTCGAGCTCGTAGGGGATCGAGCGAAAGTAGCCCATCAGGAGCCAGGTGCAGAACGGGATCAGGAAGGTCGGGTAGGTGAGGATCAGCGCGAGGCGCGAGTCGAAGATGCCGACCTTGAAGACGATGTAGGCGAGCGGGATGAACAGGATCGAGGGCGGCACGAGATAGGCGAGGAAGATCATCAGCCCGGTCACCCGCGCGCCGGTGAAGCGGATGCGCTCGATGGCGTAGGCGGCGAAGACCGCGCCGGCGAGCGCCAGAACCGTCGAGGCGACGGAGACGAGGATCGTGTTCCAGAGCCATCCGGGATACGAGGTCTCGAAGAGCAGATAGCGGATGTGCTCCAGCGTCGGACCGACCACCCAGAACGGGCTGTATTCGTTGTAGTTGGTGAGCTGGTGGTTCGGCTTCACGGCCGTGATCGCCATCCAGTAGAACGGAAACAGCAGCACGAAGATGAAGACCGCGAGCGGCAGGTAGACGACGAGGATGCGGCGGGGCAGGGAGTTGTACTGCTCCATGCCGACGATGTCGTCGATCGGTGCGGGCGCGTGACGACCGACGTCGAGGGCCTCTTCGACGATGTCCTCGGGGTCTTTCTCGAACCGCGCCATCAGTCGCCTCCGCCCTGCTGCCACTTGCGGCGCTGGAGGCCGAAGAAGCTGAAAAGGATCGCCGCGAGCAGGAACGGGATCATCGCGACCGCGATGGCCGCGCCCTCGCCGAGCTGGCCGCCGGGGATGGCTCGTTGGAACGAGAGCGTCGCCATCAGGTGGGTGGCGTTCACCGGGCCGCCGCGGGTCAGCACGTAGATGAGCTGGAAGTCGGTGAAGGTGAAGAGCACGGAGAAGGTCATCACCACCGCGATGATCGGGGTCAGGAGCGGCAGCGTGACGCGGCGGAAACGCTGCCAGGAGGTGGCGCCGTCGAGCGCGGCCGCCTCGTTCAGCGACTGGGGAATGGTCTGGAGGCCGGCGAGCAGCGAGATGGCGACGAAGGGCACGCCGCGCCAGACGTTCGCCGCGATCACCGACCAGCGGGCGTTCCAGGGCTCGCCGAGGAAGTTGATCGGGGCCGAGATGAGGCCCCACTTAATCAGCACCCACGAGATGATCGAGAACTGGCTGTCGAAGATCCACCAGAAGGCCAGCGCCGAGAGCACGGTCGGCACCACCCATGGCAGGAGAATGACGGCACGGAAGAAGGTCTTCCAGCGCAGGTTCTCGTTCAGGAGCAGCGCGAGCCAGAGACCGAGGCCGAATTTCAGCACTGAGGCGACGACGGTGTAGAAGAGCGTGTTGAAGACCGCGAGCCAGAAAACGCTGTCGTCGGCGAGCCAGCGGTAGTTGTCGAGCCCGACGAACATGCCCTCGCGGCCGATGCGGGCGTCGGTGAAGCCGAGCCAGACGCCAAGGCCGAGCGGGTAGGTGAGGAAGCAGAGCAGGAACGCCGCGGCAGGCAACATGAAGAGAAAGCCGAGGCCGTTGCGGCTCTCGGCGAGACGGGACCAGATGTTCGCCCGTTTCGGGGTTTCGGCCATGCTTCCTCCTCCGGGCAGGGAGCGCGCTGGCCGGCCCCGGGTCGGGACCGGCCAGCGGCGGCGTTCAGCCGTAGTAGCGGTTCGCGCGCTTGGCGGCCGTGGCGATCGCGTCGTCGGGCGAGGCCTGGCCGGTGACCGCCTGGGCGAACATGTCGACGAGCACGTAGTCGGCCATGACCCCGGCGGAGGCGTAGCCGAGCGGGCCGGCGTAGCCGTTCGGGCGCAGGCTCGCGGAGGCCTTGGCATAGGCCGCGTGGACGGGGTTCGACGTCCACACCGGGTTGTCGGCGAAGCCCTTGGCGGCGCCGCAGCAATAGGCGCTCGCCCCCTCGATCCAGGCGTTCATCCGCGCCGTGTCGTACATCCAGGCGAGATAGGCCATCGCCGCCTGCGGATACTTCGTGTGGTTGAAGATCGAGATCGACGTGGTCTGGTGCAACTCGACCGACTGGCCCACGGGGCCGATCGGCAGGTTGGTGGTGCGGATGTCCTCCGCGAGCTCCTGCGTCGCCGGGTCGTTGCGGGCCGCGTAGTAGAGCGACACGCCGTTCGCCGTCAGCGAGATCTGGCCGGCCATGAAGGCGCGGTTGTTGTTGATGTCGAGCCAGCTCTCGGTGCCGGGGATGAAGGTCTTGTAGAGCTCCTGGGCATAGGCGATGGCCGCGCGGGTTTCGGGGCTGTCGAGGCCGACCGTGCCGTCCTCATTGATCATCTTGCCGCCGTGGCTCCAGAGCAGCCAATGGGCATAGTTGTTGCCGTCGCCGACCGCCTTGCCGTGCGGGAAGCCGGCCGGAGTGCCGTTCGCCTGCATCGCCTTGCAGAGCTCGAGAAACCCCGCCGTGTCGGTCGGGAACTCCTGGAAGCCCGCGGCCTTCACGTGGCTGTCGCGGTAGCAGATGGCGTTGCCGATCGCGGCGAGCGGCATGGCGATGAAACGCCCGTCGTGGACCGCGTAGCCGCGCGCGCCGTCATACCAGCCGCCGTTCGCCGCGCCGATCGCCTCGGCCAGTCCGGTGAGCTCGACGAGCTTGTCGGGATACTGGAACGGATCGTCGAACCAGCTCATCACCATGTCGGGGCCGGACCCGACGTTGGCGGCCACCGCGGCCTTGGGACGCACGTCCTCCCAGCTTTCCTGGTCGATGCGGACCTCGACGCCGGTCGCCTCGGTGAAGGCCTGGGTGTTGGCGTTCCAGGCTTCCTCCTCGCCCTTCACGAAAGGCACCCAGCGCAGCAGCCGCAGCGAGGCTCCCGCTTCGGGCGTAGGCGTGGGGATACCCTGCGCGAACGCGCGGGGGGCCAGGGCTGCGGCCGCTACGCCAGCGGCCGCGCCGGCCATCAGCTCGCGGCGGTTGATACGGCTCATGGTCGTCAGTCCTCCCAGACAGTGCGGGTGTTGCTTCGCGCGGCGACGGGTCCCGCAACCCGCGCCGCGGCGCTCATGCCGTCAGGCGGACGCCCGAGGCGGCGTCGAAGAGATGCGTCGCGGCGGCCTCGACGGAGACGCCGATGCGCTCGCCGGGCCCGGCGGAGACACGCTCGCGGAACACGCCCACCACGGGGGTGTCGCCCAGCCGGCCGACGACGTGGGTCTCGGAGCCGGTCGGCTCGACCACCTCGATGGTCAGGGGCACCTCGCCGCCGAGCCGCAGCGATTCCGGCCGGAGACCGTAGATGGCGCCGCCGCGGGCCGCTCCGGCGAGCCGCTGGCCGATCGGCAGGACAACGCCGCCCTCGGAGACGAACCGGCCGTCGGCGTCGACGGAGCCCGGCAGCATGTTCATCGCCGGCGAGCCGATGAAGCCCGCCACGAACAGGTTCGCCGGCGCGTCGTAGAGTTCGAGCGGCGCGCCGATCTGCTCGACGCGTCCATCGTGCATGACCACGATCTTGTCGGCCATGGTCATCGCCTCGATCTGGTCGTGAGTGACGTAGACGGTGGTGGTCTTCAGCCGCTGGTGCAGGTTCTTGATCTCCGCCCGCATCGAGACGCGGAGCTTGGCGTCGAGGTTGGAGAGCGGTTCGTCGAAGAGGAAGACCTGCGGGTCGCGGACGATGGCGCGACCCATGGCGACGCGCTGGCGCTGGCCGCCGGAGAGTTGGCGGGGGAAGCGGTCGAGGAGTTTCGTCAGGCCGAGGATCTCGGCGGCGGGACGGACGCGGGCGTCGATCTCGGCCTTGGAGGCGCGCTTCAGCGTCAGCGAGAAGGCCATGTTGTCCGCGACCGTGAGGTGCGGATAGAGCGCGTAGTTCTGGAACACCATCGCGATGTCCCGGTCCTTGGGCGGCAGGTCGTTGACGCGCGTGTCGCCGATCAGGATGTCGCCCGAGGTGACGTGCTCGAGCCCCGCCAGCATCCGCAGCAGCGTGGACTTGCCGCAGCCCGAAGGGCCGACCAGCACGACGAACTCGCCCTCCTCGATGTCGATGGAGACCCCGTGGAGGATCTCGACGGCGCCGAAGGACTTCCGCAAGTTGCGGATCGTGACCGCAGCCATCCTCACGCCCCCCTCAATTCGTGCTTGGCCGCGACGATAGACGCGACCTCGGGCGAGCGTCAACCGTGGGGACGCCCGCTCGTCGCCCGCTCGACCGTGGTTGCCGACCACGGCAAGTTCGGCTTGCGCGCGCTCAAGCTCTACCGCAGGTGGGGGCAGGCGGTTGAGTCGCATCCATTCCGCCGGGCTCGACGCCCTCCGTCGCGTTCCCTCCACCTGGATGCCGGCGTGGCTGTGCAGGATGTCGAGCCGCCCGTAATCGGCGACCGTACCCTCGATCAGCCGGTCGAGCGCCACGTCGTCGGCGACGTCAGTGGGGCCCGCCTCGGCGAAAAGTCCTTCGCCACGGATTGCCGCGGCGGTCGCTTCGCTGCGCCCGGGCGAGAGGTCGGCGATCACGACACGGGCGCCTCCGCGCGCCATGGCGCGGGCGCGCGCCAGTCCGATGCCGGAGCCGGTGACGATGGCGACGCGGTTCTCAAGGATCATGGCTCATCTCCTCTCTTCGGGTTCGCGGCTCCCACGGCTGCCTGCGCACATCCGTGGTATCATGCCGCGCGCATTTCGGTGCGGACCCCGACGACGGAGGCTAAGGGCGCCAAGCAGCAATGAGTGCTTCATGAGCGCGCCACGCCTCGGTGGCGTTCACCGCGAGCTCGGCCGTGTCATGGTCGATGGTCGCGAAGACAGGGACGGGGCGATGCCCGCCGTGAAGAAGTCCCTGGACAGCTCGGAACTTCCACGCAGTTTCCGCACAGCCTCGGTCGGGACAGGGGGGGCCTCGCACCGCTTTCCTCGGCCCGCGTCGGGATCTGAACGCGCAGGATCGCCGTGCGTCAGCTTCGGGCGATCCAGCCGCCGCCGAGGACGCGGTCTCCGTCGTAGAAGACGCAGGCCTGGCCGGGGGCCACGCCTTCCTCGGGAGCGTAGAGTTCGACCACGGCGCGGCCGTCGCCGGCGGGCAGGAGACGGGCGGGCTTCGGGGCGCGCGTGGAACGCACACGCGCCTCGATCTCCCATCCGTCCGCCGGCGCGACCTCGAAGTGGTCGTCGCCGAGCCAGTTCACCTCGGCGACCGGGAAGGTCCGGCGGGCGAGGGCCGCGCGCGGGCCGACCACGACGCGACGGGCCTCCGGATCGAGGCGGACGACGAAGAGCGGCTCGCCGCTCGCGACCCCGAGGCCGCGTCGCTGGCCAACGGTGTAGCGGATCACGCCCTTGTGCTCGCCCAGAACGCGACCGTCCAGGTGGATGATCTCGCCCGGCTCCGCGGCGCCGGGCCGCAGCCTCTCGACGACGTCGGCGTAGGAGCCGGCTGGAACGAAACAGATATCCTGGCTGTCGGGCTTCGTGGCCACCGGCAGGCCGAACCGCTCGGCCAGCGAGCGCACGTCGGCCTTTGTGTGAAAATTTCCTAAAGGGAACCGCAAATAATCCAGCTGCTGGCGCGTTGTGGTGAACAGGAAGTAACTTTGGTCGCGGTCAGGGTCCGCGGCGCGGCGCAAGATGGCGCCACGAGGGGTGGGTGTGCGTTGAACGTAGTGACCGGTCGCCATGCAGTCGGCGTCCAGTTCGAGCGCGGTCTCGAGGAGGTCGCGGAACTTGATGCGTTCGTTGCAGCGGATGCAAGGGACGGGCGTCGCTCCGCCGAGGTAGGCTTCGGCGAACTCCTCCACGACAGCCGCGCGAAAGCGGCTCTCGTAGTCGAGCACGTAGTGCGGGATGCCGATCGTCTCGGCCACGCGCCGCGCGTCGTGAATGTCGCGCCCGGCGCAGCAGGCGCCGCGCCGGGCGGTCGCCGCTCCGTGGTCGTACAGCTGAAGCGTGACGCCGATCACCTCGAAGCCCTCCGCCGCGAGGCTCGCGGCCACCACGGAGCTGTCGACGCCGCCGGACATGGCGACGACGACGCGGGTCTGCGCGGACGGCTTGGCGAAGCCGAGGCTGTTGAGCGGCGCGGCGCTGGCGAGCATGGCGGCGTTCCTTCGGTCGATGCGCGTTATAATAAAACGCATGGTAATGACAAGGCCGGGTTTCACCGGGGTTTAATGAGTGCCCCCGTAAGTAATTGCACGGGTGTAGCGAGTGTTAGGGAACGAGGCATGTATATCCGCAGAGAGAAGGGACCGGTCTTCGTCACGCTGGCCGACGGCTCCAAGCTGACGCGCTCCGACCTGCCGCCGATCAACACCAAGCGCTGGGTGGCGCGGCGCAAGGCGACGGTGGTCGCCGCCGTCGACAACGGTCTGCTCGGCGCGCGGGAGGCGTGCGACATGTACCGGCTCTCCGACGAGGAGCTGGAGATCTGGCGCTCCGCGGTTCACCGCCATGGCGCGGCCGCGCTGCGGGTGACCGCCATCCAGAAGTATAGACAACTTTAAGGAGAGAGCGTACGCTCCGACTCCCGTAATCTGTCGTTAACCTTGCGGCGGTTAAGGATGGCTGTGTCAGAGCGAGCCGCTGTTAGGACGGAGTGCAGCAAAATGCGCATCCTGCTGGTCGAGGACGACCCCACGACGTCGAAGAGCATCGAGATGATGCTGCAGAACGCGAACCTCAACGTCTACGCGACGGATCTGGGCGAAGAAGGCGTCGATCTGGCGAAGCTCTATGACTACGACTTGATCCTTCTTGACCTGAATCTGCCCGACATGACGGGCCATGAGGTGCTGCGCCAGCTCCGCATCGCCAAGGTCGACACGCCGATCCTGATCCTGTCGGGCACCGACGACACCGAATCGAAGCTCAAGGGATTCGGCTTCGGCGCCGACGACTACATGACCAAGCCGTTCCACCGGCAGGAACTGATCGCGCGCATCCACGCGATCGTGCGACGCTCGAAGGGGCATGCTCAGTCGATCATCAGCACCGGCAAGTTTTCTGTCAACCTTGACGCCAAGACGGTCGAGGTAGAGGGACGTTCGGTCCACCTGACCGGCAAGGAGTACCAGATGCTGGAGCTCCTAAGCCTGCGCAAGGGCACCACGCTGACCAAGGAGATGTTTCTCAATCATCTCTACGGCGGCATGGACGAGCCGGAACTGAAGATCATCGACGTCTTCATCTGCAAGCTCCGCAAGAAGCTCTCAGAGGCGACCGGCGGCGAGAACTACATCGAGACGGTCTGGGGCCGTGGCTACGTTCTGCGCGACCCGCAGAGCGCCGAGGCGAAGCGCAAGCTCGCGATCGGGGCCTGACGCTCTCTCTCGCAGTATTGACCTTTTAGTCGGTAGCCATGCGCCCGGGTCGAGTTTTCCGGGCTTCGAAGCCGGACCAGCCGAGCGATCGGCGGTCCGGCTTTCGATTTTCGAGGGCCGCTTCCCACACTGAACGGCGCAGGCTGGACTTGCTCAGTCGACGTAGTGCGCCGGCGTGAGGGCGGCGAAGCCCGCGAGGCCCAGGGCCGCGCGGACCGGGGGCGCAACCGTGGCGATGGCCTCGGCGCAAGCGGCGGCGAAAGGGGCGGGGTCGCGGCCGCCCGCGGTGACGAAGGGCGTGCCGGGCGTCGGCCGGGTCCAGCCTGCGACCCGAAGTTGCGCCGCGGACGGCTCCCAGGCCAGCGCCAGCCGCCAGGACTGCGCGTCGATGGCCGCCACCTCGGCCTTGCCGGCGGCGACGGCGCGCACCGAGTCCCGGTGCGCGCCGGTGGCGAGTCCCTGGTCGGGGTCGAGGCGGCCGAGCGCCGCGACGAGTGCGCCCCAGCCCGATTGCGAGTCCGTGGAGTTGTAGGCGAAGCGCGCCGCGGCCAGTTCCTCCGCCGCTTCGCGCCGGTCGTCGGCGCGTACGACGAGCGCGCTTCGGTAGTAGCCGGGCGGGCAGGCGGGGTGGCCGTAGTCGGGCGCTCCGATCAGCGTGACCCGCTGCGAAAGACCGAGTTGCAAGGGGAGCGCGCAGGTCTGCGACAGGGCGAGCGCCGGGGCGGTCCAGTGCATGGCGTCGCGCGACAGCGCTTCGGGCGCGGCGAGGCCTCTGGCGCGGAGTGCGTCCCGCAGGCCGGCCCACAGCGCGTTCGTATGGTCGCGGACCTCCGGCCAGTCGTACATGGGCAGCGTGGCGACAGGGTCGGCGGTCATTCCTGCGGCCAGAGCGGGTGCGGCACGGGATCCTTGCGGCGCAGGAGGTGCCGGCGCAGGATTTCGCCGTAGCTGTCGTAGCGATAGCCGAGATTGCGGCGCAGCCATTCCTCGCGCCGCTCCGCGTACAGCGCCGGCAACCGATACCACGGCGCCTGCGGATGCGCGTGATGAACGGCGTGCAGGTTGTTGTTCAGAAAGAGGAACGCCAGCGGTCCCCGGTCCTCGATGATCACCGAGCGGCCGCGGGCGCGCTCGTGGGCCTGGTGCTCGAGGTAGGTGCGGATCTTCAGCACCGACAGCGCGAGATAGCAGGCGAGCAGATAGGCCGAGACCGGCATGGCGGTGAAGGCGGCGACGAAGCCGAGAACCGCCGCCGCGGCGATGGCATGTCGCGCCCAGATACCGAGCAACGTGCGATCGCCGGCGCGGATGCGTAGGAGGTCGTCACGGACAAACACGAAGGTCCCGATCGCCGGTCCCAGGGTGACGCGGCCGAGCAGCGTGTTGTTCGCGCAGAGAACCGCCCGCGCCGGGCGCGAGAGCCGCGACCACAGGGCCGGGTCGAGGTAGTTCGTCTCCGGGTCGTCGTAGGGGTCGGTCAGGTCGGCGTCCTGGTGGTGCGCGAGATGGGTGTCGCGGAACCGCGCGTAGGGAACGACGATCCCCAGCGGCGGAAAGACCAGCGCCTCCGACAGCCGCCGGCTCGGCAGCGGGTGGCCGTGGATGACCTCATGCTGGAGAGAGGAGTGCAGCGTGAGGATGACCGCCACGACCGGCACGCCGAGCCAAGGCGAAATCGCGGAGAGGAAGGCCACCCCGCCGCCCCAGGCGGCGTAGGTGGCCAGGATAAGCGCCAACGTCGGCCATTCCGGACCGCGCGGCGAAGGGTAGGTGGCCATGCGCAGCAGCGACGACAGGGTTCGGCTGAAGGAGCTTCGCGACCGTCTTGCAACAGGGCCGCTGCACGCGGCCCTGTTAGAACTGATACTTCACGCCGAAGAGCAGGTCAAAGGTCTCGTAGGACAGGTCGGTCGCGAGACCGCGGCTCGGCCAGACCTTGCTTTCCGGCGTCGCGAACCAGCGTCCCTCACCGTACACCGTCCACTGCGGCGCCACCTCGTAGCCGATGCCCGCGATGAACTGGTAGGCGAAGTTCGAGGTCGACTTGGAACCTTCGTAGTCGAGCTGCGCCGCGCCGATGCCGGCGCCGACATACGGCATCACCTGCGGGTTGGAGAGGGTGAAGTTGTAGAGGGCGTTGACCATCACCGCGTTGACCTTGGCGGTGCCGTCGATGTTGCCCCGAACGCCGTTGACGCGCGCCGAGCCGTCGAAATCGGCATTGCGGTAGGCATACTCAAGCTCGACGCCCACGTTCGGGGTCGCCTGGAAGCCGAGCGCGACGCCGAGCGTGTAGCCGGTGTCATAGTCGAGATCGACGCGGCCGACCTTCTGGCCGTTGGAGCGCAGGCTTTCGTCGTCGCCCGACGGGAAGGTCGCGCCGCCGAAGCCCTTGAGGTAGAGCGACGAGGCGTCGAAGGACTGGGCCGAGGCCGCGCCGGCGGCGCCGATGGCCGTCGCGGCAGTGGCCGCGAGGAGCAGGGATCTGGTAAGAGCCGACATCTGGTACTCCTTATGTTTGCTCGATTGACACATACCTTAATCCTTGCGGCGCGAATGGTCATGCGCAAAGCGCCCTCACGTTCGCGTGAGTGCGCAGTCCTGCGGTGGGCGCGGCGCCAGAGCCACACCGGCGGAGCGGATTCAGTCGAAGAAGGGCGTCATCTCCGCCACGACGACGGCGTTCTCGGCGAGGGCGCGCTCCATCAACGCACGCTCCTCCGCGCCGACCTCGCCGTCGGCGAGGCGCTCGTCGAGTGGCCCGTAGCCGGTGACGTCGAGCGGCGCGAGGTCGGCGGCCTTGAGGAGCGCCACGGTCTCGCGCACCGCCTCCTCCTCGTCGCGTGCGGGAGCGTAGCAGAGCAGCGCGGCGCCGGTCGCGCCGTCCGGCAGGCCGTCCCCGGGCTTGCGCCCGACCTGCACGAGGAGTGTATAGACCTCCATCAGTCGCGCAGGAGCTCGTTGATCGACGTCTTGGAGCGGGTCCGTTCGTCAACGCGCTTTACGATCACCGCGCAGTAGAGGCTCGGGCCGGGCGCGCCGTCGGGGAAGGGCTTGCCGGGTAGGCTCCCCGCCACCACCACCGAATAGGGGGGCACCTCGCCATACGTGATCTCGCCGGTGGCGCGGTCGACGATCTTCGTCGATTTGCCGATGAAGACGCCCATGCCGAGGACCGAGCCCTCGCGCACGATGCAGCCCTCGACCACCTCGGACCGGGCGCCGATGAAGCAGTCATCCTCAATGATCGTCGGGCCGGCCTGCATCGGCTCGAGCACGCCGCCGATGCCGACGCCGCCGGAGAGGTGCACCCGCTTTCCGATCTGGGCGCAGGAGCCGACCGTCGCCCATGTGTCGACCATGGTTCCCTCGTCGACGTAGGCGCCGAGATTGACGAAGGACGGCATCAGCACCACGCCCGGCGCGACATAGGCGGAGCGGCGCACGACGCAGGTCGGCACGGCGCGAAAGCCCGCCTGCCGCCAGTCGTGCTCCGACCAGCCCCTGAACTTCGAGTCGACCTTGTCCCACCAGCCGCCGCCCTGCGGGCCGCCCGGCTGCGGCCCCATGTCCTGCAGTCGGAATCCGAGGAGGACGGCCTTCTTCGCCCACTGGTTGACGCGCCATTCGCCGTCCGGCTGGCGCTCGGCGACGCGGACGCGGCCGTTGTCGAGACCTTCGAGCACGGTGTCGATCGCCGCGCGGGTCGCGCCGCCGGTGGCGGGTGTGATCGTGTCGCGCGCCTCCCAGGCGGCCTCGATCGCCTGCTCCAGCTGGGTGTGATCAGTCATGGCACGGTCCTTTGCGTTCGGCTGGCGCGTGCCTAGCCGCTCGCGATGCCCGGCGCAACGCGGCCGCGCCGGCCGCCGTGCTCAGGCGAAGAGCAACTCGTCGATCACGTGACCGTCGCCGTCCAGGTCGCGGACCCCGGGCAGTCGGATCCGGTCGCCGTCGCCGACGAGGTGGAGGGTCCAGCCCGTCCGCGCCTCGATCTCCGCCGCCACCGATCCGGCCCCGCCGGCGATCTTCAGCGCGTCGCGCTCGTCCGCGTCGTAGTCGCACACGGTGTCGGTCTCCGCGCGGCCGTTCCGCAATTCGGCGAAGACGAAGGTGTCGCCGCCCGAGCCGCCATGCAGCCGGTCGTCGCCATCGCCGCCGCGCAGCACGTCGCACCCCCCGCCGCCCGACAGCTTGTCGCGGCCCTGGCCGCCCGAAAGATCGTCGTCGCCGCCGAGACCCCGAATAAGGTCGCGGCCGGCGAGACCGCGCATGTGGTCGCCTCCGGCGTAGCCGAGCAGCCTGTCCCTTCCGGCGCCGCCCTCGACCTCGATTCGCACCAGTTCCTCGCGCCCGCCTTCCATGTCGGTCGCGAGCAGCATTCCCACCCCTGCGGCGTAGAACTTGTGCTCGCGCGAAGGATCGAGCGGGTTCACGTCGAGGGTCTTGAGCGCTTCGTCGAAGCGGCCGTATGGCGTGGCGATCCGCGCGTCGAGGGACCTGACCTCGGCCCAGTCCTCGGCCTCGCCCTTGTAGTACTCCTGGCGGTAGCGGATTCCGATCTGCGGATCCGCGAGCATCACCACGCCGGCTTGCGCCCCGTCGACGCCGGTCTCCCAGGAGCCTTCGGTGCTGATCGGGTCGGGGCTTCCCGGCTCGTATTCGGCGGTCTCCTCGCCGAAGTACCAGACGTTGCCGGCGGCGTCCTGCGCGAACCAGTCATAGGTGTCCTCGACGACGAACCCGTCCTCCCGCTCGGTGTCGTGCACCACCACGCACGTCACGCCGTCGACGACGCGGGTTTCGCCGGTGACGGTCACCCGGACCTCCACGTCCTCCTCCTTGTTGGCGTAGACGTAGGTCGTGCCGGGTCGGAGCGGCATGTAGGCGTTGTCGATCCGGGTCGTGAACTGCGACGGATCCGGTCGCGGAATTTCGGTGAACATCGTTGGCCTCCCGGTGCGGGCGCTGCGGGACAGGGGCCCGGCGCCGCGCCCCGGCTGGCGGGCCGCGTTCAGGAGGGTTCGTATCGGCCGCGGCGTCCATCCTACATCCGTCGGATGCGCCGCTTTGAGGTCGGGCGGCCGGGCTATCGTCCGAATGTTGATGGGAAGCTCGGCGATCGCGGCGTAGGATGGGCCTCCGGTCCCGGAGCGGAGAAGATGCAGAAGCGCCGTCTCGTGGTCCTCGGAGGGCTGGGGGTCGTCCTTCTCGCCCTCCTGCTGACCTTGCTCGACCTCTTGGCCGAGGAGGGCGCCGGATGGCTTCCCGACCTCGCGGTCGACTTCCTCGACCGGCTGATCCTGATCGGCGCCGCCGTCGCCGCCAGCATCCTCGCGGTGCGTTACACCCGCCTGGAGAGCCGGACGGAGAACCTGTCGCGCTCGCTCGAGCGCGCGGCCCGGGAGGGCGAGGCCTGGCGGGCGCAGAGCCGGCGCTTCCTCGGCGGCCTGGGGCGCGCGATCGAGAGCCAGTTCGGGGCGTGGGGCCTGACGCCGGCGGAAGCCGACATCGCGGGCCTTCTGCTCAAGGGCGCGACGCTTCGCGAGATCGCCGTGCTCCGGCGCACCTCGGAGGCGACGATCCGCCAGCAGGCGCAGGGCGTCTACCGCAAGTCGGGGCTCGCCAGTCGCGCCGAGCTTTCGGCCTATTTCCTGGAGGATCTGTTCTCGCTGAGCGAGGCGGCCGTGCCGGAGCATTCCGGCTCCGGCGAGAAGCGCTTCGACGCCTGATCGGGCGCCGTCGTCTCCCGGACGCGGCGCAGGTTCCGACCGCGCGCGGACTGGCAGGGCGCGGCGCGAGCCGGTATGGACGTTCCATGAAACTGCCGAACGAGCCCAGAAAGTTCCCCGATGCGCGCGAGGACGTCGCGCAGTCGAAGAAGGCGCCGGACACGCCGCAGACGCTGTCGCCGTCCTATCGGCTCGCCTTCACCGACATCGACTTCCTGACCCGGGAGGAGTTGCGCCCGGTGCGGCTGCAACTCGAACTCCTGAAGGTCGAGATGGCGTTGGCCGAGCGCGGCGTGCGCTCGACGATCGCGCTCTTCGGCGGCGCGCGCATCCCGCCGCCCGGGCGCGCGGACGAGGCGGCGACGCCCGGCCTCGCGGCGCTGTCGCGCTACTACGACGAGGCGCGCGAGTTCGCCCGGCTCTGTACGCTGCGGGCGGTGGCGAGCGGCAACCGCGAGGGGGTGATCTGCTCCGGCGGCGGCCCCGGCGTCATGGAGGCGGCCAACCTCGGGGCGCTCGACGCCGGGGGCGTCTCGATCGGGCTGAACATCGTGCTGCCGCACGAGCAGGCGCCCAATCGTTACGGCACGCCCGAACTCAGCTTCAACTTCCACTATTTCGCCATCCGCAAGATGCACTTCCTGACCCGGGCGAAGGCGATCGCGATCTTCCCCGGCGGGTTCGGCACGCTCGACGAGATGTTCGAGTCGCTCACGCTCGTGCAGACCGGGAGGATGAAGCCGCTGCCGATCCTGCTCTTCGGCGGCGACTTCTGGCGGCGGGTGATCGACTGGCAGGCGCTGGTCGACGCGGGCACGATCTCGCCCTCGGACATCGACCTCATGACCCATGTCGAGACCGCGGCGGAGGCGATGGCGGCGCTCGACGCATGGACCCCGCCGACGCCGACGGGCGGGGTGGGCGACGGCGAGTGATACGGTTTCAAAGGTTTACGGCGGATCCTTCGATGCACGCTTCATGCACAACGTATGCACAACGCATATGCCAAGCAAAAGAGTCGGGATTGAATCGTTAATGCAGGCGCGAGGCATTCAGGCGGAGGCCGCATGACGGTCGTCAGGGCAGGGGGAGCGGCGCCCCCGCCGCGCTCCAGCCGCCGTCGGCCGGGATGATCGCGCCGTTGACATAGCCGGCGGCGTTCGAGCCGAGGAACAGGCAGACGCGGGCCACGTCGGCCGGGTCGCCGAAGCGGCGCATCGGCACGCTCTGCGCGACCCGGCGGCGGCTCGCCTCGTCGGGGGCGAGCCGGGCCATGCCCTCGGTGCCGTCGATCGGGCCGGGGATCACGCCGTTCACCCTCAGCCCCTCCGGTCCCCATTCGATGGCGAGGCATCGGGTCGTCATGTCGACCCCGGCCTTGGCGGCGCAGACATGCGTCTGCAACGGCATGGCGATCTGCGATTGCGGGGCGGAGATGTTGATCAGGCTCCCCCCGGGGCGGCGCATGTGCGGGTAGGCCGCGCGCATGACGTGGAAGGTGCCGAGGAGGTCGATGTCGACCACGGACTTGAAGCCGTTCGGGCTGATCGCCGCCGCCGGGGCCGGAAAGTTGCCGGCCGCGCCGGAGACCAGCACGTCGATCGGCCCCGTCTCGGCGGCGAAGGCGGCGATCCCGGCCGCGACCGCCTCGGCGTCGCGGACGTCGAAGGCGTAGCCGAGCGCCGGGCGGCCGAGGCGCGAGAGCCGCGCCACGGCGGCGTCCACCTTTTCCTGGCGACGCGACGCGACGCCGAGCCGGGCGCCCGCCTCGGCGAAGGCCTGCGCGATGCCGAGATTGATGCCGCTCGTGCCGCCGACGACCATCACGTTGCAGCCGCCGTAGTCGAAGCTCGCCCGCATTCCGCGCATCCTTTCGTCCTGTCGCGCCGGCCCGTCGCGCCGGTCCGTGGCGTCGGTCTGTCTCACCGGTCTGCCACGCCCGGCGAGGCGGCGCCACCGTGACGCTACGGGCGGCCGGCTTGATGCGCCCGCCGGCGGATCGCATAACCGGCCAGGCCGGCACGAGCATGCAGGAGTCACCATGGACGCCCCTTCCGACGCCCTGTCCCTCCTCGACCCGCTTGCCCTCGCGGTTCTCGCGGCCACCTTTGCCCTGGTCGCGCTCTCGGCGCTCATCGCCGCCGCCGAGGCGGCGCTGACCACGGCGAGCCGGTCGCGGCTCCAGGCGCTCGCCGACAAGGGAGACCGCGGGGCGGCGCGGGCGCTCGCTCTGGGCGAGGACCGCAGCCGCCTCGGCGGCGCGCTCCTCCTCGGCGCGGTGTTCGTCGATACGCTGGCGGTGGCGTTGGCGACCTGGCTCGCCCTCGTCGTCTGCGGCCGCTGGGGGGCGGCGGTCGCGGTCGTGGGCATGACGGCCTTTCTCTTCTTCCTTGCCCAGGCGCTGCCGCGGATGCGCGCGCACGGCGATCCCGCCATGGCGGCCCGCCTCGCCGGGCCCGTCGGGAGCGTCGTGCGCGTGGCGGCGCCGCTCGCGGGCGGGGCAGGGGCGCTGGCGCGGGCGGCGCTGCGGCCATTCGGCGTTGCGGCCGATCCCCGCACGCCTCTCCTCGCCTTTCAGGAGGAGATCGCCGACGCGATCGCCCAGCGCCATTCCGAGGGCGAGGTCGAGAAGGCGGAGCGCGACCGTCTCCTCGGCGCGCTCGATCTCGGGCGACGGCAGGTCGAGGAGGTGATGATGCACCGTCGCGACATCGAGATGCTCGACGCCGACGCTCCGGCGGCCGAGATCCTCACCCAGGCGCTCGACTCGCCGCACACCCGCATCCCGATCTTTCGCGGCGAGCGGGAGAACATCGTGGGCGTCGTCCATGCGCGCGACCTGTCCCGGGCGGTGGAGCGGCTCGTCCGTGCGGGCGACGGCGGCCTCGACCTCGACCGCTTCGACGTCATGTCGGTGGCGATGCCGCCCTACTTCGTGCCCGACGCCACGCCGCTCGACGAGCAGCTGCGCGAGTTCCTGCGTCGCCGCACGCATTTCGCGCTGGTGGTGGACGAGTACGGGGCGTTGCAGGGCTTGATCACGCTCGAGGACATCCTCGAGGAAATCGTCGGCGACATCGCCGACGAGCACGACGTCGCGGAGGTGGGCGGGGTGGACGTGCTGCCCGACGGGGCCGTCGAGGTCGAGGGGGTCGTGACCATCCGCGATCTCAACCGCGCCTGCGACTGGAGCCTGCCCGACGACGAGGCGAACACCGTCGCCGGACTCGTCATCCACGAGGCGCAGGCCATCCCGAACGCCGGCCAGGTCTTCGCCTTCCACGGCTTCCGTTTCGAGGTTCTCGACCGCGTCGACAATCGCCTGACCCGGCTCCGGGTCAGGAAGCTGGAATGACGCTGGCGGGGCGCGACGCCGCCCCTAGCCGGCGGGCTTCTCGCCCTTGCCGAAGTCGTCGAGGATCGGCACGCCCGCGTCGCGCAGGATCGCGTCGATCTGGTCCTGGTTGCGGCGGATCAGGCTGTTCAGCTGGCGCTTCCACTCGTCCTCGCCGGCGCGCACCCCCATCGTGATGCGGTACACGAGCCGCGGCGTGCCCTGCTCCTCGAGGAGCGGGATCGCCTTCAGGCCCGGGTGGCGCTGCTTCACCAGCGGCCCCCCGATCGGACCCCAGAGCAGCGCCGCGTCGGTCTTGCCAGCCTTGAGGTCGGCGAGCATCTGTCCGGCGGGATCCTCCACGCGGCGGTCGATCATCAGCTTGTAGGGCACGGCGTCCGGCATCAGCCCGAGCCGGGCTACGTGCGTCGTCGGCGGGGCGCCGGCCACCACGCCGATCCTCTTCCCCTTGAGCCGCGGGTCCGCGAGCGTGTCCACGTCCGCGAGGTCGCCGTCCGCCTTGACCACGAGCACATGGGTGGAGGTGTAGTAGTGATTGGTGTTGAGGACGAGTTCGTCGCCTTGAGCGTAGCCCATCACCACGTCGCACCTGCCCGCTTGCAGGGTGTTCCGGACGAAGCCGGTCACCTGCGGGAACCACGTGTACTGCACGGGCACGCCCAGTTCGCCCGCCAGCAGCTCGGCGATCCGGTTCTCGAAGCCCGAGCCGTCCTCGGCCGAGAGCGGCTTGTTGGCCGGGTCGGCGCAGACCCGGAAGGCGGAGCGGTCGACGAGGTCCGCCACCTGCGCCGACGCGACGGCGGCGGCCGAGAGCGCCAGCGCGAGCGCCAGGAGCGAAGACCGCACCCTACTGCTCCATGCAGAGCTTCTCCGCCTCGACAAAGGCATCGCTCTTGTCCGCGCGCTTGGCCGGCCGGCCGCGCGGGACGGCGTCCGCGCCGCGTGCGCGCAGATAGGTCCAGATGTCGTCGAGATAGCACATCACGTTCGGGTTGGTGCCGAAGGCGGGCATGACCTGATTGTCGGCGGCGTTGACCACCTGCCGGCCGCTCGCCACCACGCCGATGAAGTCGTAGTAGTCCATCCGCATCGCCGAGTCCTTCAACGCCGGCGCATAGGTCGAGCCCTCGCCGTCGGGTCCGTGGCAGACGTGACAGTCAGCGTGGTAGCGCCGATAGCCGGAGAAGGTCGGCCAGTCGACCGTGCCGTCGTCCTCGACCTTGAAGGTCGGGATGCCCTCGGCGTTGAACCAGCGCACCCCGTCGTTTTCGACGGCGGCGGTATCGGCCACGTCTTGCGCGGAGACGGCCCCGGCGACGAGCATGGCGAACGCCAGAAACGGCGCGGCTGATCTCATCCCATCCTCCCGAAAAGTTCGTTGCCGGAACGCTAGTGCGAAGCCCGGCGGGACGGAATCAGACTTTAGTCTGGCCCGCGTCCCTGAGACGCAAAACGCCGCCCCGGGGGTGCCGGGGCGGCGTCCTGCCGGCCTTGCGGCCGCGTCAGTTGGGAACTGCGAAGACCGTCAGCTGGCCGCCGAGCGCCGTGAAGTCGGAGAGCGCCGCATAGCCGCCCACGGCGCCGAGGCCCGCGGTGTCGACGTTCTTCGCCTCGCTGTCCAGCTCCCGCCCGGTTGCAGCGCGACCGGCGACGTTCTGCCAGGCTTCGGCGTTGACCGGGTTGGTCAGGCCGGCGGCGAGGCCGATGCCCGCCCATCCGCCGATGCCCGAAAGGACGCCGACGTACTGCTTGCCCTCACGCTCGTAGGTGAAGACGTTGCCGATGATCCCCGATGGCGTCTTGAACTTGTAGAGCTCTTCGCCGGTGTTGGCGTCGACCGCCTTCAGGTAGCCCTCGAGCGTTCCGTAGAAGACGACGTCGCCCGCGGTCGCGAGCGCGCCGGACCACACCGAGAACTGCTCCGGAAGCGACCACTTGATCTCGCCGGCCACCGGATCCCAGGCGATGAAGTTGCCCATGCCGCCGTGGCTGTTCGGCGCCGGGAACATCGAGACCGTGGCGCCGACAAAGGGCTGGCCTGCGGTGTAGCTGACGCGGAACGGCTCGTAGTCCATGCAGACGTGGTTGGTCGGCACGTACATCAGGCCGGTTTTCGGCGAGTAGGCCGCCGGCTGCTGGTCCTTGGTGCCGAGCGCCGCCGGGCAGATGCCGGTGGTGTTGGTGTCCTCGCCGTTCTGCTCGGTGGAGAATTCCGCCACCACCGCCGGACGGCCGAAGGTCGGCGAGTTCGGGTCCATGTCGACGCCGGTCGTCCAGTTCACCGCCGGGTCGAACTTCTCGGCCACCAGCAGCTCGCCGGTTTCGCGGTCGAGCGTGTAGGCGATGCCGTTCCGGTCCGGATGGAACAGGAGCTTGCGCTCCGTGCCGTCGATCTCGGCGTCGAAGAGGATGTTCTCGTTGACGCCGTCGTAGTCCCACTCGTCGTGCGGCGTCATCTGGTAGAGCCACTTCGCCATCCCGTCGTCGGGATCGCGGGCGAAGATCGTCATCGAGTACTTGTTGTCTCCGGGCCGCTGCGACGGGTTCCAGGTGCCGGGGTTTCCGGTGCCGTAGTAGAAGAGATCGAGGTCCGGATCGTAGCTGTACCAGCCCCAGGTGGGGCCGCCGCCGATCTGCCACTGGTCGCCTTCCCAGCTGTCGAGCGACGAGTTGGCCCCGATCGGCTTGCCGAGGGCGGTGGTCTTCTCCGGGTCGACCAGCATCTCCTCGTCCGGGCCGGTCGAGTAGGCGCGCCAGGCGAGCGAGCCGTCGGCGATGTTGTAGGCCGTCACCGACCCGCGGATGCCGAACTCGCCGCCCGAGATGCCGACGATGACCTTGTCCTTCACCGGCAGCACGGTCGTGGTGTTCGTCTCGCCCTTGGCCGGATCGCCGTTCTTGACGCTCCACTTCACGTCGCCGGTCTTGGCGTCGAGCGCCACGAGCGTCGTGTCGGCCTGGTGCAGGAACAGCATCCCGTCGGCATAGGCGAGGCCGCGATAGACCGTGTCGCAGCACATCACGCCGATGACGCTCGGATCCTGCTGGGGATGATACTGCCAGACGATCCGACCGTCCTGGGCGAGGTCGAGGGCGTAGACCGTGTTCGGGAACGGCGTATGCACGTACATCATGTCGCCGATCACGAGGGGGGCGCCCTCGTGGCCGCGCAGCACGCCGGTCGAGAACGTCCAGGCGACCTGAAGATCCCCGACGTTGTCCTTGTTGATCTGGTCGAGTTCGGAATAGCGCGTGTTGGCGTAGTTCATCGCCTGCATCGCGTTCTGCGCGGGGTTGGCCGTCTCGGCCAGCACCGAGTCGTTGGCGAGCGCCGGCGCGGCGACGCCCGCCGCCAGCACGGCCGCAAGCGAAAGCTCCAGCTTCTTCATTCGTCTTCCTCCCGTTCGCCCACCCGAAACGCGGGGGCATTCAGCTCCATATTAATCTCTTATGAAAACCCCGCCGCCGCATTGTCAACGCGCCCGTGCCTCACTCACACCAAAGTATGGGGATCGTCCCGAAGCGGCCGGGCGCACGCACGAAACGGGCTCCCCGACGGCCGCCCGTCGGAGAGTCCGTGCGCCTTCGCGGCGGCTGGCGGCCGCTCAGCCGCCGCTCACGCTCTGGATGTAGGCGATGACGTCGGCGCGCTCCTCGGGCTTCTTCAGGCCGACAAAGGTCATCTTGTTGCCGGGGAGCATCGTCTTGGGGTTCTCGAGGTAGAGGTCGAGTTCCTCCACCGTCCAGACGTGACCCTCCTCGCCGGCCTTCGTCATCGCCTCGGAGTATTTGAACCCCTCGAGCGTGCCGGTGGTCCGTCCGACGACGCCATAGAGGTCGGGGCCGACCCTCGACTTGCCGCTCGGGTCGAGAGTGTGGCAGGCCGCGCACTTGCGGAACACCTTTTCTCCGGCCGCGACGTCGCCGGCGGGAGCGTCCTGCGCGGCGGCCGCCGCCGCCCAGACGACGAGCGGCGCGGCCGCCAGCGCGAACCGGGCAAGTTTCATCGGCATGGGCATCTTTCTCCTCTGGCTGCCCCGCGCCGCGGCGTCGGTTCGCCGCGGCGTCAAGCGAGGTTCTCCGCGTGCCAGCGGACGTGATCCTCCATCACGCTGGCGACGTAGAAGTAGCTGTGGTCGTATCCCTCGAGCATGCGAAACTGCATCGGCTGGCGCCGCTCCGCCGCCGCCGCGACCAACGCCTCGGGCTTCAGCAGGTCGAGGAACTGGTCCTTCGCCCCCTGATCGACCAGCACCGGCCCCGGATAGCCCTTCTCCCGCATCAGCACGGTCGCGTCGTGCGCCTGCCACCGCGCCTCGTCGGCGCCGAGATAGGCCGAGAACTGCTTGCGCCCCCAGTCCGACCGTGTCGGGTTGGCGATCGGCGAGATCGCCGAGAGCGAGCGATAGGTCTCCGGCCGGGTCATGGCGATGGTCAGCGCGCCGTGGCCGCCCATCGAATGCCCGGTGATCCCCTGCCGCTCCCGATCGAGCGGCAGCGCCCCGAAGACCAGCGCCGGCAGCTCGTCGACGACATAGTCCCACATGCGGAAATGCGGCGCCCATGGCGCCTCGGTCGCGTTGACGTAGAAACCCGCGCCCTTGCCGAGGTCATAGGCCGGGTCGTCGGCCGCCGCCTCGCCGCGCGGCGAGGTGTCGGGAAAGATCAGCGCGATCCCCTCCGCGGCCGCCCAGCCCTGGGCGCCCGCCTTGGTCATGGCGTTCTCGTGGGTGCAGGTCAGCCCCGAGAGATACCAGAGCACCGGGACCATCCCCGCCTTCGCCTGGGGCGGCAGGTAGACCGCGAAGGTCATGTCGCAGCCGCACACCTCCGAGGCGTGCGCATATACCCCCTGAACCCCGCCGAAGCAGGCGTTCTCCGAGACCGTCTTCATTCGTCCATCCCGCATTGCCCCCGCCATAGGGACCCGCCCCGCGCCGCCCGTCAACTCGTGCGTAAGGCGGAGGGGAGGTCAGGGCCGCCAGAAGCCTCCGAACCGGAGGGCGCGCCCCGCGACGGAGGATCGCGCATCCTCGCGCCCGTTCGCGGGGGAAGGTCATGGAACAGCAGTCCTGGTCGGTCTGGACGATCTGAACTGCGAGCCCGCTACGTCGGGGCCATGGTCCAGCTCCGGCGCTACGAAGACCGGCCAACTTGACGTGTCGCCGACAGGGCAATCGCGGGTCGACTCGCGGTCAGCGCGGGGTCAGCGCGCGGTCGATCACGAAGACCACGCCGTTCGACGCCATCCGATCGGCCTGCAGCACCGTAGCGTCATTCACCCGCAGCGCCCCTTCGGTGCCGTCGATGTTCAGGCTCGTCCCGAGCATCGTCGTGTGGTTGACGTCCATGCCCTCGAGAAAGTCGCTGGTCAGTTCGCCCGGCACGATGTGGTAGGCGACAAGCCGGGCGAGTTCCTCGCCGCGGGCACGGCCGGCGGCGGCGAAGGCGCGGTCGGTGGGCGCGAAGAGGGTGTAGGGGCCGGGGCCGGCGAGCGTCTCGGCAAGGCCCGCCTCCGCGGCGGCGCGGGCGAAGCGCCCGGCGCCGGCGGCGCGGGCGACGGACAGCACGTCCGCGCCGTCTCGGGCCACCTGGCGCGGCTTGTCGCCGTCGCCGGAACAGGCGGCGAGCGCCAGTGCGGCGGTGGTTCCGGCCAGGATGAAGGCTCGCCTGAGCATTGTTTCGCTCCTCTTGCGTCGCGGGCCGCTCGCCCCGCCTCGAGGCCCGGACCCTAGCGGCCCGCCGGCGCGGCGTCGATGCGTTCCCGTGCCCGCGCCGGTCACGCCGAGTTTATCGGTCGGAGCGAAACGATGGGCGGGCAGGGGGCGTACTTGTGGCAACGTGGACGCGCCGGCGTCGCCAGAATGCCGAGAGCGGTCGGCGCTGTCGAAGCGCGACGGGGAGGTCATCATGCTGGTTCGGCGCCGACCGAAGGTTCCTTTCTCCGAGGTGACGCCGCAGGCGGACCACCTCAACCGGCGCGCGTTGATCGCTGCGGCCGGCGCCATGACCGCGGGCGCGGCCTTCGGCGGCGGCGGGCTTGCCATGGCCGCGGGCGGGTACTCGACGAGCGATCCGCCGACGGCGTTGGAGCACATCACCTCGTACAACAACTTCTACGAGTTCGGCTGGGACAAGGGCGACCCGAAGGCCCACGCCGGGGCGCTCACCACGCATCCCTGGACGGTGACGATCGACGGGCTCGTCGGCAAGCCGGGCGACTACGGCCTGGAAGACATCGTCCGGCCCGCCGACGTCCAGGACCGCACCTACCGGCTGCGCTGCGTCGAGGCATGGTCGATGGTGATCCCCTGGCAGGGGGTGCAGCTTTCCGACCTGCTCGCCCGGGTCGAGCCGGCGGGCTCGGCGAAGTACGTCGCCTTCCAGACGCTGCTGCGTCCCGAGGAGATGCCGGGGCAGCGGGCGCTGTTCGGCGGGATCGACTGGCCCTATGTCGAGGGACTCCGTCTCGACGAGGCGATGCACCCGCTGACGCTGCTGGCGACCGGTCTCTACGGCGAGGACCTTCCCAACCAGAACGGGGCGCCGCTGCGGCTGGTCGTGCCGTGGAAGTACGGATTCAAGTCGGTCAAGTCGATCGTGCGCATCACCCTGACGGAGGAGGAGCCGCCCACCACGTGGAACCTGCTCCAGCCGCAGGAATACGGCTTCTATGCCAACGTGAACCCGGCGGTGAGCCATCCGCGCTGGAGCCAGGCGTCGGAGCGGGTCGTCGGCGGCGGGCTGCTGGCCAGGCGTCGCGACACCGAGCCCTTCAACGGCTACGCCGAAGAGGTGGCGGAGCTCTATGCGGGCATGGACCTGCGGCGGTTCTACTGACATGCGCCTCGCCGAGCGGGTCAACCCCTGGCTGCGGCGCGTGCCGGTCGCGCCGCTCTACTGGATCGCGCTCTTTCCGGCGGTGATCTGGTTCGGGCTGGCGCTGGCGAACCGGCTGGGAGCCGATCCAGTGCGGGCGCTCGAACACGAGTACGGGTTGCGGGCGCTGCAGTTCCTCGTAGCGGCGCTCGCCGTGACGCCGCTGCGCGAGTTGACCGGCGTGAGCCTGCTCCGCTTCCGGCGCTTCCTCGGTCTGACGGCGTTCTCGTACGCGCTCCTGCACCTGCTCGTCTGGCTTGTCCTCGACCGGCAACTCGACTGGCCGCGGATCGCCGAGGATCTTGCCCGGCGGCCCTACGTCGTGCTCGGGATGGCGGCCTTCGTGATGCTCGTGCCGCTCGCGGCGACGTCGACCGATCGGGCCCTCCGCCGTCTGGGGCCAGGGCGCTGGCGGCGGGTCCACAGGCTTGCGTATCCCGCGACCGCGCTTGCGGCGCTGCATTTCGTCTGGCTGGTCAAGGCATGGCCCCCCGAGCCGCTGCTCTACGCGCTCGCGGTCGCGACGCTGCTCGCGTGGAGGGCGGCCGGAGTGCTGCGACGGCGTGCGCCCCGGATCGCGGCGGGGTAGGGGGCAACAAAATCGTCATGAAGTGCGCTTTTCCGCTTGCGCGACTCCGTCCGCATCCGTATGTACCCCGTCACCGCCGGCGGGGCGACCTTCCGGAGGTGAAGCGGTGGATGTGAGGCGGCAAGGAACGCTGTCGGTTGATGGCGGTTCCCGGTTTCGTTTCGCTTTGCGGCTTGTTTGCTCATTGAACTTGTAATGGAACGAAGGGATATGTGGCCGGTCTGTGTCGTCATGGGCGACGTCTGGATCTGGTGCATATCGGCCTGCTAGGGTTTCGGCCCGATGATGCAGGTGTCAGCTTCACCGTTTGTCGGTCGTCGTGATCCCGAGAGGGGGACGATGCACGACAGACGATGACGTTTGGGCTCCGGCAGGGATGTCGGAGCGATGTGCAGAGGTTCGGACGTCAAGGACGGTTCGGATCGGGGGAGGTGCTCTTCGGGCGTCCCCGGTTTGGGATCGTTTCAACTTGAGAGTTTGATCCTGGCTCAGAACGAACGCTGGCGGCAGGCTTAACACATGCAAGTCGAGCGGGCCCTTCGGGGTCAGCGGCGGACGGGTGAGTAACGCGTGGGAACGTGCCTTTCGCTACGGAATAGCCTCTGGAAACGGAGATTAATGCCGTATACGCCCGAGAGGGGAAAGATTTATCGGCGAGAGATCGGCCCGCGTTGGATTAGGTAGTTGGTGGGGTAATGGCCTACCAAGCCGACGATCCATAGCTGGTTTGAGAGGATGATCAGCCACACTGGGACTGAGACACGGCCCAGACTCCTACGGGAG
>NZ_JAGOID010000128.1 GCF_017995835.1 Amaricoccus sp.
GAGTTGGCGTGATCAACCTCATCTTCGGGCGCAAGCGCTTTGCCGGCTCACTCATCGGCGGCATCCGCGAGACCCAGGAGATGCTGGAGTTCTGCGGCGAACATGGTCTTACCGCGGACATCGAGCTCGTGCCGGTCGCGGCGGTCAACCAGGCGTTCGAGCGGCTTCTGCGCAGCGACGTGAAGTATCGGTTCGTCCTCGACATGTCGACGCTCGCCTAGGCGGCGCCTGGGGAAGAATCGCGACGGAGATCCGCAGCGATGGTCGACCGATTCCGCGTTTCGACCCTGCTCGCTCGCAAGCTCGAAGAGCTCGGCGTCCCTCCGGAGAGCGTGCTGCGCCGCGCGCGACTCGGAAGACGCCCGGGAGATGATCGACCGCTGAGTGGCGACATCGGCTTCGAACCCGTCGACGCTGGACCGCTGCGCTGGCGTGGCCGGCCGGACTTTCCGTTATCCTCCGCGGCGTGCCGCCGCTCCCGAACGTCGCGCCACCGGCCGCCCGGCGGCCGCTCACCACGCGCGACGCGCGCTGGGCGAAGGCGCTCGCCGCCAGCCTGGCGCGCGCCGGGGTGAATCCGAACTGGATCTCGTTCGCGAGCCTCCTCTTCGCTGGCGCCGGGGTCTGGGCCTTCACCCTGCTGGGCGCGGCGACCGGTGGCACCCGCGTCGCGCTGGCGCTCGCGGCGGCGACGACGATCCAGCTGCGCCTGCTCGCCAACCTCCTCGACGGTCTGGTCGCGGTCGAGCACGGACGCAAGCAGGCGACCGGCGATCTCTGGAACGAGGTCCCGGACCGGGTGGCGGACGTCGCCTTCTTCCTCGGCGCCGGCTACGGGCTCGCCGGGCTCGGCACGACGATCGGCGGCGCGGCGCTCGGTCCGATCCTCGGCTGGAGCGCCGCGGCGCTCGCCCTCACGACGGCCTACGTCCGCCAGCTCGGCGGGGCGCTCGGCCTGGCGCAGGATTTCCGCGGCCCGATGGCCAAGCAGCAGCGGATGTTCGTGCTCACCCTCGGCGCGCTCGCCTGCGCGATGGACGCGCGCCTGCCCGGGCCCCCCGGAACCCTGCTCGCCGCGGCGCTCGGGTTGATCGTCCTGGGCGCCGCCGCCACCTTCGTCCGCCGGCTCGCCGGCATCGCGCGCGCGCTTCGCGCCCGCGCCGGATCGGGCTGAGAGCGGCGTGAAGGCGGGCCTCATCGAGCGGCTGATGGCGCGCGCGGTCGCCGGCCTCGTCTGGCTGCTGACCGGCGCCACCGCGCGCTGGCAGGGCGTCGCGCCCGACGGCCGGCAGCGCGTCTATTTCGCCAATCATGCGAGCCACCTCGACTTCGTCGTGCTCTGGTCGGCGCTGCCGCCCTCGGTGCGGGCGGCGACGCGGCCGGTCGCCGGCGCCGACTACTGGAACCGGGACGCTCTGCGGCGCTTTCTTGCCGGCCGCGTCTTCCGCGCCGTGCTGATCGAGCGCCGCTCCGGAGGAGCCCCGACGCGCGACGAGATTCTGGCGTCGGCGAGGGCGGCGGTCGCGGCGACCGCTGCGGCGCTCGACGACGGCAGCTCGATCATCCTGTTCCCCGAGGGCACGCGTGGGCCGGGCGGGATGCCGCAGCCGTTCAAGAGCGGCCTCTTCCATCTCTGCTGCGAGCGCTCCGGGCTCGAGCTGGTGCCGGTCTGGCTCGACAATCTCAACCGCGTCCTGCCCAAGGGAGAGTTCCTGCCGGTGCCGCTGTCGGCGACCGCGACCTTCGGCGCTCCTCTCCGTCTCGAGCCGGGCGAGGAGCGCGACGCCTTTCTCGAGCGCATGCGTGCTGCGCTCGTTGCACTGTGGAGCGATCGGCCGCGTTCCGACTCTGCGGAGACCCGATGACGATCGACCACGACCTGCGCCTGCTGCTCGGCGGCGTCCTCGTTCTGCTGCTCGTCGCCTCGATGGTGGGGGAGATACTGCGCCGCCGCGTGACCAGCGACGGCGGCCGCGCGACGGTCGCCAATCTCGTTGCCAGGATCAACGCCTGGTGGGTGATGGTGGTGGTCTTCGCCGCAGCGCTCGTGCTCGGGCCAACGGGGACGGTGGTGCTGTATGCGATCCTCTCGTTCCTGGCACTGCGCGAGTTCATCACCCTGACGCCGACCGGCCGCGGCGACCACGCGACGCTGTTCTGGAGCTTCTTCGTCGTCCTGCCGTTGCAGTACGTGCTGGTCGGCTACCGCTGGTACGGCCTGTTCGCGATCCTCATCCCGGTCTACGCCTTCCTCTTCGTGCCGACGCGCAGCGCGCTCGCCGGCGACACGACAAGCTTTCTCGAGCGGGTGGCGAAGATCCAGTGGGGGCTGATGATCGCCGTCTACTGCCTCTCGCACGCGCCGGCGCTGCTCATGTTGCCGGTGGCCGGCGACGCGGCGGGCGGCGCCAAGCTCCTGCTCTTCCTGGTGCTGGTCGTCCAGCTCTCCGACGTCTTCCAGTACGTCTGGGGGAAGCTCCTCGGCCGCCACAAGATCGCGCCGGGGGTGAGTCCCAACAAGACGGTCGAGGGCTTCGTCGGTGGCGTCGCCACCGCCACCGCGATCGGGGCCGGCCTCTGGTGGGCGACGCCGTTCACGCCGCTCCAGGCGGCCGGCTTCGCACTCGCCATCTGTCTCTTCGGTTTCGCCGGCGGACTGGTCGCCTCGGCGATCAAACGTGACCGCGGCGTCAAGGACTTCGGCTCGCTGCTCGCCGGCCACGGCGGCATCCTCGACCGCGTCGACTCGCTCTGCTTCGCCGCCCCGCTCTTCTTCCACCTCGTCCGCTTCACCTTCGGCGACGGCCCCGATCTGTCGCGCTGAGCGGCCTCGCGCCGCGCCGATAGAAGTCTGGTGAGAGGTCAGGCTAGGCGCCGTCGCCGTTCGGCTCGGGCCTGCGGCGCAAGGTCGCGGACGGCAGCTCGCCGAAGCACTCCCGATAGGCGCGCGAGAACTCGCCGAAGTGCCAGAAGCCGCCATTGAGCGCTCCGGCCGAGACCGTGGTGGACCCGGGCCGCGCCGCGAGGAGCGCCCGGCGCACCCGATGCAGCCGCAGGCGGAGCAGGAACGCCATCGGCGTCATCCCGAGGAGTTCCTTGAATGCGTATTCGAGGGTGCGCTCGCTGACGCCCATGGCGCGGCAGAGGTCGCCGACATGGAAGGGCTCGCCGGCCTTCGCCAGGGCGAACTCCTCGGTGCGCTTCACGAGGAGGCTCTGCGCCCGCCGCGTCCGGTCGCCGCGGCCGTCGGGGAGATCGCCGGCCACGTCGATCGTGGAGAAGAGAGTGTCGAAAAGCTCGACCCGGGCGGCGTCCCGCTCCCGCCGCGGTTCCTCGAAGCGGAAAGGCTCCCGCGCAGCGACCTCTGCCAAGCGCTTCCCCCACGCAAAGAGTCTCCCACTGGCCTCCGGCTCTACCTGGAGCATCTCCATCCCCCGCGGCAGCCGGAGCTCGGAATCGCGCCCGCGCGCGGCGAGATGCGCGACGAGCTCCGGCGCCGAAACCAGGTACGCGACGCTCTGCCAGCCGGCCTCGGAGACGAACCCGACCTCCGCCCCCGGCTCCGCGGCCAGCACCAGACCGGGCCGCACCGCCAGTCCGTTCACCGTCCCTCTCGTCCGGGGACCGAACGCGACCCAGGCGAACAGACCCTGGCGAACGCTCGTCCGGGTTCGCACCCGGCGGTTGGTCGAGTGGAAGACGACCGCCGCGTCCTCGAGACGGACAGTCACGCGGCGGGCGCGCAGCGCCTCCGACTGCAGCTGCACGGCGTCCTGATCGAGGAGCTCGATCCCTGCGCCGACGACGGTCGGGTCGCTGAGGTCGTCGACCGAAACGGCGGGTTGGGTAACGTGGGAGATGGGCTCGAGGATCTTCATGGTCTGCGGAATTCCGATAGACGGGCCCGAGCCAAGCCTCTAGGCTGAAAGCGACCTGGTGCTTGCGACCAGGGTAGGGGAGTTGTTGCCCTCTCCGAGGTGGTCGCCAGCCTACAGCACCTGTGCGAGACCACTCCAATGAGTGTTCCCGGAAACAGGCAAATAGCTGGTATCCGGATGCGCCAGTCTGAAATGGAGCGAGCCATGCAAGAGCTGTCACGGCCATCGATGCGGACCTCGATCGGGAATTCAGGTGGTACCCGCCGAAGGCACCGATGGCGTCGATTCTCAGTGCTGCTGGGCGTCGTCGGATGCATCGCCACGCTCGCCTCGCCCGTCCTGGCCGCGGCCCCCGACGCCCCCCGCAGGCCGAACATCGTCGTCATCCTCGGCGACGACATGGGCTTCGCTGACATGGGCTCGTTCGGCAGCGAGATCAAGACGCCGAACCTCGACTCGCTCGCACAAGCGGGCATCCGCTTCACCAACTTCTACACCCACGCCTCCTGCTCGCCGACGCGCTCGATGCTGCTCTCCGGCGTCGACACCCACTTGAACGGCCTCGGCAACATGAGCGAGTGGACGGCGCCGAACCAGTTGGGCAGGGACGGCTACGAGGGCAACCTCAACGACCGCGTCGTCACGCTGCCGCAGCTCCTGAAGGACGCCGGCTACCACACCTACATGGTCGGCAAGTGGCACCTGGGGAAGGAGCCGGCCCAGATCCCGGCCGCGCGCGGCTTCGAGCGCGACTTCACGCTGCTCGACGGGATGGGCAGCTACTGGGACGACTGGAACTTCTCGGCCGCCACCCCCAAGTCGCTCTACACCGAGGATGGGCGCTACCTGAAGAGCCTGCCGAAAAACTTCTACGCGACGACGACCTACACCGACAAGCTGATCTCCTACATCGACGCCAACCGCGGCGACGGCAAGCCGTTCTTCGCATACGTCTCCCACCAGGCACCGCACGAGCCGTACCACCTGCCCAAGGAGTGGCGCAATCGCCACGTCGGCGAGTACGACAAGGGCTGGGACGCCCTGCGGCAGGAGCGGCTGAAGCGGCAGATCGAGCTCGGCATCATGCCCGCGGGCACGCAGCTCGCGGAGCGGATGTGGTTCCTTCCCGATCCGGTCGTGTTGGCCCCTGCGGCCCGTGCGCTCCTGGGCAGGAAGATGGAGCTCTACGCCAGCCTGGTCGAGAACCTCGACTTCCACATCGGCAAGCTCATCGACCACTTGAAGCGGATCGGCGAGTACGAGAACACGATCTTCATCGTCTTCGGCGACAACGGCGCCGAGGGCAACGACCTCTACGAAATGATCGCCGGCTCGCCCGGCTCACGCGACTACCTCTTCGCCGCCATGCACTGGTCGCAGAACCATCCCAACGCGTGGGGCGATCCGGGATCCTGGCTCGCCTACGGGCCGATGTGGGCGCAGGTGTCGATGACGCCGTTCTCGCAGTACAAGGCGCTCATGGCGGAGGGCGGCATCCGCAACGCCCTCATCGTCAGCGGCCCGGTCGTCCAGCGCCCCAAAGGCAGCATCCACCAGCAGGGGCTCATGCACGTGGCCGACATCATGCCGACGCTGCTGGAGGTCGCCGGCACGAGCTATCCGGAGACCTATGCGGGGAGGGAGACGCTTCCGGCGTACGGCAAGTCCTGGGGCGCGATGCTCGCGGGACAGGCCGAGTCTCCCCGCACGAGTCAGGACGTCCTCGCCTGGGAAGTCTTCGGCAACCGAGCCGTCCGCCAGGGAAACTGGAAGCTGCGCTGGCAGATCCGCCCCCTCGGCACCGGGGATTGGGAGCTCTTCGACCTCGCGGCGGATCCCGGCGAGCTGCACGACCTCGCCGCCGGCCGCCCCGAGAAGGTGCAGGAGATGCTCGCGCTCTGGATGGCCTACGTCCAGAAGAACAACGTCATCCTGCCGAACCGCACGCCGTTCGAGAGCCTCGAGAAGGCCCTCCCCCAGCGCGTGCCGGTCCAGGCGGGCTATCCGCCGGTCAACCTGAAGAAGCAGTTCGTACCGCCGGCGGACATGCTCGCCGATCCGAAGCAGTGAGCGCCCACTTTCCCGGCTCCGCAGCGAAGGAATAGAGACCATGAACTACGAGATCCTCTCCAAGGCCAGCTGCAGACGCCTGGCGCTCGCGCTCGTCGCGGCGCTCTCTTTCGGCGCCCTCCTCGCCCCGCCGCTCGCGGCCCAGGTGCCCGCCCGTTTCTACTGGAAGACGCTATCCGGGGCCAACGCCGTGCCGCTGATCATCAACTCGATGAGCGGCAATACGAACCCGTACGATCCGGCCCATCTGGTGACGCCGGGGGCGGACATCGAGGCAACGCTGGCCATCGCCGGCTACGGGCGCACCTTCACCCTGTTCGGCCGCGGCGCGCTGGTCGCGGTCCTGCTGCCCATGGGGAGGATCTCGGGGGACGTCACGGCGGCGGGGCAGACGCTCAGCCAGACGGCTCGCGGCTTCGGTGATCCGACCTTCGAGCTCGACGTCAACCTCATCGGTCCGCCGGCGCAGAAAAGCCTGGTCGACGTCTTGCGCTACGAGCCGGGCTTCTCTCTCGACCTGATCGTCGACCTGGCGGTGCCGATCGGCGAGTACGACGACAGCCGCTCGCTCAACCTCGGCCAGAACCGCTGGTACGGGCGCGTGGGCGCGCCGATCGTCTGGCAGCTCGGCGCCTGGGTGCCGGGGCGGCGCACGACGCTCGAATTCCTGCCCGCCGTCTGGCTCTTCGGCAAGAACGACGACTTCGTCGGCCAGACGCTCGAAACCGATCCGCTCTTCCAGTTGGACGCCCACCTGACGCGAGACTTTACCCAGCACCTCTGGGGCTCGCTCGACGGCTCCTGGTACCAGGGCGGCGCGGCGAGCCTCGACGGCGTGGACGGCGAGAAGCTCGACAATCTCGCCTTCGGGCTCACGCTCGGCTACCAGATCAACGACAACCTCGGCCTCACAGTCGGTTACAAGTCGACCGTCGCCGACAGCGCGCCCGCCGACCTGCAGATGGACGGCTTCATGATCTCGCTGGTCTCCGGCTGGCACCCGATCATCGAAGGCGCGAGCCGGTTGAAGGGCGAGTAGGCACGAAGGCCGACTGAATCGCGGCCGGGAGGCGGGCGGTCTCCGCGGGAGCCGTGCCGGCGTCGGCTGCGGCGTGGGCCTCGGC
>NZ_JAGOID010000129.1 GCF_017995835.1 Amaricoccus sp.
CAGGCTCATTGCGTCCCTACTGATTTGTCCGAGGATTAGCGTGTCCGCCGCGCCGCCGTCCAACGTGATCAGATGCGGATGGCGCGCAGCATGGCGTCGACGTTGCGCGGGTCCGCGTCGGGCGTGATGCCGTGCCCGAGGTTGAAGACGTGTGGACCGCCGGCGAACGCCTCGACGCAGGCGCGCGTGGCCCGCTCGAGCGCGCTCCCGCCGACCACGAGCAGGATCGGATCGAGGTTGCCCTGGACGCAGGTCCGCGGCTGCACCTCCCGCGCCGCCCAGGCCGGGTCGACGCTCGCGTCGAGCGCCACCGCGTCGACGCCCGTCGCCGCGGCGAAGCCGGCGTAGCCGGCCCCGGCGCCCCGGGGAAAGCCGATGACCGGCAGGCCGGGGAAGCGCGCCTTGAGCGCCCCGGCGATGCGGCGGGCGGGCGCGACGGCGTAGCGTTCCAGGAGCGGCCCGGGCAGCGCGCCGGCCCAGCTGTCGAAGAGCTTGACCACCTCGGCCCCTGCCGCGACCTGTGCGGCGAGATACTCGATCGTCGCCTCGGTGATCCGCTCGACCAGCGCGTCGAAGCCCTCCGGATCGGCCCAGGCCATCCGCCGGGCCGGCGCCTGGTCCGGCGTGCCGCGGCCGGCGACCATGTAGGTCGCGACCGTCCACGGCGCCCCGGCGAAGCCGATCAGCGCGGTCTCCGCCGGCAGCGCGGCGGCGACGCGGCGCACCGTCTCGTAGACCGGCGCGAGCGTCTCGTGGATGGCGTCGCCGGGCTTCAGCCGCGCCACTTCCGCGGCGGAGGTCACGGTCGAAAGCCGCGGCCCCTCGCCCTCGGCGAAGCGCAGGTCGAGCCCGAGCGCCTGCGGCACCAGCAGGATGTCGGCGAAGAGAATCGCCGCATCGAAGCCGAAACGGCGGATCGGCTGCAACGTCACCTCGGCCGCGAGTTCTGGATCGTAGCACAGGTCGAGGAACCCGCCGGCCTTCGCCCGGGTGGCGCGGTACTCGGGGAGGTAGCGCCCGGCCTGGCGCATCATCCAGACCGGGGGGACGGCCATGGTCTCGCCGCGCAGCGCCCGCAGCATCGGCTTCGTCTCGGCCACAGTGCTCGCCTCGCTTCCCGGACACGCCGCGGCTTCCTCGCATGGCGCGCGCGCGAAGGAAAGCGGCACGGAATGGCGCAAAATGACAAGCCCACGGAGCGAAAATTCGACGTATACTCGCGAGCGGCTCGCATACCTCATCGTCATTGGCCGCACAGGAGATCGTCGATGGACGCCCTTCGCCCCCTCATCCTCGCCAGCGGGCTCCTCGCCGCCGCCGCCGCCGGCGCGCAGGACGCGCAGGATCTCGCCAAGCAGGTCTCGAACCCGATCTCCAGCCTGATCAGCGTGCCGTTCCAGTACAACTACAACGACGGCTACGGCCCGCAGGACGGCCACCAGAACTACGTCAACATCCAGCCGGTCATCCCGTTCACGCTCACGCCGAAATGGAACATGATCGTCCGGACGATCGTGCCGGTGATCGACCAGTCGGACGTGGTTCCCGGCACGGGCTCGCAGTTCGGGCTCGGCGACACCACGCAGAGCCTGTTCCTGTCGCCGAAGTCGCCCGGTCCCGGCGGGCTGATCTGGGGCGTCGGCCCCGCCTTCCTGTGGCCGACGGCGACCGAGGACGAGCTCGGCTCGGGCAAATGGGGCGTCGGGCCGACGGGCGTGGCGCTGGTGCAGAAGGGGCACTGGACCTACGGCCTGCTCGCCAACCACATCTGGTCGGTCGCCGACGCCGGCGGCGAGGACCGCCCCGATGTCAGCTCGACCTTCCTGCAACCCTTCGTCGCCTACAACACCAAGACCGCGGTGACCTTCACGCTGAACTCGGAATCGACCTACGACTGGAAGGACTCCGAATGGTCGGTGCCGATCAACGCGATGGTGTCCAAGACCACCCATATCGGCAAGCAGCCGGTGCAGTTCGGCGTCGGCGCGCGCTACTGGGTCGAGACGCCGGAGAGCGGGCCGGACGGCTGGGGCGCGCGGGCCATCGTCACGTTCCTGTTCCCCAAGGGCAAGTCCTGACCCCGGCGATCCCGGTCGTTCGCCACGCCGAGCACCGGCGCTGGCCCGCCACGAGTGGCGAGAACCTGGATGCCATCGTTCTTGGCTGACGTGGCGACAGACGCGACGGTCGAATCTACGGAGCTCTCGCTTCCGTTCGACCCGTCGTTGTTCGACGTGCCCGAGCCCATGGACGTTGCGCCCTTTCCGCCAGCGCCTCCGCCTCCGCCGACCGACCGGGCGAGGATTCCCGCCGCGCGCGGACTTGAGAAGCTTGGCCGAGGTCATCGCGTCGCCGGATCCGCCCGAGCCGCCGCCGCCGATGGTCTGGATGAGCCTCCCGTCGGCGCTTTCGCCCGCCGTGGCGATGAAGCCGTGATTGACCGCCGGGACATCGCGGTGGCGGTCGCGGCGCTCGGGCGGGCCGGCGTCGTCTTCTCCGACTACGACCTGCCGGGGCTGAAGGCGGTCGGGCACGTCTGCGTCCTCGGCTCGGAGAAGGCCGCCTGGTTCGACGACCCCGAGGGCAACATCCTCTGCCTCCACGAGGACATCGCCTGAACCCCCGGCGGACGCGCCGCGACCGCGAGGCGGTCCCGCCCTGCCGGCGCCGGCGGGAGCCCGGCCGAACGCCGGGTCTTGCGCGCGCCCGGCCCGGCGGCCAGAGTGCGGCCCCGCAACTGACGGCGAAGCGCCATGGTCCGAGGCCTTACCCTCCTGTTCCTGTGCCAGCTCGTCGGCGAGGCGATCGTCAGGGGTTTCGACATCACCTTTCCCGGGCCGGTCCTCGGCATGGCGCTGCTCCTCGCCGGCATGGCGGCGTTCGGGCGGACCGGACCCGCGCTCGACGACGCGGCCGACGGCATCCTGCGCAACCTGTCGCTGCTGTTCGTGCCGGCGGCGGTGGGCGTGATGCAGCAGATGGGGCTGATCGCCGCGAACTGGCTCGCGATCGCGGTGGCGGTCGTGGTCTCGACCGTGGTGACGCTCATCGTCACGGTCTTCACCTTTCGCGGAGTGGCGCGGATGCAGGCGCGGATGCAGGCGCGGAGGCGGTCGTGAGCGACGGCGGCAACATCCACCGGATCTGGGTCTACCTCGCCGAGACGCCGCTCCTGTGGCTGACCGCGACGCTCGTCGCCTATGTCGTCGGCGACACGATCTCCGCCGCCTGCCGGCGGCATCCGCTGGCGAACCCGGTGGTGATCGCGGCGGCGATCCTGATCGCCGTGCTGACGCTCACCGGCACCCGCTACCAGACCTATTTCGAGGGCGCGCAGTTCGTGCACTTCCTGCTCGGCCCGGCCACCGTTGCGCTCGCGGTGCCCCTGTGGCGCAACCGAGCGCGGGTCGCCGCCAATCTCGTCCCGATGGCGGCGGCGCTGCTCGCGGGCTCGCTGACCGCAATCGGGACGGCCGGCGCGATCGGCTGGGCGCTCGGGGCGCCGCCGCCGGTGATCGCCTCCCTCGTCACCAAGTCGACGACCGCCCCGATCGCCATGGCCCTGGCCGAAGGCCTCGGCGGCCTGCCGGCGCTCGCCGCGGTGCTCGTGGTGCTGACGGGCGTGCTCGGGGCGGTGATCGTCACGCCGCTGATGAACGCGCTCGGGGTCAGGGACTATGCGGCGCGCGGGTTCGCGGCGGGGGTGGCGTCGCACGGAATCGGCACGGCGCGCGCCTTCCAGGTCAGCGAGGAGGCGGGCGTCTTCGCCGGCGTCGCGATGGGTCTGAACGGGGCGCTGACCGCGGCGGCGTTCCTGATCCTGCCGCTGTTCTTCTGATGATCTCGCACGCCTGGCGCTGCATCTTCGTCCACCAGCGCAAGAGCGCGGGCACCTCGGTCAAGGCGATGTTTCCCGACGCGACCGGCGCGGACCGCGGCCGGTTCAACGAGGGCGTCCTCGAGCCGCACTGGGACGAGGACGACCCGACGATCCGCGCCTACCTGAAGTTCACGGTGATCAGGAACCCCTGGGACCGGTTCATCTCCGGCTGGAAGCACTGTCGGTCCACCAAGCACCGCAGCGTGCTCGACGTGCTGGAGAACCTGCCGCGCGAGAGCCTGCTCTCCAATGTGCTGGACCCGCGCACGAGCGCCCCGGCCCGCTGGCACTACGGCCGCGAGATCCTGCGGCAGGCGAAGGATCGCACGAAATACACGGTCCGGACCGCACTCGGCCGCGAGGACGACACGCCGCAGCGGCCGGGGCATGAATACCGGCACGTCACCCGCCAGCAGGTGCAGACGGTCGTCTATCCCGACGGACGGCTCGCCATGGACCGGGTGGTGTTCTTCGAGGAGCTCGACGCCGGCCTCTCCGAGGTCTGCCGCCTGCTCGGCAAGCCGTGGCGGAAGCCGCCCGCGCTGCGGGTCAGGCGCGCGGGCGACGACTATCGCCGACACTTCGACGACCGCTCGCTCGCGGCCTTCGCCCGGGCGTTCGGGCGCGACATCGAGTATTGGGGCTACGATTTCGACACCGGCCTGCCGGACTGGCCCCGACGGCAGACGTGATCGCCCCCCGGGGACGGGGCGCGACTATCCGCGGCCGATATAGGGCATCTTCGTCGCCATCACCGTCATGAACTGCACGTTCACGTCGAGCGGCAGGCTCGCCATGTGGACCACCGCGTCGGCGACGTGGCGGACATTGACCGTCGGCTCGGGCCGCAGGCTGCCGTCCGCCTGCGGCACCCCCCTGGACATCACGGCCGTCATGTCCGAGGCGGCGTTGCCGATGTCGATCTGCCCGCAGGCGATGTCGTGGGGCCGGCCGTCCAGCGACAGCGACCGCGTGAGCCCGGTGATCGCGTGCTTCGACGCGGTATAGGCGATCGAGCCCGGGCGCGGGACGTAGGCCGAGATCGAGCCGTTGTTGATGATCCGCCCGCCCTGCGGCGCCTGCGCGCGCATCATCCGGAAGGCGCCGCGGGCGATCAGGAAGGCCCCGTCGAGGTTCACGCCCACGACGCGCCGCCATTCCTCCCATTCGACGTCGCCGGCCGATTTCGAGATCAGCGCCGCGCCGGCGTTGTTGAACACGACGTCGACCCGGCCGAATCGCTCGCCGATCGCGGCATAGAGCGCGTCGACCGAGACGGGATCGGTCACGTCGCAAGGCGTCGCGAGCGCGTCGCCGCCGATCGCGGCCGCGACCTCCGCCAGCCGCTCGGCGCTGCGGGCCGCGAGCACGACCCGCGCGCCCGCCGCCGCCAGCGCTTCCGCCGTCGCCTTGCCGATTCCCTGGCTCGCTCCGGTGACGAGCGCCACCTTGTCCTTCAGCGACATGCTCTCCCTCCCATCGTCCCTGCCACGACCGGCGGCGGCCATGCGCGCCCCCGGGACCGCGCGAGTTTCCACATGGACGGGCCGCTGGCAACCGCGGAGGTGGGACCTTCATGGGACCTTCACCCGCAGGCGCGCGGTCGTGCGGCGATCTCTGATTGCCTCGACCGGGTGTCGTTTCGATCCGCGGGGGCGCCGCCAAAACAGTTGTTGACAGTTATGCTGACAATATGACAGTTTAACTGTCATGAGCGGGAACAAACCATCGCGTCTCTCACCGCGCGCGGAACTCGCGGCCATGACCGAAGGCCGGATCATGGAGGGCGTGGCAAGCCTGCTGCGGCGCGGCAGCGAGGTCACCTTCGATCTGGTCGCCAGGGAATCCGGCGTGCCGCAGCGCACCCTTTACCGCTATTTCGAGAATCGGGAGGCGCTGTTCGGCGCGTTCTGGCGTTGGGCGAACGAGCTGATCGAAACGCCGGCGCCGCCGGCGACGCCGGAAGAGGTCGTCGCGCATATCCCGGCGCTCTTCGCCGCCTTCGACCGCGACGAGGCGCTGGTGCGGGCGATGATGCACGATCCGCATGGGCAGGCCGTGCGTCACGCCAATGCGGATGCACGGCGCAGGAAATTCTCGGACGCGTTGAAGCCGGTGATCGAGAAGCTGCCGGAAGCGGAGGCGGCATGGCTGCTGGCCTCGGTCACGGTGCTCTGCTCGGCAACCGGCTGGGAATCGATGAAGGACAATTGGGCGCTTTCAGGCGGCGCGTCGGCGCAAGCCGCCCAGTGGGCTGCGAAAGCGCTGATTGACGACGCGCGAAGGAGGACGGGCGCGAGCTTGCCCGTTGGTCGAGCGAAAGAGGACGTTGTCACAGGAGATTCTGTGCCGTGATGATCCACCATGTGTCATTCGGCGTCAGCGATCCGATGCGCGTGGCGCAGGTGCTGGCTGAACTCACCGACGCAGCCGCGTTGCGCGCGCCGACACCGCCATTCCCGCACGGGGCCTGGTTTGTGCTGGCCGGCGATGACCGCGGCACGTTCCTGGAAGTCCTCCCGGCGACGGCGGTGTTCGACCCGGACGCGCCGCTCGGCCTCAGGCAGCGGCCGGCAAGCTTCGCGCCGGGAAGCGGCCACGTTCTAGTGAGCACCGTGAAGAGCGGCGAGGAGATCGAAGCGATCGCCCAGCGTGAAGGCTGGCGCTCGCAGGAGGTGGAAACCGGCCTTTTCAGGATCATGAAACTCTGGATCGACGACACGGTGCTGGTCGAACTCTTCGCCAAGGGTGAGGAGCAACGCTACATCGAGGCGTTCGGAGCGCCAGGGATGGCGACCCTCGAGGACAAGTTGCGCGACCTGGAGATGAAACTCGCCGGCGAGCTGGCGCAGGAACTGCCGCCACAGGTGCTGGCGGGGGCGCTCGGCGAGCCGGCGTAGCCGGACTGCCTTTCACCCAGGCGACCGTTCACTGGCGAACGGATGTACCGCACCCGGTTCCCTGGACAGTAGGTTGCACTATGCCGCGCATGGCAGGTTCTGGTCGAGCCATCTCTGACGTGCGGCGGCGGGGCTGAGGTGGCCGTTCTTCTCGATCAGCCACTGGGTG
>NZ_JAGOID010000037.1:0-22796 GCF_017995835.1 Amaricoccus sp.
CACGACATCATGCCGTACCGGACCGGGATCGACACCACGAAGATCATGCAGGCGAGCCGGCTCGTCGCCACCGTCTCGGGTTTCCCGGTGCAGTTCAACAAGGCCATCGTCGGCAAGAACGCCTTCCCCCACGAGAGCGGCATCCACCAGGACGGGATGCTGAAGAACGCCGAGACCTTCGAGATCATGCGGCCCGAGGACGTGGGCCTCAACGCCACGTCGCTCGTGATGGGCAAGCATTCGGGGCGGGCGGCGCTGCGGGCCAAGCTCGGGGATCTCGGGTTCCAGCTCGGCGACAACCAGCTCACGGACGTCTTCGTGCGGTTCAAGGCGCTCGCCGACCGCAAGAAGGAGGTCTACGACGACGACCTCGTGGCGCTCATGCAGGACCAGGGCACCAACGCCGCCAACGACCGGGTGCAGGTCAAGCGGCTGCGGGTGGTGTGCGGCACCGAGGGTCCGCAGTCGGCGGAACTCACGCTGACGATCGACGGCGAGGACCATTCGGTCGATGCGACGGGCGACGGGCCAGTCGACGCGGCTTTCGCGGCGGTGAAGATGCTGGTGCCGAACGCGGCGCGGCTGGTCGTCTATCAGGTCCACGCGGTGACCGAGGGCATGGACGCCCAGGCGACGGTCAGCGTGCGGCTCGAGGAGGACGGCAAGATCGTCACCGGCCAGTCGGCCGACACCGACACGGTCGTCGCCTCGACCAAGGCCTATGTGAACGCGCTCAACAAGCTCATGGTGCGCCGCCTGAAGACCGCGCCCGACGCCGCCAGCGCGTGACGGCTTCCGGGGCGTCCCACTCCCACTGTGGGACGCCCATCTATTGACTGATTTCATTGGGCAAAAGAGTTAATGTGAGAGTTATCCACAGGCCCCGGGGCAATTCGTCGCCCGTCAAGGTTGGTGACATGGAGGGTGACGTCGACTTCGGTTTGCGGATCGGTCATGTGAACCTCAAGGTGTCGGACCTCGATCGCTCGATCAGGTTCTACGCCGAGGTTCTGGGGCTGGAGCTGCGGCAGAGGATCGGAATCGGCGGCGCCTTCCTCGCGGCCGGCGGCTACCACCACCACGTCGGGCTCAACACCCTGAGCAGCCTCGGCGGCCTTCCTCCGCCTGAGGGTCACACCGGATTGCATCACGTCGCCTTCGTCTATCCGGACCGGCCGAGCCTCGCGCGGGCCGTCAGGCGCGTCCTCGGGCACGGGATCGTCCTCGTCCACAAGGCCGACCACGGCGTCAGCGAGGCGGTCTATTTCCATGACCCCGACATGAACATGATCGAGATCTATCGGGACCGGCCTCGGTCCGAATGGCCCGAGAACCCCGACGGAACCCTTGCGATGACCAACGACGCGCTGGATCTGGACGACCTTCTGGCCTCGGCCGACGGATAGCGAGCGGAGATCGCCGGCGCCGGGCGAGCGCAAGGGGCAGGAGCCGGCTGCGAGAAATCGCGTCGCGACGCGCTCCCGCCTACGGGGCGAATGCGCTTGCGCCGCCGTGCCCCGCTCTGTAACCCCCGCCGTCAGCCGATCTCCTCTCCCGTCCGCAGCCGCCCGGGCCGCGGACCCGCGCGCGCGAAGGCCACTATGCCGAAACGTACCGACATACGCTCGATCCTGATCATCGGGGCGGGGCCCATCGTCATCGGCCAGGCCTGCGAGTTCGACTATTCCGGGGCCCAGGCCTGCAAGGCGCTGCGCGAGGAGGGCTATCGGGTCATCATCGTCAACTCCAACCCGGCGACGATCATGACCGATCCGCAACTCGCCGACGCCACCTACATCGAGCCGATCACGCCGGAGGTGGTGGCGAAGATCATCGCCCGGGAACGCCCCGACGCGCTCCTGCCCACCATGGGCGGCCAGACGGGCCTCAACACCGCGCTGAAGCTCGCCGACATGGGGGTGCTGGAGGAATACGGCGTCGAGCTGATCGGCGCCAAGCGCGAAGCGATCGAGAAGGCCGAGGACCGCAAGCTGTTCCGCGAGGCGATGGAGCGGATCGGGCTCGAGAACCCCAAGGCCACCATCGTCAACACCATGGCCGAGGCGATGGACGCCATCGAGTACGTGGGCCTGCCCGCCATCATCCGTCCCGCCTTTACCCTCGGCGGGACGGGGGGCGGCGTCGCCTACAACCGTGAGGACTACGAGCGCATCTGCAAGTCCGGGCTGGCCGCCTCGCCGGTCAGCCAGATCCTCGTCGACGAGTCGCTGCTCGGCTGGAAGGAGTTCGAGATGGAGGTGGTCCGCGACAGGGCGGACAACTGCATCATCGTCTGCTCGATCGAGAACGTCGACCCGATGGGCGTGCATACGGGCGACAGCATCACCGTGGCGCCGGCGCTGACGCTGACCGACAAGGAATACCAGATGATGCGCAACGCCTCGATCGCGGTCCTGCGCGAGATCGGGGTGGAGACCGGCGGATCGAACGTGCAGTTCGCCGTCCAGCCGGAGACCGGGCGGCTCGTCGTCATCGAGATGAACCCGCGGGTGTCGCGGTCCTCGGCGCTGGCGTCGAAGGCTACCGGCTTCCCGATCGCCAAGATCGCCGCGAAGCTCGCCGTCGGCTACACCCTCGACGAGCTCGACAACGACATCACCCAGGTCACGCCCGCCTCGTTCGAGCCGACGATCGACTATGTCGTGACCAAGATCCCGCGCTTCGCCTTCGAGAAGTTCCCCGGCGCCGAGCCGCTGCTCACCACCGCGATGAAGTCGGTCGGAGAGGCCATGGCGATCGGCCGCAGCTTCCATGAATCCGTGCAGAAGGCGCTCTGCTCGCTGGAGACGGGGCTGACCGGCTTCGACGACATCGACATCCCCGGCGCCCCGGACCGCGACGCCGTCACCCGCGCCCTCTCCGCGCAGACCCCCGACCGCCTGCGCCTCGCCGCCCAGGCCATGCGCCACGGCCTCTCCGACGACGACATCCACGCCGTCACGAAATACGACCCGTGGTTTCTCGCCCGCATCCGCGAGATCGTCGACGAGGAGGCACGCCTGATCCGCGACGGCCTGCCGCGCGAGGAGCACGCTCTGCGCCGGCTCAAGATGATGGGCTTCTCCGACGCCCGCCTCGCGACGCTCACCGCCCGCACCGAGGCCTTCGTGCGCGGCGAGCGCCAGCGCCACGGCGTCCGCGCCGTCTTCAAGCGCATCGACACCTGCGGCGCGGAGTTCGAGGCGCAGACGCCCTACATGTACTCGACCTACGAGGCCGAGCACGGCGGCTTCGTCGAATGCGAGAGCCGCCCCTCGGATGCGCGCAAGATCGTCATCCTCGGCGGCGGCCCGAACCGCATCGGCCAGGGCATCGAGTTCGACTACTGCTGCTGCCACGCCTGCTTCGCGCTGTCGGCGGCGGGCTACGAGACCATCATGGTCAACTGCAACCCCGAGACGGTGTCGACCGACTACGACACCTCGGACCGGCTCTATTTCGAGCCGCTGACGTTCGAGCACGTGCTCGAGATCCTGCGGGTGGAGCAGGAGAACGGCACGCTGCACGGCGTCATCGTCCAGCTCGGCGGCCAGACGCCGCTGAAGCTCGCCGACGCGTTGCAGGAGGCCGGCATCCCGATCCTCGGCACCACGCCCGACGCCATCGACCTCGCCGAGGACCGCGAGCGGTTCCAGGCGCTCCTGCGCCGCCTCGACCTCAGGCAGCCGCGCAACGGCATCGCCCGCACGCCCGAGGAGGCCGGCCGTGTCGCCGCCGAGATCGGCTACCCGCTGGTGATCCGTCCGTCCTACGTCCTCGGCGGCCGCGCCATGGAGATCGTCCGCGACGAGGCGCAGCTGCATCGCTACATCGCGACCGCCGTGCAGGTATCGGGCACGAACCCGGTGCTGCTCGACAGCTATCTCGCCAACGCCGTCGAGGTCGACGTCGACGCCCTCTCGGACGGCCATTTCGTCCATGTCGCCGGCGTCATGGAGCATATCGAGGAGGCGGGCGTGCATTCCGGCGACAGCGCCTGCTCGCTGCCGCCGCACTCGCTCTCCGATGCCACCGTCGCCGAGCTTCGCCGCCAGACCGAGGCGATGGCTCGGGCGCTGGGCGTCGTCGGGCTGATGAACGTGCAGTTCGCCATCCAGGGCGAGGACATCTACGTTCTCGAGGTGAACCCCCGCGCCAGCCGCACCGTGCCCTTCGTCGCCAAGGCCACCGACAGCGCCATCGCCGCGATCGCCGCCCGGCTGATGGCCGGCGAGCCGCTGGCGAACTTCCCCCAGCGCCCGGCCTACCCCGAGGGCGTCGGCCCCGACGACCCGCTGCCGCTGGCCGATCCGCTGACGCTCGCCGACCCGCGCACCCCGTGGTTCTCGGTCAAGGAGGCGGTGCTGCCCTTCGCCCGCTTCCCCGGCGTCGATCCCCTGCTCGGCCCGGAGATGCGCTCGACCGGCGAGGTGATGGGCTGGGACCGCAGCTTCCCGCGCGCCTTCCTCAAGGCCCAGCTCGGCGCCGGCATGGACCTGCCGCTCGCCGGCCGCGTCTTCGTCTCGGTCCGCGACGCCGACAAGACCCCGGCGCTCGCCGCGGCGGCCCGCGACCTGCGCGAGATGGGCTTCGGCCTCGTCGCCACCCGCGGCACCGCCACCTGGCTCGCCGCCGAGGGCGCGGCATCAGAGGTGGTGAACAAGGTCTACGAGGGCCGCCCGAACGTCGTCGACCGCCTGAAGAACGGCGACATCGCGCTGGTGTTCAACACCACCGAGGGCAAGCAGTCGCTGGCCGACAGCCGCGACATCCGTGCCGTGTCGCTGATGGACAAGATCCCCTACTTCACCACCGCCGCCGCCGCCATCGCCGCCGTGGCGGCGATGAAGACGCGGGGCGAGGGGGAACTGGAGGTACGGACGTTGCAGGGTTGAGGCGAGTTTGACCCGCTTGCCATTTCACGTAAACTAGCGGCCTAGTGTGATCGCAGGACAATGATGGGCATCATAAAGCGACTTTTCATGAAAGAAGTACCAGAACCGAAAAGTGTCCTGTCGTTACTACAGCGTATCAACCGTCGAGCTGAAGACCTTTCCCCTGAGGAGCAAGCTAAGAGTTTTGTTTCTCGTGACGTTATATCTGAAGCGCTTCTTCGGCGCGACAGTCGTATTCTTTACGGGCGTAGAGGTACTGGGAAAACACATATACTCTCGTTCGTAAGCGATAGAATGCGTGACCATGGTGATATTGTTATCTCTCTTGATTTAAGAACGATTGGTTCAAATAACTCAATATACTCAGATACCTCTATCAGCGTTGCTTCACGTGCTACCCACCTGATACGTGACCTTACCGCTGCTCTATCTGAGAGTATTGAGGATGTCTATACAAGGGGGCACCCGGCGCTTTGCGATCCTAAGATTGGCGACGAGATTTCCAAACTGGCGCAAAGCGTAAGGGAGTTGCTTGTCGTAGAAACTGTGGAAGAGAAAGACACTTCGGCGTCAAGCATCGACAAGGGCGGCTCTGTACGCGTGGACGGCAAAGCTGGGTTGCTTGATCTTTCAGTCACCGGGTCTGGAGAGGGTCGCGTTGATACGGGATCTCAAAATTCGCGCGAGCGTGTCGTTAGGGGAGTGCCGAAGAGCTCAATTCGAATTGGCTCTATATTTGGCGCTTTGAGTTCTATAGCGAAATCCACAGATCGCCGCATCTGGATCTTGCTCGACGAATGGAGCACTGTTCCAGAGGTGCTGCAGCCGTTTCTGGCGGATGTTATCCGGCGAGCCTTTCTTCCAATCCAAAACGTTACGGTTCAAATTGCCGCTATTGAGCACCGGTCCAATTTTCGTATTGATGAGGGGGAGAACAGGATTGGATTCGAGCTTGGTTCAGATATCTCAAGTGACGTGAATCTTGATGATTTTTTCGTGTACGATCTGAATCCGCAACCAGCAGTCGCATTTTTTCAAAGACTTGGTATTTAAGCACCTCACCGCCCTTTCCGAAGTCGGCGAGTTTTCGTGCCGTGCACCGCAAGAAGTGGTCTCCCAAGGTTTCACTCAGGAGAACGTATTTAGTGAGATCGTTAGAGCGTGTGAAGGGGTTCCAAGAGACTTCATCAATATTCTTCAATTGGCAGCAACTAGGGCGCGCGGCGAGAAGATAAGCATGCCTGACGTTCGATTGGCAGCGAAGGACTGGTACGAGCGCGACAAGGCGCGAAACATTGATATCAATCCCCTCGCCCAACAGTTGCTTGAATGGATCGTTCAAGAGGTAATTTCGCAAAGAAAGTGCCGTGCCTTTATGCTGGAAATTACAAAAACCGATAGCATAATCGAGCTACTTTTTGATGAACGAGTTCTTCATATTGCCAAAAGATCTTATTCAACTAAAGATAGGGCTGGGGTGCGATATCGGCTTTGGAAAATCGACTACGGATGCTATGTTGATCTCATGAGCACTGCAAATGCACCCGCTACTTTCATTGCAATGGATGTTGAGAACCCTGAGCATTTTGATTTTGAAGTGCCTGCTGATGATTTTCGTGCAATGAGAAGAGCAATTCTCCATATCGAAGAGTTTTACAATAGTCACCCCGCAAACAATGAGTTGTAGTGTGCTTGCTTGCATACACCACCCTTCAAGCCGCCTCGCCCCCGACTCGTCCCCGATCTCCCCGCCCGGCCAGTAGGCCCGTGACCGATACATCCTCGTCCAGCGCCTCCCGGTGCAGCCCGAGCGGGCTGATCTCCACCGCCGCGCGCGCCGCCGGATCGGCCCGCAGCAGCCGCGGAAACCACGCCGGCGGCACGCCGATCACCCGCCCGTCCGACAGCGACCCACATCGTCTCCGCGTCGAAGCGCACCGTCTCAGGCGAAACGCCCACACCTCGGCCTTACCCGTTGCGCGACTACCATCGTCTGGTATCCCATCGCCATGAGCAAGAACACCTCGATCATCCTCGGCGCCCACCTCCTCGGCTTCGTCGAAGCCCAGGTCTCTGCCGGCCGCTTCAGTTCCGCGAGCGAGGTGGTCCGCGCCGGCCTGCGCCTGCTTGAGGCGCACGAACTCAAGCTCCAGGCCCTCCGCGACGCCCTCGCCGAGGGCGAGGCCAGCGGCCCCGCCGAACCCCTCGATCTCGACGCATACCTGGTGGCCAAGCGCGCGTCGCGCGGGGCGTGACCCGCCCGCCCCTCTATCGGCCGCGGGCCATCGCCGACATCGGGGCGATCTGGGATTACACCGCCGACCGCTGGGGGGCCGCGCAGGCCGACCGCCTATGCCGGCGGGCTCTTGAAACGACTCGCGGACCTTTGACCTTTGACGATTTTATCGTGTATACTCAGATAGTTACCCTATCTATCACGCGTGTTAGGCGTGTTGGAGCGGTTGGCGAGGCGATACTGGAGAGCATTGTCGCGGTCGACCAGCCGGCGCTCCGGTCGAAAAGCGCGGCCAGGGCCCCATGCACATGGTTCTGGCATTGTTGCGGTCCCGCGCCTTGCGCGCGGCGTCCGGGGGCGGCAATCTCGGCGCGAACGAAGCGGGATGCGCGGGATTGGGCAGGAAGCCGGACTGGGCCATCGACCGGGACCGGGCGCGCCGCATCGCGCCCGCCGAGACGGTCTGGCTGTTCGGGCTTCACGCCGTGCGCGACGCGCTCGCCAATCCTGCCCGCGAGCGGCGGCGGCTCGTCGTCACCCGCAACGCCGCCGAACGGCTCGCCGACGCCATCGCCGCGGCCGGGATCGAGCCGGAGATCGCCGATCCGCGCCGGTTTCCCGCGCCGCTCGATCCGCAATCGGTCCATCAGGGCGCGGCGCTCGAGGCGGCGCCGCTCGACTGGGGCTCGGTCTCGGAGCGCTGCGCCCCCCGGGGCGCGGCGCCGGTCGTCGTGCTGCTCGACCGGGTGACCGATCCGCACAACGTCGGCGCGGTCCTGCGCTCGGCCGAAGTCTTCGGCGCGCGGGCGGTGATCGCGCCGGCGCGGCATTCCGCGCCCGAGACGGGCGCGCTCGCCAAGGCCGCCTCCGGCGCGCTGGAGCGCCAGCCCTACCTGCGGCCGCCGAACCTCGCCGCCGCGATCGGCACGCTGCGCGACATGGGCTACTTCGTCGTCGGGCTCGACGGGGCGGCGGAGACAGCGCTGGAGCCGGCGGTCGACGCCGCCCGCGGACAACCGCTCGCCATCGCGCTCGGGGCCGAGGGCGCCGGGCTGCGGGAGCTGACCGGAAAGCTCTGCGACCGGCTCGCCCGCATCCCGGCGGCCGGCGGGTTCGGCTCGCTCAACGTCTCGAACGCCGCCGCCGTAGCGCTCTACGCGGCGGCGCGCGCCCGCGGGCAGGAGGGCAAACCATGAGATCACGTTTTGCGGCGGAGCCTTTCCGGGGACGCCCGCGCTACCCATATGTGAGACGAAGCAGCTGGATTGGAACTGCCCTGCTTCATCTCACTGTCCCTCGTTCCGACTGTGCGCCCGGTATTCGCCGGGCGCCTTTTTGTTGAGGGAGGGCGGGATGGCGACGGGTCCCGACGACGAGACGCTGCGGGCGATCTTCGCGCGGACGCGGACGATCGCGGTGGTCGGGGTCTCGAAGAACGAAATCCGCCCCTCGTTCTACGTGGCGCGCTACCTCCGTCTGAAGGGATTCCGGGTGATCCCGGTCAACCCCGCCTATTCCGGCGAGATGTTGCTCGGGGAGCAGGTCTATCCCGACCTCGCGAGCCTTCCGGCGAACCTCGGCCCCATCGACATGGTCGACATCTTCCGCAGGTCGCACGATGCCGGGAGGGTCGTGGACGACGCCCTGGCGCATCTGCTCGATCGCGGGCTCACGACGATCTGGATGCAGATCGGCGTGATCGACGCGGCCGCAGCGGAACGGGCGCGGGCGGCCGGCCTGACCGTGGTCATGGATCGCTGTCCCAAGATCGAATACCAGCGGCTGCACGGCGAACTGCGCATGGGCGGTTTCGCCACCGGCATGATCTCCTCGAAGCTCTGAGCGAAGGTCCGCGGCGGCTCAATGCGGATCGAGCGGATGGGCGCCGCGGTCGTGATGGTGAAGGTTCGCCGACGGCAGCCAGCGGGTCTGGCGCACGAGGCGGCGCCGGACGATCGGGAGATCGGGCCCGGCATGGAGCGCGCGCAACCGGTCCACCACCTCCCCGTCGGCCTTTGTGGCGCGCTGGTGGTGGCGCAGGTAGTCGATCCAGGTGGCTGTCTGATAGAACTCGACCCAGATCTCGGGGTCGGCGAGGTCGCGCATCAGCGTCCAGTGGCGTGCGCCGTCGCGCTGGCGCATGCGCTGGCGCTCGGCCATCGCCTCGAGAAATTCCGGCAGGTCCTTCGTGCGGATACGATACTCGACCGTGATCGCCACCGGCCCGCTGCGTGGTTGCAGGTCGACCCCCAGCGCCGGTTCGCGGAAGCGGTCGAGCGGCGCGAGGTCGAGTTCGCGCCGGTCGGGCAGCGGCGCCGCGAGGCCGGCGAGGCCGCCCGCGAGAAGGCCGCCGGCGGCGACGAGAAGCGCGAACTCGACGCCGCGCGCCTCGGCGAGCAGCCCCCAGGTCCAGGCGCCGAGCGCCATGCCGCCGAAGACCGCGGTCTGGTAGAGCGCGAGCGCCCGGCCGACCACCCAGCGCGGGGTGGAGAGCTGCACGGTCACGTTGAAGAGCGACAGCGCCAGCACCCAGGCGGCCCCGCCGAGCATCAGCCCCAGCCCGGTCGCCCAGGCGAACGGGCTGAGCGCGGTGGTCGCCGCGGCGACGGCGAAGGCGGCGAAGGCGATGCGCACGATCCACTCAGCCGAAAGCCGCCCGCGCAGCCGCGTCGCCAAGAAGGCTCCGCCGATCGCGCCCACCCCGAAGGCGCCGAGCAGGAGCCCGTAGGTCAGCGCGCCGCCGGCCACGAGATGACGCGCCACGATCGGCAGCAGCGCCAGCACCGCGACCGAGGTCAGGCCGAAGAGGAAGCCGCGCAGCAGCACCACCCCGATATGCGGCGACATCGCGACGTAGCGCAGCCCCGCCCCCATCGCCTGGCCGAGGCTCTCGGGCGGCAGCGTGCGCGGCGGGAAGGCCGGCCGCCACAGGAGGAGCGCGGCGATGATCGCGAGGTAGCTCGCCGCGTTGGCGGCGAAGGCGGCGGCGGCCCCGGCGGCGGCGACGATCCCGCCGCCGATCGCCGGCCCGACGCTGCGCGTCAGGTTGAAGCCGACGGAGTTGAGGGCGACGGCGGCGGGAACATCCTGGCGCGGCACGATGTCGCCGACCGTCGCCTGCCAGGACGGGTTGTTGAGCGCCACGCCGCAGCCGATCATGAAGGTGAAGCCGAGCAGCAGCCACGGCGTCAGCAGCCCCGCCCAGGCGCAGAGCGCCAGCGCCGCGGAGACGGCGAACATGCCGACCTGTGCCGCGATCATGACGCTGCGGCGATTGAAGTTGTCGGCGATCGCCCCGGAGGCGAGCGAGAACAGCATGATCGGCAGCGTCGTCGAGGCCTGGACCAGCGCCACCATGTCGGCCGAGCCGGAGATCGTCGTCATGGTCCAGGCCGCGCCGACCGCCTGGATCAGGCCGCCGAGGTTGGAGAACAGGCTGGCGATCCAGAAGGTGCGGAAGGTCGGGTTCGCGAGCGGCGCGAGCGCCCCGCGACTGCCGCTTTCCGCCTGCGCGTCCATCGCCCGTCCCTCCCGAGCCGGCGCTTCCCGGCGCCGTCTGCCCCGGTTTAAGCGCGAAGCCGGCACGACGGGCAAGCGGCAATCCGTGGCCGGACCACCGGAGCCCCGTCCCGCGGCGCGTCAGGGTTCGGCGGGGGCAGTTTCAACTGCCCGCCGATCGTGTCACCGGACGTGGTGTAGCTGGCCGGGGCCAGCGCGAACTCCGGCGAGGCCGGGCCGGTCAGTCTGCGGGGGGCAGGCCGACGATGGGATCATCGGCGATGGGAGCGATGGTCTCATACCGGCGGGCTCATGAAACGACTCGCGGACCTTTTTTGACCTTTGTGACTTTTATCGTGTGTACTCAGGTAGTTATCCTATCTATCACGCGTGTTAGCCCGTGTTGCGCCGGGTAGCATGGTAGACTCGCGGGTATCAAGGGTCATGTAGCGGGAGCGCTGGACGGCCCACTCGTCGTTCTGCTCGAGCAGGATGGCGCCGACGAGGCGGGTGACGGCGGCCTCGTTGGGGAATGCCGACGACCTCGGTGCGGCGCCTGACCTCGCCGTTGACCCGCTCGAGGGGGTTTGTCGAGCGCAGCTTCGAGCGGTGCCGGGCCGGGAAGGTCATGTAGGCGAGGACGTCCTCCTCGGCGTCGCCATCAGGGTGGCGAGCTTCGGGACCTTGGGGCGGATCTGGTCGGCGACGCGGCGCCACTGCTGCTTCGTGCTCGTCGCGTCGTCCTGGGCGAAGGCGGTGGCGACGAAGGCGGAGACGACGCGGCGGCCGTTCCTGCCGGCGTGGGCCAGGGCGTTCCGCATGAAATGGACGCGGCAGCGCTGCCAGGTGGCGTTGAGGATCTTCGAGACCGCCGCCCGGATGCCCTCGCGGGCGTCGGAGATGACGAGCTTCACCCCGCGCAGGCCGCGGCGGGCGAGCTTGCGCAGGAACTCCACCCGGAAGGGCTCGGCCTCCGATGGACCGATGTCCATGCCGAGAACCTCGCGCCGGCCGTCGGTGTTGACGCCGACCGCGACGATCACCGCCACCGAGACGATCCGCCCGTTCTGCCGCACCTTCAGGTAAGTGGCGTCGATCCGGAGGCGAACCTTGTCGCGCCATCGGTCCGAGCGACAATGGCGAGCGCCAGTCGCCTTCGAGCGGCCGCTCGAGGAACCGCGTCACCCGCTCGTCGATCTCCGCGCAGAGCCGGCTCACCTGGCTCTTGGAGACGGCGTGGATGCAGGCCCGCCTCGGATGACGGCTGTCATTTATTACGTCCAGCCGTTTCGACCTCCGGGGAGCGTCGGGGGAGCGGATTTTCCTGGGTTCCAGTCGGAACTTACGATGCCATGAAAACTCCACAATCTAAATCACCTGCTGACACAAGCGGCCATTTCCAGGAACCAACCGGGGCCTCGAATCCCTTCGCCCGCTCCAGATCTCCGTGCGGGGCGCCTTTTGCGTGTCCGGGGGGCGGCGTCAGGCCCGGAGGGAATCGAACAGGGCGCGCTTGAGCGGAAGGTGACGGCGCTCCGTCAGGCCTGCGAGCACGGTCTCGCGGGCCCGGCGGCGGCGGCGGGCGCCGCCTGCCGGATCAGCGAGCGTGGCGAGGACGCCTTCGGCGATCGTCGCGGGACGGGCGAGATCGACGAGGGTCGCCGCCTCGGCGTCGGCGAACTCGCGGACCGGGGCGGTGTCGGAGAGGACGAGGGCGCAGCCGGCGCTCATCGCCTCGATCATCGACCACGACAGCACGAAGGGCACGGTCAGGTAGACATGCGCGTCCGAGCGGCGCAGCAGGCGCAGGTAGTCGGCGCGGGGCAGCTTGCCGGTGAAGCGCACCCGCGCCGGGTCGAGATCGTGCTCGGCGAGGGCGCGCGCCTTCCAGTCGACGCGGCGCAGCGCGTCGCCGCCATAAGCGACGCGGTTGTCGCCGGCGATCACCGCGACGGCGCGCGGGTCGGCGGCGAGGATGGCGGGCAGCGCCGCCATGAACTGCGGGAAGCCGCGGTGAGGCTCCATGCCGCGGGTGGCGTAGGTGACGACGCGGGCCTCGGGCGCGACGAGCCCGTCGAGCGTGTCGCCGGCCGCGCCGGGCTCCGGGGCGAAAGCGTCGGCGTCGACGCCGTCGTGGAGGATGGAGAGGTCGTGGCGGAAGACCTTCGGGAACTGCGCCGCCTGGAAGCCGGTCGGGCAGATCGCGGCGTCCGCGGCGGCGAGGTCGATGGCGATGGGGGCGTTGCGGGCGCGCTCGTGCATCGCGGCCTCGACGGCGGTCTCGGGGCCGGCCCTGGGTGCGCGTCCGTCGAGCGCGGCGAGGTAGGCGACGTCGACGCCGGGGTGGCGGTACCACCATTCGCAATAGGCGACGAAGGCCGCCTCGGGGAAGACGTCGCGGGCGAACATTCCGGCGCCGCGGCCGGAATGGGCGACGACGATATCGGGGCGGTAGCCGTCGCGGCGGGCGGCGAGCGCGGCGCGGACGAAGGCCTGGCCGTTGATGGCGGCGCGGTCCATCGGCTGGGCGCAGGGATGCGTGCCCGGCTGCGGCGCGCGGTGCGGCGCGTAGCGCAGGATGCGGAAGCCCCCCGCGCCGGGCGGCGCTGCCGCGGCGGTGGCGAAGGCGACGTCCCAGCCCTCTCCCGCCAGCCAGCGGCCGAGCGCGCCGAACTGGCCGGGGAAGGCGTCGTGGACGAAGAGGATGCTCGGAGCCATCAGCCGGCCCACAGCGAGAAGAGGCCGAGCGCGAGCGAGCCGCAGGCGATGGCGAGGGCCGCGCCGGCGACGAGGCGCACGCCGCCGGCGTCGCGGCGGGGCGGCGGCTCGACCGCCGCGAGCGCCGCCTCGATGCGGATCTGGGTCAGTTCCAGCCTGGCGGCGAGGTCGATGAGCGCATGGTCGGGGCCGGGGATCGGCTCGGGGATCGGTTCCGGGACCGGGCGGGCGGCGAGGGCGCGCAGTTCCTCGTAGATCCGTTCCAGCAGGCGGCGGTCCGGGTCGGGCGCGGAGATGGTCGCGCCGGCCCGGCGCAGTTCGGCGGTCGCGCCGTCGGCGCTGCGGACGCGGACACGGAGCGTGAACTCGAACCCAGGCTCGAGCGGCGGGTCTATCGGAACGGAGAAGCCGTAGCGGCCGCTTCCCACGCCGCCGCGCGCGAGGTCGCGTCGCTCGCGGTCGGCGCGAACGCGGGCGACGACGACGCCCTCGCGCAGGACCTCGGTCTCGACGGCGGCGGCCGCGTCGGTTCGGTCGATCGCCCAGCCGGAGACCCGGTCGGCGCGCAGGATGTCGATCACGCCGTAGAGGCGGGGCCCGCCGTCGGCCGTCTCGGACGGCTCGGCGGGGACGGGCAGGGGGGTGGCCATCGGTTCAGCCCGCCTCAGCCAGCGCCGGCGTCAGTTCCGCGGCGAGGCGAAGGCCGTCGCAGAGATCCTCCGGGGACACGACGCGGCCCTGCCAGGGCGTGACGTCGCCCGAGGCCACGCGCGCCTCGATGACGTCGAGGGTGGTCTCGATCGCGTCGAACGGCGCCTCGAACAGGTCGTAGATCGAGAAGCGCCACCATTCGAGGGCGAGGAGCCGTTCCACCACCGCTTCGGGAAAGCGCAGGCGCAGGACGCGGCCCGGCGTGCCGACGACGATGGCGTAGGGCGGCACGTCGCGCAGCACCGTGGCGCGGGCGCCGATGATCGCGCCGGCGCCGATGGTCACGCCCGCCTTGATGAAGGCGCCCTGGCCGATCCAGACGTCGGGGCCGAAGGTGGTGACCGGGCAACTGCCGGCGAAGGGGCGCCTGCCGGCCTTGATGCGACCACGGTTCGCCGGCGCGACGAGGTCGTCCCAGCCATTCACCTGTGGGAAGTAGGCGGTGCGCGAGGTGGTGAGCCAGTCGGTCGGATGCTCGTGCGGACCGACGGTCACGCCGGAGGCGACCGAGCAGTAGCGGCCGAACCGGGCGTTGTTGATCGTGCCGCCGGAGAGGTTGCAGAAGGCGCCGACGTCGATGAAGGCGCCGTGCGGCACGGTTGAGATGATCGAGGTCGGCCACTCGATGCGCGAGGCGGCATCCATCCGGCCGGTCTGTCGCAGGCCGGGCAGGCGCAGGCCGGCCTTGTCGAGCGCGGCCAGCGCGGGGCCGGCGAGGGTGACGGCGGTGCTGGGCATGGCGTGTCCTCCGGTCGTTGGGTTCATTCGTCGCGCATCGCGCGGTTCATGTGGCGCATGAGCGGTTCGAGGAAGTAGTCGCCGGCCCGGCGCTCGCCGGTGCGGATGGCGACCTCGACGGGCATGCCGGCGGTCAGCTCGACGCCGCCGAGCGCGGCGACGGAGGCGGGGTCGAGCGCGACGCGGGCCTCGAAGTAGGGTTCGCCATCGCGCTCGTCCTCGAGAAGGTCGGCGGAAACGTAGATGACCTCGCCATCGACGGTCGGGGCGACGGCGCGCTTGAAGGCGGTAAGCCGGACCTTGGCCGGGCGGCCGACATGGACGGTGTCAATGGCGTCCGGCGGCAGGCGGGTCTCCGCCACCAGCCGATCGCCGTCGGGGACGATCTCCATGACCGGCGCACCGGTGGCGACGACCGCGCCGGGGCTGACGATGTTCACGTGGACGACGAGCCCGTCCTGCGGGGCGCGCAAGCGGCTGCGCTCCAGCACGTCGGCGGCGGCGCGCAGTTCGGCCTCGACGCCGGCGAGCGCGCGTCGCGCCTCGACCTGGCGCTCGCCGATCTCGACGAGCCGGCCCTGCTCCAGCGCGCGCCGCTCGGCGCCGGTGCGCGCGATGCCCTCGCGGGCGGCGGCGGCGAGGTTGCGCGCCTCGTCGCGGTCGCCCTCGAGGAGCGCGGTGGTGCGGGAGAGTTCGAGCAGCTTCTGGCGGGGAGTGGCCCCCTTGGCGACGAGGCTTTCGGTGCCGGCGCGCTCCTCGCTCCAGATGGCGAGCTGGCGCTCGGTGGCGGCGGCCACGCCTTCGTTGGCGGCGACCTGGGCGCGCAGTTCGTCCATCTGCCGGTCGAGGGCGGCGAGCTGGGCGGCCTGCGCCCGCGCCCGTGCGTCGAAAAGCCGCGCTTCCGCCAGCGCCTGCGGCCCGTGTGGTTCCGGCGCCGCGGCCGGGTCGAGCGTCGCCGCGCCCGCCTCCTCGGCGGCGAGCCGCCAGATCTCGTGGCGGAGCGCGTCCCGGTCGACGGCGAGCCGGGCGATGGCCGCCTCGACCTGTGTCGCGTCGAGCGTGGCGACGACCTGCCCGGCGCGCACGCGTTCGCCCGGCTTGACGAGCAGCGCGCGCAGGATGCCGCCCTCGAAATGCTCGACCGTCTTGCGCTGGCTTTCGGCCAGCATCACGCCGTGGGTGACCACCGCGGCGTCGAGCCGGGCATACATGCCCCAGCCGACGATGGTGGCGGCGAGGCAGGCCATGATTAGCAGCGCCGTGCGGAACGGCCCGGCATAGCTCGGGCCCGTCTCGCCCGGCATGCGCTCGAGCGCCGTCATGGCCGGGCCCCGGCGAGCGCTGCGACCGCGGCAGGGCCGCGCGACGGGCGGCGGGGGGCGAGGGTGGCGAGCACCTCGGCGCGGTCGCCGATCTGGGTCACGACGCCCTCCTTGAGGATGACGAGCCGGTCGGCGCGGTTCAGCACCGACATGCGCTGCGCCACGACGAGCACTGCCGCGCCGCGGGCGCGCGCCGCCTCGATCGCCGCGATGAGCGCTGCCTCGCCCTCGGCGTCGAGGGCGGAGTTCGGTTCGTCGAGGACGAGGAGCTTCGGGTCGCCGAAGAGCGCGCGGGCGAGCGCGATGCGCTGGCGCTGCCCGCCGGAGAGCCGCGCGCCGCCGTCGACCAGCCGGGTCTCGTAGCCCTCGGGAAGCCGGCCGATCAGGTCGTGGACGCCGGCGAGGCGCGCCGCGGCCACGACCTCGGCCATGCCGGCGTCGCGGAAGCGGGCGATGTTCTCGCGGACCTTGCCGTCGAGCAGGCCCGGATCCTGGGGCAGGTAGCCGACCGCCTCGCCGAAGCTGCCGCGCTCGTGGGCGAAGGTGCTCTGCCCGTCGAGGTAGACGCCGCCCTGGGTCGGGGCCCAGAGGCCGACGACGAGCCGGGCGAAGGTGGACTTGCCGGCGCCGGAGGGGCCGACGACCCCGACCATCTCGCCCGGGTCGAGCCGGAACGAGACGTTGCGCAGGAGCGGCCTGTCCTGGCCGGGCGGTACGTAGGTCAGGCGGTCGACGACGAGTGTCGGGGTCGCGACCGTGACCGGCGCGCGCGAGCGTCCGGAGGCGCCGCGCTCCAGCAGTTCGCGGATGCGAGCCGTGGCGCCGAACGCGTCGAGCCATTGCCGCCAGCCGTCGATCAGCTGCTCGAAGGGCAGGAGCACGCGGGCGGTGATGACGGCGGCCGCGATGATGGTGCCGGGGCTCGCCTCGCCGTTCACCACCAGCGCCGCGCCGGCGCAGACCACGGCGATCTGGAGCGCCGTCCGCAGCATCTTGGCGAAGGCCGCCAGCGCCTTGGCGACGCCGCGGCCGTGTTCGATGTCCTTGAGGGCGCGGGCTTGGGCCCGGCTCCAGCGGGCCGCGACCGCCGGCAGCATTCCCATCGCCGAGATCGCGTCCGCGTGGCGGATCGCCGCCGCCGTCTCGATCTGCACCGCGCCCGCCGCCGCGTTCGCCCGGGCGGCAGGGCGGCGGGCCAGCACCTCGACCGCGACGGAGGTCGCGGTGAGGAGGAGAGCGCCCACGAGCCCGATGGTCCCGTAGAGCGGATGCAGGAGATAGAGCGCCGCCAGGAAGAGCGGCGTGACCGCGAGGTCGGCGGGGAGCGCGATCGCGCCGCTGGCGATGAAGGAGCGCATCTCGCCGAGGTCGCGCATGGCGCCGGCGGCCGCCGCGGCCCCGTGACGCAGCGTCGTCTCGACCGCCGCCTCCATCACCGGCCGCCCGAGCCGCGCCGCGACGCGGCCGGCGAGGACCGTGAAGATCCGGCCGCGCAGGTAGTCGAGCGCCGCCTGGAACAGCAGCAGGACGCCGACGATCGTGGTCAGCGCGATCAGCGTGTCGAAGTTCCGCGTGCTGATGACGCGGTCATAGATCTGGATGGTGTAGAGCGGCATCGCGAGGTGCAGCAGGTTGATGAAGAGGCCGACGAGCGACGCCGCGCCGGCGCCGCGCCACAGCTCGCGCAGGGCGTCACGGTAGGCCTCCGCGGGCTCGGGCGCGCGCACGGGGCTCAGCCCGCCGCCTGCGTCGCGGCGCGCCCGGCGCGGCGTTCGACGAGCCGCTCGAACAGCGCGGCGTGGCGGCGCGCGCTGTCTTCGGCCGAGGTCGGTGGCTGGATGCCGCCGCGGAGGCGCTCCCAGAGGCCGGGCTCCTTCAGCGCCCGCGTCATCGACGCCGCCAGCGCCTCGGGGTTCGACACCCGGAAATGCAGGCCGTCGACCTCGTGGCGCACCTTCTCCGCCATGCCGCCGATGTCGGAGGCGATGATCGGGCGGCCGTGGTGGAACGCCTCCTGGATCACCACGGGGGCGTTTTCCCACCAGGTCGACGGCACGATCGTCCAGTCGACCTCGCGCATCAGCCCGGGCAGATCCTCGCTCTTGTAGCTCCCCATGAAGCGCAGCCGCCGGCCGGCGACGCGGAACAGCTCCTTGACGGCGGCCTGGAACTCCGCCGGCTGGTGCTCGAGATTGCCGCCGAAGACGTAGAGGATCGCGTCGCCCCAGACGTCGTTCGGGATGCGCGTCACCGCGTCGACCAGCACGCGGATGCCCTTGAACGGGTTGAGCTGGCCGAAATAGGCGAAGCGGTCGCGTCGCCCGCCCTTCGGCAGCGGGCGGGCGGGGGCGACGGGTCCGCCCTCGAGGCCGTTCTCGATCATCACGAGCTTCGCCGGCGGCAGGCCCCAGTCGGCGAAGCGGCGGAGCAGGAAGCGCGAGGGCGAGACGAAGGCGTCCACCTCGGCGAAGAACGACTTCAGGAACAGTTCGCGCCGCATCAGGTTCGCCGGCCCGATCTCCGGGAAGCACATGCCGCAGTCCGAGGCCGAGGCGCGCGAGCACAGCGCCCCGGAGCGCGCCTTGATCATCTGGCCGTGATGAGCGCAGATCGGCAGGTATTCGTGCAGCGTCATCACGATCGGCACGTCGCCGAGCGCGCGGCGCGTCGAGCGCAGCGCCTGCACGCCGAAGCCCATCACGTGGTGGAAGTTCACGACGTCCGGCCGGACGTCGGCGAGGTAGCGCTCGAAATGGTCGACGAGCGCGCCGAGGTCGCGGGCGCCGAGGTTGAACCAGTCGAAATCGTCCGCCCACCACAGCGCCTCGTCGGGCGCCTGGCCGAGCGACATCAGCGGCGTGGCGCGGTGGCGCGCCACCGGCGGCCCGACGCCGGCGAGATAGCGCGCGTCCCAGCCCTCCAGTCCCTTGAGGCCCTGGAACAGGTTGTAGGACGCCACCTGCGCCCCGCCGATCGAAAAGGCGGGGTGGGCGTGGCTGAGCACGAGGGCGGTTTTCATCGTGTGCGTTCCCGGACCGACAGGCCGCGACGGGCCAGAAGGGCGGCGTCGATGCGCCGGATCAGCCGCGTCTCGTGCGCCTCGGCGGCGTCGAGCGGGGCCTCGATGAGCCAGAACGTCACCGCGCCCGAGCACCAGCTCGTCACCCCCGCGCTCGCGAGGCGCTCCCCGAGATCGACATGGGCGAAGTCGTCGCCGAAGAGCCTTCCCTCGAAGCCGCCGGCGGTCTCGATGGCGGCGCGCGGCGCCAGCATGATCTCGGCCGCGCCGCAGGCCGCGCGGCGCGGGCCGCCGCGGGCGAGGCGGGCGGCGCTGAAGCCGGCGAGGCTGCATCCGCCGGCGGGGTCGTGTTCGCGGCCGGCGCCGAAGAACACCGAGCCGTCCTCGTAGACCAGCGCGGGCGAGAGCGCCGCCGGGCCGGGCAGGCCGGCCGCCTCGGCCTCGAGCGCGGCGAGCCAGCCCGGGCCCTGCGGCAGCGCCGCTGGCGTCCAGACGAGGATCTGCGGCGCGTCGCTCGCGGCGAGCCCGAGGTCGAGCCGCGCCGCCCGCCCTGCGCCGTCGGCTGCGAGCGTCAGCGCGCCGGTCAGGCCGTAGAGATCGAACGCCGCCTTGAGCGCCGGCAGCGCGTCGGCCGCCGCGGCGCGTGGGGCGACGAGCGTCAGGTCGAGCGCCGTCGCCTCCGGCGCGCCGGAAAGGAGCGCCATGACCGGTTGCAGCTCGGCGAGGCTGGCGAAGGGGACGAGCGCCGTGGTCGCCCGTCCCGCCGGCCCGCCGCCGAGCGGGATGGCCCGGTCGCGCGACGCTCGCCGGCGCGGCGCGCGCGGCGGCACGCCGGCGAGGAAGGGCGCGACGTGCTCCTCGACGATGCGCTCGACCTCGGGTCCCGCGGCCGCGAGCGCGGCGAGGACCTGCGGCAGCCTCTCCGGCCCGGCGGCTTGCGCCGCCGTCACCGGACGGAACAGGCAGGTGCCGTCGTCGAGCACGATCTCGAGGTAGATCCGGGTATCCGCGGTCATTTCCGGTTCGGCCGGGACATGCGCCACGAAGCCGTGCATGGCGTCGCGCGGGTCGAGCCGCCCGGCGAAGCGCGGGTCGGCGCCAAAGCCGTCGATCAGGTCGGGCCGGGGCAGCGGCAGCAGGATGCGGTCGAGCCGCGCATAGAGGTTCGCCGTGCTCTTGACGAGCAGAAGCTCCGCCCGCCGCTCCGGGTCGAGCAGCCAGCCGATGACGAGCAGCCCACCGTCGGGCGCGCGCAGCACGAGATCGAGGGCGGCGGCGATCGGCTCGGCGGTGCCCGAGAGCGTATCGGTCCCCTGGAAGCGGGGGCGGCAGACGCGGCGGAACGCGGCGCCGGCTTCCTCGGGCGCGACGAGGCGGGGCAGCATGTGGGCGACGTGCTCGGTCGCCGCGGGGCCGTCGAGCCGCAGCGCGTCGCGAACGACGTCGAGCCGCAGCAGGCGGCCGTCCTTCTCGAAGAACACCGCCTCGAGCGCCGCGGCCGTGTCGGCCGACCAGAACTTGCCGAAGATGCAGACGCCGCGGGCGGGGGCGAGCAGGTCCTCGCGCTCGAACTCGGCCACCTCGACCTCGATCGTCCCGTTGGCGTCGGGCTCGGTCAGCGTGGTCCGGCCGGGCGCCAGCGACATCGACCAGCCCTGCGCGACCAGGCCGCCGGTATCGGGCGCGGCGAGGATCTCGACGAAGCCGTCGCGCTCGGCCGCCGCGGCGACGAAGGCGCGCAGGAAGGCCCGGCGCGCGTCGAGGGTCTCGGGGCTTGCGTCCCGGTCGTCGGCGAGCGCCGAGGCGACGAAGGCGATGGCGCCGCGGGCCTCGCGGCCGGCCCGCCGCACGAACGCGGCGAGCGGCCCCGGAGCGACGTCGAGCCGCGGCGCGGTCGCGAAGCGCCAGTCGCTGCCGGTGGCGCGGACCTCGGCGCCTGGGGCCGGGGCGAACCCGGTGAGGGCGACGCCGCGCCAGAGGCAGGCCTCGTCCTTCCAGACATGCGCCCGCCACGGCGTGAGCGCGCCGCCCTGGGCGAGCACGCCGGCAGAGGGCGGGGCGGTTTCGGCGCCCTCGAAGAACAGCACCGCCCGGCCGCCCGCGATCAGCGCCGCGCCGCAGTGCGGCAGGGCGACCGGCGGCGTCGGCGTCGGGTCCGGCGTCGACATCGGGGCCGGGGCCGGGGCGAAATGCGATCCGTCGGGGGTCATGCGGCGATCCGGCGCAGGAGGCGGCGATACAGCGCGAGGTGCGCGGCGACGAAGGCGGCGTGGTCGGCGGGGCGCTGCGCCGCGGCGAGCCGCGCCCACAGCGCCGGGTCGGCGGCCGCCGCGCGCATCGTCTCGGCGAGGGCGACGGGATCGCCGGGCGGCACGTGGAGCCCGTCGCGGCCGTTCGTCACCTGCTCCGCCATGCCGCCGATGCCCGAGACGATGGCGGGGCGTCCGGCGGCCCGCGCCTCGGCAAGGACCAGCGGCGCGTTCTCCCACCAGAGCGAGGGCACGACGATCCAGTCGGCCTGCCGCATCAGCCCGATCGCTTCGTCGCGCCCGTAGGGGCCGGCGAGGCGCGCGACCGGGCCGGCCGCCGCCAGCGCGGCGTCGAACGCGCCGCGGAAGATGTCGTCGGCCCAGCGCAGGCCGCCGTGGATGGTCACGGACACGTCCTCGCCCGCTTCGCGGAGCCGGGCGGACGCTTCGAGCAGCGTGAGCGGTCCCTTGTGGGGCAGGACGTTGCCGAAGAAGGCGAAGCGGTTGCGTCTGCCCGGCCGCGGCGGCGCCTCCGGCGGGGCCGCCACGGCGACGGCGTTCGGGACAATCTCGATCCGCGCCGGGGCGATGCCCCAATCCACGTAGTGGTCGCGCAGGAAGGCGCTCGGCGCTACGAAGGCGTCGACGCCGGCGAGCATGGCCTGGATCTGCGCCTTGCGCAGCGCATGGCGCACCGCGCCAAGCTCGGGGAAGCAGCGTCCGCAGGCGTCCGGCGAGGCGCCGCCGCAGCGGGCGCCCTCGGGGCGCGTCAGCATCAGGCCGTCATTGGCGCAGATCGGCGCGTAGTCGTGCAGGGTCAGGACGATCCGGCAGCGCGGCGACAGCCGGCGCAGCGCCGGCACGATCTCCGCGCCGATGCGGTCGACGCCGTGGAGGTGCACGACGTCCGGCCGCACTGCCGCGAGCGCGCGCGCGAGTCCCTCGACCCAGTCGGCGCCGTCGAGCCGGGTCATCGCGAAGCGGTCGTAGGCGCCGGTGCGCAGGACGAGGTCGTCGCCGCACGCGCCGAGCGCGCCGGGGGCGGCGTCCGGGCGCTGCAACGAGGTCGCCGCGACGAGGAGCCGCGCCATCACCCCCGGTTCGGCGCCGAGCGAGCGGGCGAGATCCTGCGCGACGATCTCCGAGCCGCCGGACGTCCAGTCCGCATGGTCGTGGGCGATCTGGAGGACTCTCATCTGGCGCATGCCCCTTCATCGCTGGCAGGGCTGAACGAACTCTTGACGAGAGAGGCGAGCGCGAGGTCGTCGGCCTCCGCCTCGATCCCGCGCGGGGGGGGGGGGCGGGGGGGGAGAAGGCGGCGACGAAACGGGACCGGGACCCCGGGGCCGTCCCCCCGGGGGGGCCCCGCCCGCCGCCCGACGGGGAGGGCCGGGCGGGGGGGGGCGGGGC
>NZ_JAGOID010000037.1:22806-26261 GCF_017995835.1 Amaricoccus sp.
AAAGAGGGGTGGGGGGGGTCTTTATGTAGCCACCGCCCCTCGCGGCGGGGGAGGGAAAAGTGGACCTGGGGAGGGGGGGGGGGGGGGGGGGGGGGCGGCCCCCCCCCCGCGGGCGGGGGGGGGGGGGGGGGGCGTAGCGGACGAAGCGGCGATCGAACCGGATCGCGATCCGCGCGCCGTCCGCCGCGAGGCGCGCCGCCAGCGCGCCGACGAGGAGGTCCGGGCTGGGGTGGCGCGGGCCGGCGGCGACCAGCGCGCGCGCCGCCGCCGCATCGAGCCCGACGCAGCTCGCGCCCGGGCAGTCGGTCGGGGCCGAGCGGCGGCGTGGCAGATCCCGCGCCGGCAGGCCGACCCATGGCCGCACGAGCCGGCCGCCCGGGCCGAGGCGGGCGCCGGCGTCGATCACTGCGCCGTCGTGGTCGAGGAGCGTGGCGGCGAGGAGGGGCCGGCCGGCGTCGTGCTTCAGCCAGGGCGCCAGCCAGCCCGGGCCATCGGGGAGAACGCCGTCGCCGAGCAGCAGGATCGCCTCGCCCTCCGCGGCCGCGACCGCGGCGAGCGCGCGCTCCGCCGCGTCGGCCGCGCCGGCGGTCACGACGAGGCGGTGCGGCACGCCGTGCACCGTGGCGACCTCCGCCGCCAGCCGCGCCGCGGCGTGGTCGAGGGCGTGGAGCACGACCTCCACCGCCGCGCCGCCGCGTTCGGTCGCGACGAAGGCCGCACGGGCGCGCAGGATGTCCGGGCCGCCCTCGGCCGGAGCGACGATGCTGAGGCGCGGTCGGGAGCGGGTTGCGCCGAAGCGGGCCGAGGACACGCGGCGCGGCGTCCGTTCGATCGAGAGACGCGCCTGCGCCAGCGCCGCTACGGCGCCGGGGCCGAACTCGGGGCCGAAGCCTGCCGGAGCGGTCCCGGAGAGGGCCGGCACGGCTCCGCGCCAGACCGTCGTCGCGCGCCCCGACCCGAGGACCAGCCGCACCCGGCAGCGGTCGTCGATGGCGGAGCGGCGGGGCAGGGGGACGAAGCTCGCGCCCGCTTCTGCGGCCGGGATCTCGACGGCCGGCCCGTCGCCGCGCTCGACGCGGAGCGCCGCGGCGAGGCCGTGCGGGTCGTCGAGCCGGTAGCCGATCAAGAGCCCCGCCGGCGTGCCGGCGAGGCGCAGCGCGAGCCGCGGCCGGGCGTCGGCGTGGCGCAGTTCGCGCGTCAGCGCGGCGGCGGCGGGGTCGGCGGCGGCCGCCGCTTCCGTCAGCGCCAGCGCCCAGCCGCGCGCCTGCGGGCTGCGGCCGGCGAGCCAGCGCGCGAACGGTCTGGCCCGCGCCGGATCCGGCGCGGCGAGGCGCAGCGGCTGCGGCCCGAGCCCAACCGCGACGCCCCCGGCCGGCAGCGGTCGCGACAGGTGCAGGTGAAGGAGCCGACCTGCCGGCCCGTCTTCCACGAGAAAGCCCGCGCCGGCGGCGCGGCGGCCGGCAAAGGGCGCGAGCAGCGCCACCTCGCCCGGCGTCGCGGGAGCAGGCCCGTTCGGCGCACGCCAGGTTGCGATCCCGCCGTAGCGGCCGACGGGAGTCCAGACGCCGGGCCCGAGGGTTGGCGCGTCAAGGGCGTCGAGCAGGCGCTCCGCCAGCGCGCCGAAGGCGGTGGCCGCGGCGGGGCCGAAAAGCCGGGCGCCGGCGGTCAGCGCGAGGCGCAGCAGCCGCCGCCGGCCGCCATCGTCGAGCCCGTCGAGCAGCGCCGCCGGATCGGCGAGCGGCGATTCGAGCCAGTCGGGATCGCTGGCCGCGACGGGCCCGCCGTCGACGTCGAGCACGAGCCTCCGCTCCGCGAGGTGGGAGGCGGACAGGCCGACGACGAGCACGCGGCGCAGACCGCCGCAGCGCAGGGCGAGGCTCGTCGCCGCGGAGCGGCCGCGGAGCGGCGTTCCGTCGACGCGCGCGGCCAGACGGCGCCGCGGCGCGCCCGATGCGCCCGACGGGACGTCGAACCCGACCGCCGCTGCGTCCGGGCCGAACGGCGCAACCCAGGCCCGGGCCGGCGGCGGCGTCCGGGCCACGACCGGTTGCGTCTCGGCTAGAGGTGCGACGCGGCGGTGCGCCGGCGCGGCAAGGCGTCCGGCGAGCGGATGCATGCGCACGTTCATGGGCGAAATCCGAGCTTGGAAGCATGAGGGATGCAGGGGGGCCGGACCGGTGCCGGCCCCCGAGGCGACTTGGATCAGACGATCGAGATGAACCGTGTCGGGTCGGAGAGGATCTCCTCGTAGGACGCGCCGTGCAGCAGCACGCTGTCGCCCTGACCGAAGTCGATCAGCGTGCCGCCCTCGCCGAGATCGATGGCGAAGGCCGCCACGTCCTCGGCGGTTTCGATGCTGACGCCCTCGAGGTCGCGCGACACGGCGAGCATGTCGCCCTCGGCGAAGTCCATCACCACGTCGTAGCCGCCGGAGAAGACGAAGAGGTCGTCGCCCGCCCCGCCATACGCCACGTCGTCGCCGGCGCCGCCGTCGAGCGTATCGTCGCCCGCGCCGCCGTCGAGAAGGTCGTCGCCATCGCCGCCCGCCAAAAGGTCGTCGCCCGCGCCGCCCTCGAGGAGGTCGTCGCCCGCCCCGCCGTCCAGGGTGTCATCGCCGACGCCGCCCGCGAGCATGTCGTCGCCATCGCCGCCGGCGAGCACGTCGTTTCCGGCGTCGCCCTGGACGATGTCGTTCCCCTCCCCGCCGTCGAGCGTGTCGTCGCCGGCGCCGCCGACCATCAGGTCGTCGCCGGCCCCGCCCGTCATGACGTCGGCGCCGGCGCCGCCGGAGAGCGTGTCCGCTCCCTCGCCGCCGTCGAGCGTATCGTCGCCCGTGCCTCCCAGCACCAGGTCGTCGCCGAGACCGCCAGCGATGCTGTCGTCGCCGGAGCCGCCGTTCAGGGTGTCGTCGCCGGCGCCGCCGTCGATGACGTCGTCGCCGCTGGCGCCGAACACGCTGTCGTCGCCGCCGCCGGACTGGATGAAGTCCGACGCCGACGTGCCGAAGATGAAATCGTTGAAAGCGCCGCCTGGAATGGTGGCCATGGTTCTTACCCCCTCCTCGTCGCGATATCTCGCTGGTCCCTGAGTGTTCGGGAGCGGGTAAAGAGGGCCTTAACTCGCCATCAGGTTGTATTTCGCATTTGCCGCACACCCTTTCGCAAATGCAGCGCACTTTGGACGGGGCGGCGCCGCGGGGCTTTACGAAACGTATACCGGGGAAACGGTTGAACGGTGGAGACGCGCAGGCGTCCACAGGTGGGAAATCGCAAGCTCGGGGGTGCTGGCATGAGTGCAGTTGGTGGGGACTGGCCGTTCGGCGGGACGGACGGGAACATGACCTTGACGGGCGGGGCGGCCGCGGACCTGCTGATCGGCGGGGCGGGGGATGATCTCATTCTGGGCGGCGGCGGCGGCGACCTGATCCTGGGGGGGCCGGGCGACGACACTATTTC
>NZ_JAGOID010000038.1 GCF_017995835.1 Amaricoccus sp.
CAAGGGCGCGGGCCGCATGGCCGAGGTCGGCGCCCGGTTCGCGCTCGACGGGATGCCGGGCAAGCAGCTCGCCATCGATGCCGACATGGCCGCCGGCGCCATCAGCCACGAGCAGGCGCGCGAGCGACGGCGGATCGAGCAGGAGGAGACGACCTTCTTCGGCTCGCTCGACGGCGCCTCGAAGTTCGTCAAGGGCGACGCGGTGGCGGGGCTGCTGATCACGGTCATCAACCTCGTCGCCGGGCTGGCGATGGGCGTCCTCGTGCACGGGATGCCGGTGGGCGAGGCGTTCCGCACCTATTCGATCCTCGCCGTCGGCGACGGTCTGGTGACGCAGATCCCGGCGGTCATCATCTCGATCGCCGCCGCGATGCTGCTGTCGAAGGGCGGGCTGGTCGGTTCGACCGACCGGGCGCTGGTCTCGCAGCTCGGCGGCTATCCGACGGCGCTCGCCACGGTGGCGCTGCTGATGGGTCTTTTCGCCTTCATCCCCGGCCTGCCGTTCGTGCCGTTCATGATCGGCGCGGCGGCGCTCGGGGGGGCGGCCTGGGTCGCGAAGGGCGAGGAGGTCAAGCGCGTCGCGGCCGCCGCCCAGCCTGCAAAGGACGCCATGGCCGGGCCGGCGGGGCCGAGCGCGAGGAAGTCGCTCGGCGACGTGCTCGACATCGACGAGATCCACATGGAGTTCTCGCCGGGGCTGGTGCCGGTGGTGATGGACGCCGCCACGGGGCTCGACGCGCGCATCGCCAACATGCGCAACCACATCGCCGGCGAGTTCGGGCTGATCCTGCCGGACATCCGGTTGACCGACAACGCGTCGCTGCCGAGCGGAACCTACGCGATCCGCCTGCAAGGCGTGGAGGCGGCGCGGGCGCAGATCGAGACCGACCGGGTGCTGGTGCTCCTGCCCGAGGACGGCGCGAGCGCGCCGGAGGGTCGCGACGTCGCCGAGCCGGTCTATGGCGCGCCGGCCCGCTGGGTGGCGCCCGCGTTGCAGGAGGAGGCGGCGCTCATGGGCCTCGCGGTGGTGACGCCGGTCGAGGTGGTGGCGACGCATCTTCTCGAGGTGGTCAAGGGCAACTTCGGGCGGCTCTTCAACCGGCGCTGCCTGCGGCGGCTGCTCGACGAGTTCGTCTCGCCCTCGGACCCGAAGCGGGCCGAGGCGAACAAGCGCATCTACGAGGAGTTCGTCCCGGACAAGTTCCCGATCGACACGTTGCAGGCGGTGCTGCGGTTGCTGCTCGACGAGCGGGTGTCGATCCGCAACCTGCCGCTGATCTTCGAGGCGATCGCCGAGGTCTATGCGCCGAGCGTCGGGCCGGAGGCGATCTGCGAGCACGTGCGCCACCGGCTGGGGTTCCAGCTCGTCGCCGGGTTGCAGGAGGCCGACGGGGCGCTGCCGCTGATCCAGCTCGGGCCGGCCTGGGAGGAGCTGTTCCAGAAGCACCAGCTGCCGGAGGGCTCGGGCGTGGTCGACGTCGCGCTGCCGCCGGCGGAGTTCAACCGGCTCGCCGCGGCGGTGGCCGAGAAGATCGCCGCGGCCGGGGCGCAGGGGCGGTATCCGGCGGTGCTGACCTCGACCCGGCGACGGCGCTTCGTGCACACGGTGCTGAGCGCCAAGGGCATCCGCAATCCGGTGCTGTCCTTCGAGGAGATCGGCACGCGGTCGCGGCCCGCGGTGCTGGGGCTGGCGTGATCGAGGGGCTCGCCGGTGTGCTCGACCTGACCGAGGCGGGGCTTGCCGTCGTCGTGCTGGTCTTCGTCCGGGTCGGCGCGGTGGCGGCCCTGTTGCCGGGCTTCGGCGAGCAGATGATCCCGGCGCGGGTCAGGCTCGCCGCGGCTATCGCGCTGACCATGGTGGTGGCGCCGATGGTGGCGCCCGAGGCGGCGGCGGTCGATCCGGCGCGGCCGTTCTTCCTGCTGATGCTGATCGAGGCGGGCGCGGGGCTGCTTCTCGGGATCGCGGTGCGGCTTCTGGTGCTCGCGTTGCAACTCGCGGGCTCGATCGCGTCGCAGTCGACGGCGCTGGCGCAGATCTTCGGGGCGGGCGCGACGCCCGATCCGATGCCCGCGGTCGGCAACCTGCTGGCGCTGGCCGGGATCACGCTGGCCGTCGTCGCCGACCTGCACGTGAAGGCGACGCTGGCGATCGCCGGGTCCTATGACGTGCTGCCGATCGGGGCGGCGCTGCCCGCGGCGGACGTGCTCGCCTGGGGCGCGGCGCGGGTCGCCTCGGCCTTCGCGCTCGGCTTCACGCTGGCGGCGCCCTTCGTGATCGCGGCCTTCGCCTACAACCTGGCGCTCGGGGCGATCAACAAGGCGATGCCGCAACTGATGGTGTCGTTCATTGGCGCGCCGGCGATCACCGCGGGGGCGATCCTGCTGCTGCTGCTCGCGAGCCCGCTGATCCTCACCCACTGGCGGGGCGAGCTCGACGCCACGCTGGCCGCGCCGCTGGCGACGCCGCGATGAGCGCAGAGGATTCGGGCGAGAAGTCCCATGACCCGACCCCGGAACGGCTGGCCGAGGCGCGGCGCAGGGGCGACATCCCGCGCTCGGCCGACGCCAACGCCGCGGCGGCCTATCTCGGGCTTCTCGCCGCCGTGCTGGCGCTCGGGGCCTGGAGCGTGCAGGAGGCCGCCGCGGTGCTGATGATCTTTCTCGACCAGCCGGACCGGCTCGTCGGGCTGATCCTCGGCCCCGGGGGCGCGGGCCTGTCGGCGGCCATCGTGAGCGATGTGGCGCGGGCGCTGGCGCCGTTCTTCCTCGCGCCGCTCGCCGCGGTGCTGGTCAGCCTGTTCGCGCAGCGGGCCATCGTCGTCTCGACCTCGAAGCTCGAGCCGAAGCTGTCGAAGCTGTCGCCGCTCGCGAACGCCAAGCAGAAGTTCGGGCCGAGCGGGCTCGTCGAGTTCGGCAAGGCCGTCGTCAAGCTCCTCGCCATCGCCGCCGTCCTCGTCGCCATGCTGCGCGACGACGTCGACGCCATGATCGGCGCGGCGACGGCCGACCCCCGGGTGCTGGGGGCGCTGCTCGCGGCGGAGCTGGTCGACGTGCTGACGGCGGCGAGCCTGATCGCCGTGGCGATCGCCGGCGTCGATCTGGTCTGGCAGCGGTTCGACCACGCACGCAAGCTCAGGATGTCGTTCGACGAGATCAGGGAGGAGGTGAAGCGGTCCGAGGGCGACCCGCACGTGAAGGCGCAGCGGCGGGCGCGGGCCGAGGCGATCGCCACCAACCGGATGATGCTCGACGTGCCGACGGCCGACGTGATCATCGTGAACCCGACGCACTACGCGGTCGCGCTGAAATGGTCGCGGGCCAAGGGCTCGGCCCCGGTCTGCGTCGCCAAGGGCGAGGACGAGGTGGCGCTGCGCATTCGCGAGGTGGCGGCGATCGCGAGGATACCGGTCCATTCCGATCCGCCGACCGCCCGGGCGCTGCACGCGACGGTGAAGGTCGGTCGCGAGATCGCGCCGGAGCATTACCGCGCGGTCGCCGCGGCCATCCGCTTCGCCGATCGGATGCGCAGGGCCGCCGTGGCGCGGGGCGAGGCGTGACGCCGGCCCGGCTCGCCGCGCTGCTGGCGCTGGCCGAGACGCGCGAGGCGCGGGCGCTGGCGGAGCTGGAGGCGGCGGCGACCGAGGACCGCCGGCTGGCGGCGGAACTGGCCGATCTCGCCGCGACCTATGCGCGCGACATGGCCGGGGGCGTGGCGGCAGAGGACCTTGCGAGCATCGGCCGGCGCCTCGTCTGGGCGGAGGCGCGGGCGACTGCGGTCCGGGCGGAGCGCGCGCGCCTCGCCCCGCGGCTGGCCGCCGCCCGGGCCGCGGCCGCCGAGGGCGTCGGCAAGCGCCGGGCGCTGGAGAGCCTCGCCGACGACGCGCGCCGCGCGGCGCGCCGGGCCGCCGAGGCCAGGGAGGAACGCGACGCGCCGCCGCGCAGGGCGTAGGATGGACGCCGTGGTCTGACGGAAAGGGCGAGGGGATGCGGCAGGGGCTGGATGCGTTCGTGGCGGCCCAGGACCGGGTCTGGCCGCAGGTCGAGGCGGAGCTCGCCGCCGGGCGCAAGGTCACGCACTGGATGTGGTTCGTGTTTCCGCAGGTCGCCGGGCTCGGCCGGTCGGAGACGGCGCGGTTCTATGCGCTCGACGGGTTGCGGGAGGCGCGGGCCTATCTCGCGCATCCCGTGCTCGGCCCGCGCCTGCGGCGGGCGGTCGATCTGATGCTCGGCGATGCGGGCGAGGACGCTACCGAGATCCTCGGTGGGATCGACGCGGTGAAGTTCCGGTCCTGCCTGACGCTGTTCGCCGAAGCGGACCCCGGCGACCCGCGCTTCGCGGCGGCGCTGGCCGCCTTCTGCGACGGCCCGGACCCGGCGACGCTGGAGATCCTCGGTCTGATGTAGGACTACTTCCCGTTCGGCCCGCGGCGGGCTCCAGACTGCGTCGGACGCTGGCGGCGGACGAGGAAAGACGGTCCATTGGGCGCGGGTCCATCGGCCGGCGCGCCGCGACAACATGAACGGTTGGAGAAAGACATGTACAAGAATATCCTGATCGCCACCGACGGCTCCGAACTGTCCGGCAAGGGCATGGCGGTGGGGTTCGAGATGGCGCGGGAGGCGGGCGCGAAGGTCGCGGTCCTGACGGTGACGGAGCGGCTCCCGGCGTTTGACGTCGGCAGCCGGCTCGGCTTCTTCCGCGACCCGACGACCACCGAACGCTACGACGCCGACTGCCGGCAGACCGCCGAGGCGATCCTCGCGCGCGCGGCGGAGGCGGCGAGCGCGGCCGGCGTCGCCTGCGAGACGATCCATGTGGCCAACAACGCCCCGGCCCGGGCGATCCTCGACACGGCGCGGACCCGCGGCAGCGACCTCATCATCGTGACCTCGCACGGCCGCGACGGGTTCGAGGGCATCCTGCTCGGCAGTCAGGCCCTGCGGGTGGTGGAAGCTGCGGAGATTGCGGTTCTCGTGGTGCGCTGAGCCGCGAGGCGGCCGGCGCCGGCCGCGCGCCCCGACGCCTCGGCCGGAGGCGCAGACGAAAACGGGGGGCTTTCGCCCCCCGTTCCCGAAGTCAGGCCTGGTTGGCCGGGATCACATCATCCCGTCCATGCCGCCCATGCCGCCCATGCCGCCCGGCATGCCGCCGGCCGCGCCCTTGGGCTCCGGCTTCTCGGCGATCATGGCCTCGGTGGTGATGAGCAGGCCGGCGACCGACGCGGCGTCCTGCAGCGCGGTGCGAACGACCTTGGCCGGGTCGATCACGCCGAACTTGAAGAGATCGCCGTACTCCTCGGTCTGGGCGTTGAAGCCGAAGCTCGCGTCCGTCGACTCGATGATCTTGCCGACCACGACCGAGCCGTCGACGCCGGCGTTCTCGGCGATCTGGCGCAGCGGCGACTGAAGCGCCTTGCGCACGATCGCGACGCCCGCGGTCTGGTCCGGGTTCTCGCCGGTCACGCCGTCGAGCTTCTTCGCGGCCCGGACGAGCGCCACGCCGCCGCCGGCGACCACGCCCTCCTGCACCGCGGCGCGGGTGGCGTTCAGCGCGTCGTCGACGCGGTCCTTGCGCTCCTTCACCTCGACCTCGGAGGCGCCGCCGACGCGGATCACCGCGACGCCGCCCGCGAGCTTCGCCAGACGCTCCTGGAGCTTCTCCTTGTCGTAGTCCGAGGTGGTCTCCTCGATCTGCGCCTTGATCTGGCCGATGCGGGCCTCGATCTCGGCCTTCTCGCCGGCGCCGTCGACGATCGTGGTCTCGTCCTTGGTGATCGAGACCTTGCGGGCCTTGCCCAGCATGTCGAGGCCGACGTTCTCGAGCTTCATGCCGAGATCCTCGGAGATCACCTGGCCGCCGGTCAGGATCGCGATGTCCTGGAGCATGGCCTTGCGGCGGTCGCCGAAGCCCGGCGCCTTGACGGCCGCGACCTTCAGGCCGCCGCGCAGCTTGTTGACCACGAGGGTCGCGAGCGCCTCGCCGTCGACGTCCTCGGCGATGATCAGGAGCGGCTTCTGGCTCTGGATCACGGATTCGAGCAGCGGAACCATCGGCTGAAGCGAGGAGAGCTTCTTCTCGTGCAGCAGGATGACGGCGTCCTCGAGCTCGGCCACCATCTTGTCGGCGTTGGTGATGAAGTAGGGGCTGAGGTAGCCGCGGTCGAACTGCATGCCCTCGACGACCTCGGTCTCGGTCTCGAAGCCCTTGTTCTCCTCGACGGTGATCACGCCCTCGTTGCCGACCTTCTGCATCGCGTCGGCGATCTGGCGGCCGATCTCGGTCTCGCCGTTGGCGGAGATGGTGCCGACCTGGGCGACTTCCTCGGAACCCGAGACGGTCTTGGCCTGGGCCTTGATGTCCTCGACGACGATCGCGACGGCCTTCTCGATGCCGCGCTTCAGATCCATCGGGTTCATGCCGGCGGCGACGGACTTCATGCCCTCGCGGACGATCGCCTGGGCGAGGACGGTGGCGGTGGTGGTGCCGTCGCCCGCCTCGTCATTGGTGCGCTGGGCCACTTCGCGGACCATCTGCGCGCCCATGTTCTCGAACTTGTCCTCGAGCTCGATCTCCTTGGCGACGGTGACGCCGTCCTTGGTGATCCGCGGCGCCCCGAAGGACTTGTCGATGACGACGTTGCGGCCCTTCGGGCCCAGCGTCACCTTCACGGCGTCGGCGAGAATGTCGACGCCCTTGAGCATCCGGTTGCGGGCGTCGGTGTTGAACTTGACCTGCTTGGCAGCCATCGGCTGTAGCTCCTGGAATTACGTGTGGGAGAAGGGGCTCAGGCGGCCTTGGCCTTGGCCGAGGCGGTGGTGATGATCCCGAGGATGTCGCTTTCCTTCATGATCAGGTAGTCCTCGCCGTCGAGCTTGACCTCGGTCCCGGACCACTTGCCGAAAAGGATGCGATCGCCGGCCTTCACCGACATCGGGATCAGCTCGCCCGAATCCTTGCGGGCGCCTTCGCCGACCGCGACGACCTCGCCCTCGGACGGCTTCTCCTTCGCCGTGTCCGGGATGATCAGGCCGCCCTTGGTCTTCTCCTCGCCTTCGATGCGACGGACCAGCACGCGATCATGCAGCGGGGTGAAATTCATGGAGTTCCCTCCTGGGGTTTAGCTTTTCCAACCTGTCGGCGGCAAAGTGCGCCGTTAGCACTCGCCGCCGATGAGTGCCAACGTGCGCGCTAGGTATTGAGCGCACCCCTGTCTGTCAAGGGATCCGCTTGCTCCCGAAGGGGATCAGTCGGTCGCGATCTGGCCGAGCGACAGGCCGGCGACCTTGCCGGCGGCGGCGCTGTAGATCGCCGTCTGGGCGGCCGCGCCGCCGTTCGGGGTCGCGATGCTGACGGAATAGTGAACGTGACCGCGCGGTCCCGGGGTCGCGTCGCCGAGGGCGCCGCGCAGGTCCGCGAGGCGGGCGCCGGGGCCGGGGATCCCGGCGTCGATGCCGTCGAGGGCCGGCGGCGCGGGCATGCAGGTTCCCGCGCCGCGATCGTCCTGCGGTTCGACGGCGATGCGGGTGAGCGGCTGCGCCTCCGCGTCGCCGTCGGAGACGAACCAGAAGATCGACGGCCGGCCGGCGGCCGTGCCGGCGAAGCAGAGCCAGGCTGCCGGCGCGCCCTCCGGCCCGCCCTCGTCGGGCTTGCCGCCGAAGGCGCGGGCGACGTCGGCGAGCGTGCTTTCGCCGAGCGTCCAGCTCGCGCCGCCGGCCGCGATCGCAGCGAAGAGCGGCTCGCCCGCCGGCGCCGCGGCCGGGGCCAGCGCCGGGATCGCGTCGGCGGGCGTGAGCCGCGCCGGCGCGGGCGCCGGTTTGGCGGGTGTCGCAGCAGCTTGCGGCGTCGCGGTTGTTTCCGGCGTTGCCGCCGTATGCGGCGTCGCGGTTTGCGCCAGTGCGAGGTCCGCGGTCAACGCCAGCGTGGCAGCTGCGATCACGACCCTGATCATCGTTCGCCTCCCGATAGAAGTCGAACGGCTGCGTCGCACATCCGGGCGCGACGGACCAGCCGGTTTCTCGCCCGGCGGCGTCGATTGACATCCACGGCGGACCGGCACACATAGCCCGGCGACCCGGGTCCGCCCGCGGCGGAGGAGCGCGCCATGGCCGTCGTCGTCGTTGAATCGCCCGCCAAGGCGAAGACAATCAACAAGTATCTCGGAACCGACTATACGGTGCTCGCGTCCTACGGGCATGTGCGCGACCTGCCGGCGAAGGACGGCTCGGTCGATCCCGACCATGACTTCGAGATGCAGTGGGAGATCGCGCCGGAGAGCCAGAAGCACGTCCGGGCCATCGCCGAGGCGCTGAAGGACGACGACAAGCTGATCCTCGCCACCGACCCGGACCGCGAGGGCGAGGCGATCTCCTGGCACTTGCTGGAGGCGCTGACGCGGCGCAAGGCGCTGAAGAAGGGCACCGCCGTCGAGCGGGTGGTGTTCAACGCCATCACCAGGGCGGCCGTCACCAAGGCGATGGAGTCCCCGAGGGCCATCGACCAGCCGCTGGTCGACGCCTACCTCGCCCGGCGGGCGCTCGACTATCTCGTCGGCTTCCGTCTCTCGCCGGTCCTGTGGCGCAAGCTGCCGGGGGCCAAGTCCGCCGGCCGGGTGCAGTCGGTCTCGCTCAGGCTGATCGTCGAGCGCGAGATGGAGATCGAGGCGTTCCGGGCGCGCGAGTACTGGACGGTCTCGGCCGTGCTGGTCACGCCCCGGGGGCAGGAATACCTCGGCCGGCTGGTGTCGCTCGCCGGGCGCAAGCTCGACAAGTTCGACCTCGACAGCGCCGCCGCGGCCGAGATGGCCGTCGCCGCGGTGCAGTCGCGCGAGCTGACGGTGTCGGCGGTCGAGGCCAAGCCCGCGAGCCGCAATCCCTCGGCGCCGTTCATGACCTCGACCCTGCAACAGGAGGCGAGCCGCAAGTTCGGCTTCGGCGCGCGCCAGACCATGAACGCGGCGCAGCGCCTCTACGAGGCCGGGCACATCACCTACATGCGCACCGACGGCATCGACATGGCCCCCGAGGCGGTCATGGCGGCGCGCGACGTCATCAAGGCGCGGTTCGGGGCCGAGTACGTGCCGTCTAGCCCGCGGATGTACAAGAACAAGGCCAAGAACGCCCAGGAGGCGCACGAGTGCATCCGGCCGACCGACATGGCGGCGGATCCGGCGAAGATGGGCGCGCTCGAGCCCGACCAGCGCAGGCTCTACGAACTGATCTGGAAACGCTCGATCGCCAGCCAGATGGAGGCGGCGCGGTTCGAGCGGACGACGGTCGACGTCGAGAGCGCCGACCGCCAGGTGGGGCTGCGCGCGACGGGCCAGGTCGTGACCTTCGACGGGTTCCTCAAGGTGTATTTCGAGGGTCGCGACGACGTCGAGATCGACGGCGAGGACGAGGACGACCGCCGCCTGCCGCAGATCATGCAGGGCGAGCGCGCGGAGAAGCGGAGCGTCACGCCGGAGCAGCACTTCACCCAGCCGCCGCCGCGCTATACCGAGGCGACGCTGGTCAAGCGCATGGAGGAACTCGGCATCGGTCGGCCTTCGACCTACGCCTCGATCGTCTCGACGATCCAGGAGCGCGCCTACGTGCGCAAGGAGGGCAACCGGCTCTTTCCCGAGGACAAGGGACGGCTGGTGACGGCGTTCCTCGTCAACTATTTCCGACGCTACCTCGACTACGACTTCACCGCCGATCTCGAGGAGGATCTCGACCGGGTCACCACCGGGGACGAGAACTGGAAGGTGTTGCTCGGGCGGTTCTGGAAGGACTTCTCCGCGGCGCTGGGCGAGACCGAGGGCCTGCGCATCACCGAGGTGCTGGAGAAGATCAACGAGGTTCTGGAGCCGCACCTCTTCCCGGTCACGGCGGAGGATCCCGAACCGCGGCGCTGCAAGGTCTGCGGCTCGGGGCGGCTGTCGCTCCGGACGTCGCGCAGCGGCTCCGCGTTCATCGGCTGCTCGAACTATCCCGAATGCCGCTACACCCGCCCGCTCGCCGGCGAGACCGACGCCGAGACAGCGGCGCTCGACGGCAAGGTGCTCGGCGAGGGCGTGATCGGCGGCGCGCTGATCGAGGACGGCGCCGCGCCGCAGCCGGTCACGCTGCGCAAGGGGCCCTATGGCTACTACGTCCAGCTCGGAGAGGCGACCGAGGACGGCAAGCCGCGGCGCGCCTCGCTGCCGAAGGGCGTCGATCCGGCGGCGCTCGGCCTCGAGCGCGCGCTCGAACTCCTGTCGCTGCCGCGGCTGATCGGGGCGCATCCCGAGGACGGCGAGCCGATCGAGGCGGGGATCGGCCGCTTCGGGCCGTTCGTGAAGCACGGCAAGGTCTACGCCAACCTGAAGGACCCCGAGGAGGTGTTCACGATCGGCATGAACCGGGCGGTCGAGTTGCTCGCCCAGCGCGCCGCCCGCGGCCCCGGCCGCGCCCGGGGCGCCGCGGTCGCGCCGCTCCGGGTGCTCGGCCAGCATCCCGACGGGGGCGACGTGGCGCTCTATGCCGGGCGCTACGGTCCTTACGTGAAGTGGGAGAAGGTCAACGCCACCCTGCCGAAGGAAACCGCCCCCGAGGCGGCGACGCTCGAGCAGGCGCTCGAGCTCATCGCCGCGAAGGCGCCAGCCAAGGGCAAGGCGAAAGCCAAGGCAAAGCCCGCCGGAAAGGGGACCAGGTCGAAAGGCAAATCCGCCGGTGCAAAGGCGAAGCCGGCCAGGGGCGCCGCGCCGAAGGCTGCGGCCGAGTAGCGCCGACCCGAAGGCGGCCGGCGCCGGGGCGCACGACGAGGCTGCACGGTCCGGCGCTACTCCTCCGTCGTGGCCTTGGGAGCGGATTCGCGGTGACCTTTCACCGCTTCGCAAGGGCTCAGGCGGGGCGGATGTTCGGATTGCGCCGGAAGAGGTTCTCGGGATCGTAGCGCCGCTTGGCTTCCGCGAGGCGCAGGAGGTTCGGACCGAAGGTCTCGCGCAGGCGCTCGGAGGCCTCGTCGTCCATCATGAAGTTCGGATAGGCCCCGCCCGGATTGAACGGGTGGACCGCCTCCCAGTAGGCGTGCGCCCAGGCCTTGAGTTCGGGCGCCTTCGCCGGGTCGGGGTCTATTCCGGCGATCACCATCGACCAGGTGGCGTCGCGACAGGCCCAGGCGGTGGCGTCGCGCGCCTTGCGCCGCACCGCGCCGTCGATCGGGTAGAGGTGCATCACCGAGAGTTCGCTCGGCGCGCGGGCGATCTCCGCGAGATGCGCCTCGATCGCGGCGTCGGGGAGGTCGCGGACGAAGTCGGCGCGCCAGTACCATTGCAGCCCGCTCGGGAGCACGGGATCGAACATGCTCTGGATCGCGGGATAGGGCATCTCGCCCCGCCAGTCGAACCACGGCTCCGGCAGGCCCTCGAAGAGGCCGGCCATCGCCCTGCGCCCCTCCGCCTCGGGGCCGTCGAAGCAAGTCATCAGGAGGCACATCCGCTGGCCCCACCGCTCGCGGGGGAAGGGGTCGATCGAGGGCACGGACTTCAACCCGAGGAAGACGCAAAGATCCTCAGGCGCGCGCGGCAGCCAGCCTCGATAGCGCCTCATGATCTTGCGCGCCTCGGCGAGGCCGTAGGCGACGGGACCGCCGAAGACTCGGGTTGCGGGATGCCCGCGGAACAGGAAGCTCGTGGCCACGCCGAAATTGCCGCCGCCGCCGCGCAGCGCCCAGAAGAGCTCCGGATGGCTGTCGGCGTTTGCCGTGACGAAGCGCCCGTCGGCGAGCACGACATCGACCTCGACGAGGCTGTCGATCGTCAGCCCGTGCTTTCGCGACAGGTAGCCATGGCCGCCGCCGAGGGTGAGCCCGCCCACGCCGGTCGTAGAGAAGATGCCCGAGGGCACGGCGAGGCCGAAAGCGTGCGCCGCATGGTCGACATCGCCCCAGGTGCAACCGGCGGCGGCGCGAATCGTGCGCGCCGCCGGATCGACCCGGACGTCACGCATCCTGCCCAGGTCGATCACCAGCCCGCCCTCGACGCTGCCAAAACCGGCGCCGTTGTGGCCGCCGCCGCGGATCGCGATCGCGATCTCGTGTTCGCGTCCGAAGTTCACCGCCGCGATCACGTCGGCGACGTCTGCGCAGCGCGCGATGATCCGCGGGTTGAGGTCGATCATGCCGTTGTAGAGCGCCCGCGCCGCGTCGTAACCGGCGTCGTCCGCAGTCAGCACGTCGCCCCGGAGCGCCGTCCCGAGGGACGCCGCGAGATCCTGATCGAGCATCGGATTGCCTCCGTCTAATGTCCGAGAACCGTGCGACCAAGGCTACGCCTCCGCCGCCCGCGGGGCGATTGCCGGGCCGCCCGAATAGCGGCTCGTCCGTCCGGCATTCCTGTCCGTTCGTCCGGAGTCCTTGCCCGTTCGTCCGGAGGGGAGGATAGTCGCGCCATGGACGTGTTGTCGGACCTGCTCAGCGCCGTCCGGCTTACCGGGGCGGTCTATTTCGACATCCGCGCCCGTGCCCCCTGGGTCGCCGAGAGCCCCGCGGCCGAGCTGGTCGGCGGCCGGGTGATGCCGGCCTTCGACCAGGTGATCTTCTTCCATATCGTGCTCGAGGGTCATTGCTGGGCCGCGCTGACCGACGATCCGACCGGCCGCGTCCGGCTTGGGCCCGGCGAGGCCGTGGTGGTGCCGAGCGGGGAGCGGCACGTGATGGCGAGCGACCCGGGGATGCGCGCCGAGCCGGCGATGGGCCTCTACCGCCGGCCGCCGGACCGGGCGCTGCCCTACGTCTTCAACGACTTCGGAGGGGCGGGCGAGCCGACGCGCTACGCCTGCGGCTTCCTCGGCTACGATCGGCCGTTCAACCCGGTGCTCACGACGCTGCCGCGGCTGATGCACGTGACGGCCGACGACCCCGGAGCGGAACTCATCGTCGACGCCGCCCGGGCCGCGCTGCGCGAGAGCGAGCGGCCGCGCCCGGGGATGGAGAGCTTCCTCGGCAGGCTGGGAGAGCTCGTGTTCATCGAGGCGATACGCCAGCACATTGCGGCCCTGCCAGCAGACGCTACGGGTTGGTTCGCCGGCCTGCGCGACCGCCATGTCGGTCGGGCGCTGGCGCTGATGCACGAGGATCCGGCGGCGCGCTGGACGATCGATCTCCTCGCCGAGAAGGTCGGCCTGTCGCGCTCGACCTTCGCCGAACGGTTCTCCACCCTGATCGGAGCGCCGCCGATGCAGTACCTCGCGAACTGGCGGCTGCAGCTCGCCGCGAACAGGATCGAGTCGCAGGGCCTCAGCATCGCCCAGGCCGCGGCCGCGGTAGGCTACGATTCCGAGGCGGCCTTCGCCCGCGCCTTCAAGAAGCGGGTCGGAGTCCCGCCCGGCTCATGGCGGCGCTCCCGTCGCGCGGCGCTTCGGTCGACGGAATGGAGCGGGTAGCGGGAATCGAACCCGCGCCAAGAGCTTGGAAGGCTCGTGTGATACCATTTCACCATACCCGCGCTTCGCCGTGGCTATGCCAAACGCGCCGGGGCCGTCAAGCGCGTCGGTCGTATCGACAGCGGCGGGCCTGTCGTTCGTGCCGACAGCGTGGTAGGCCCGGCAGGATTCGAACCTGCAACCAAAGCGTTATGAGCGCTCTGCTCTGACCGTTGAGCTACGGGCCCGCGCGCCCCGAGCTAGCCTTCGGCCCGTTTCGGGTCAAGCACAGGCCTGCGAAGGCCATGATTCGCACACGCTGCGGGCGCTGGTGTTCCAGCTAACTCAACCCCCGGTGGCGTTTTCTCTCGACATTTGCCGCGCTGGAGTCTACTGTTCCAAGGGTCCCTGTGGACCTGCGCATCAGCCGCCCCGGGAGGGGTCTCGACATTTCGACCGCGTGCTCCACGGACCAGCCGGACATCGACCCCCGCGATGCGGGCCGCGGCGCGCTGCGCCTCTCCCATCGGCTCGTCGCACTTCATGCCTGCGGCGTCGTGCTCCTGATCGGCGTGGTGCTGTCGACGACGCTCTGGATCTCGGCCGAGCACAACAAGCTCGCCGAGGCCGCGTCCGTGCGCATGGTGGAGCGGAGCGTGGCCGAACTGCGCACCCGGGCCTTCACGCTGGTCAAGGACTACTCGATCTGGGACGAGGCCTATGACGCCGTGATCTCGGGCGACCGGGAATGGCTCTACAGCAACATCGGCACCGCCGCCGCCGAGATCGGCTCCGTCGACATGCTGGTCGTGGCCGGCCCCGACGGCTCGAACCAGTATGGCTGGGTCAGCGACTCGACGTCGTGGGGCGAGACGGACTTGCTGCCGCCCGAGATCCTCGGCGCGCTCGTCGGGCTCCTGAAAAGCCAGCCGGACATCTCGAGCACGGCCGCGCGCACGTTGATGGAGCGGCTCGACGGCGAGCCGTGGATCTTCGCGGTGTCGCGAATCCGCCCCGTCGACCAGGTCATCGACCTAAAGAATGCGCCGATCCAGATCCACGGCGTTCGCCTTTCGCAGGAACGGCTGGCGCAGATCGGGTCCAGCCTGCTGATCAACGACCTCGCGCTGGAGCAGGAGCCGGGGCCGGGACAGGCCGCCGTCCCGCTCTACGATCCCGACGGCAAGCTGCTCGGTCAGATCGTCTGGGCTGCCCCGAAACCGGGCGCGAGCATACTGCGCAGCGTCGCGGCGCCGCTGGCGCTTGCCTTTCACATCGTGGTGGCGATCAGCGTCGTCAGCTCCTGGCTTGCCGTCGGATGGGCGCGCCGGCTCGAGGGCGCGCTCAAGGATGCGACCGCAGCCGACCGGAGCAAGAGCGAGTTTCTCTCCAACGTCAGTCACGAGATCCGCACGCCGATGAACGGAATCCTCGGGGCGGCGCAGCTGCTGCGGATGACGGACCTCGACGAGGAGCAGCGCGAACTCGTCGACGTGCTGTTCTCCTCGGCGCAGACGCAGCTTTCCCTGATCACGGACCTGCTCGAGCTTTCGCAGATCGAGGGCGGCGCCCGCCAGCTCGTGATCAACGCCTTCCGTCCCGCCGCGACGCTGCGCGACGTCGGCGAGATGATGCGCCTCGCCGCGGAGCGCAAGGGCATCGGCTTCGAGGTGGACGCCCGCCCGCTTGCCGGCCTCGTGCTCGAGGGCGACGAACGGGCGTTGCGGCAGATCGCGACGAACCTGCTTGGCAATGCCGTCAAGTTCACCAGCCGTGGCCGCGTCAGGCTGGAGGCGCAGGCGCGCCAGGCCGAGGACGGGCGGGTGCGGGTCGAGATCCGCGTGACCGACACCGGGCCGGGGATTCCCCCCGAGGCGCAATCGCGGATCTTCGAGCGGTTCTATCGCGTCGACAATTCGCTGTCGCGCACGACGGAGGGCACCGGCCTCGGCCTCGCCATCAGCCGGCGGCTGGCCCGGATGATGGACGGCGACATCACGGTGTCCAGCGCCCAGGGAATCGGTTCGAGCTTCGTGTTCGCCGCGGAATACCCCCTCGCCAGCGAGACAAGCGAGACAGGAGAGAGCCGCGATGCTGCATGATTCGGTCCTCGCCTCGCACGTCGGATCGATCCTCATCGTCGAGGACAACCAGACGAACGCGCTCATCCTGCGCTCGATGCTCGGCAAGAACGGCTATTCCAGCCTGGTGGCCTCCGACGGTCGGGAAGGGGTGGAGATGATGCGCACGCACCGGCCGCGGCTGGTGCTGATGGATCTTCAGATGCCGCGGCTGGACGGTTTTTCCGCCGCCTCGGAGATTCTCGCGGGCGGGGACGCGCCGCCGATCGTGGCAGTGACGGCGAGCGTGGCCGAAAGGGTGCGCGAGGCCTGCCTCGCCGCGGGCTTCGCCGACGTCATCTCGAAGCCGATCATGATCGAGGAGCTGCTGGAGACGGTGCGGCGGCTCATGCCACTGCCCGACGCCTGAACGCTGGCGGCGCTGCCCGATCGGTCCGGGATTGCCGAAGGAATGGACACCGGCTCCGCTTGAGCGGTTCGGTCGGTGTGACGCGGAGCTCTCGGACGTTTCGCGCCCGCCTGCTGCCCGTGCCTGCGCAGCCGCATCGAAGCACGGCTACGTCTCCGATTCAGGAAACGGTGTGATTTGCGGTCCCGCGCGGGCGTCGCCCGCAAGGCGCGAAGGCCGGAGCGGGTCCCCGCTCCGGCAGGGGCCGATCAGGCGGCGGCGGAGGTGGATGACGGCGCGGTGAGGCTCTGGAGGAAGCTCAGGTGGTGCGGGCAGTGCCGCTGGTAGAGCGGATTGAGCCAGTGGTCCGGGGCGAGCCCGCCGTCGGCCCAGAAACCATAGTCCTCGCGCAGTTCCTCGCCGACCTCGATGTCGCGCAGAGCGATCGTATGATCCTCCTGGAGGCTCGGCCAGTAGGCGAGCCCCACGTTGGCGACGCAGCCCTCGCCGTGGTTCATGTACTGCATGCCGTCCTCGTACCAGAGGAACTTGCCCGAAGGCTTGTGCAGGTAGCCGCCATGCAGCGCGAAGGCCAGCGTGCGGGCGGAAAGCGCCGTCATGGTCTTCTGGTCGCAAGCGTGCATGCTTGCATCGTAGCGCCAGATAACGTTTCCGGCCTTGATCGGCCGACGCGCAAAGATGCCCGTGCCGTGAACGGGGCTGGTACGAAACTCAACATCAGCAAGCCAGGTCAACTCAACCTCCGGATGGAAGGGTTTCAGTCTGTCGGGTCCGGACGCTGTACGCGACCGCGAGTGGATTTTGTGACAAGCGTTTGCGCGCGAGTCAACCATGGCGTGTAAACCAGTATCAAATATTCGCCATAAGCGGTCCCTTTGCATCGCATTTCGGGCGAGTTTCAATCCGCGCTTGTCTGCGCTAAACGGGCGCGGCGCGAGCGGAGGCGGCGGCATGACGGACGAGCGGAACGGTCTGAGCTACGCGGATGCGGGCGTCGACATAGAGGCGGGAGACGCGCTCGTCTCGGCGATAGGACCGGCGGTGGCGCGGACGATGCGGCCCGGGGTCGTCTCGGGGCTCGGCGGCTTCGGGGCGCTGTTCGATCCGGCCGCGGCAGGCTACGCCGACCCGATCCTGGTCGCCGCCACCGACGGAGTCGGAACGAAGCTCAAGCTCGCGATCGACACCGGCCGCTATGCTACCGTGGGCATCGACCTCGTGGCGATGTGCGTCAACGACCTGGTGTGCCAGGGTGCCGAACCCTTGTTCTTCCTGGACTATTTCGCCACCGGCAAGCTCGATGTCGACGCCGCCGCCGAGATCGTGGCGGGGATCGCCGAGGGTTGCGTCATGGCGGGCGCGGCGCTGATCGGAGGCGAGACCGCCGAGATGCCGGGCCTCTACGCCCGTGGCGACTTCGACCTCGCCGGCTTCGCGGTCGGGGCCATGGAGCGCGGCGGCGGGCTGCCCGCCGACGTCGTGGAAGGTGACGTCCTCATCGGCGTGCCGTCGTCCGGCGTGCACTCGAACGGCTTCAGTCTGGTGCGCCGGATCGTCGCCGATGCCGGCCTCGGGTGGGACGACCCCGCCCCGTTCGGTGACGGTTCCCTCGGCGAGGCGCTGCTTGAGCCCACCCGCATCTACGTCCGTCCCGCGCTCGAGGCGCTCCGGGCCGGGGGCGTCCATGCCTACGCGCACATCACCGGCGGCGGGCTCACCGGAAACCTGCCCCGCGTCCTGCCCGACGGCCTCGGGGCGGAAATCGACCTTTCCGCCTGGAACCGCCCGGCAGTGTTCGAATGGCTTCAGCGCACGGGGCGCGTCGCCGACGACGAGATGCTGCGCGCCTTCAACTGCGGCATCGGCCTCGTCGCCGTTGTCGCGGCGGGTCGCGCCGATGCGATCATGCAGATTCTCGGCGCGGAGGGCATGCCGGCGCGACGGATCGGCGCGGTCGTCCCGGGCGCCGGCGTCGCCTATGCCGGGCGGCCGTGAGCCGGGCCCGTGTCGCCATCCTGATCTCGGGCGGCGGCTCCAACATGCTGGCGCTCGCCCGAGACATGGCGGACCCGGCGCATCCGGCCGCCCCCTGTCTCGTGGCGTCGAACCGGCCCGAGGCTGCCGGCCTCGCCCACGCCGCCGCCCTCGGCATCCCCGTGGCCGCGCTCGACCACCGCGCCCATCCTGGCCGCGAGGCGTTCGAGACGGCGCTTCAGGCCCGACTGGAGGCGGCAGGCGCCGAGATCCTCGCGCTCGCAGGCTTCATGCGCGTGCTCACCCCGGGCTTCGTCGCGCGCTGGCAGGGGCGGATGCTCAACATCCACCCCTCGCTCCTGCCGCTCTTTCCCGGCCTCGACACCCATGCCCGCGCGCTCGCCGCCGGCATGGCGGTCCACGGCTGCACGGTCCACGAGGTGATCCCCGAGGTCGACGCCGGCCCTATCCTCGGCCAGGCGGTCGTGCCGATCCTGCCCGGAGACACCCCCGAGACGCTCGCCGCCCGCGTCCTGCCCATGGAGCACCGGCTCTATCCGGCGGTGCTGCGCCGGTTTGCGGCCGGCGATTGCTCGCCGGTCGCGCTCTTTCCTTGATCGGCCGCGTCCATCCGGGCGTCGAGGACGACCGCCCCCACGCGCTCGCGCTGGCGGTCGGCGGAACCGACGCCGGCGGACCGCAGCCGCACGGTCACGGCGCCTGCGTTCGCGATCCCGACGGCAACGAGCCCTTCGTGGCATGCCATTCGCCGGAGGCCGGATGAGCCCCCCGCCCTCGGCCCTGCGCAATCTCGGACCGGCCGCGGACAAGGCCTTCGCCCGGGCCGGCATCCGCACTGCGGAGGACCTGATCGCGCTGGGAGCCGACGAGGCCTATGCCCGCGTGCTGGCGGCCACCGGATCCCGCCCGCATTTCGCGTTCTTCTGGGCGATCGCCTTCGCCATCCAGGACCGGCCCTGGACGTCGCTCGGTCCCGAGGAGAAGGCGACGATGCGCGTCCGCTTCGACGCGGTCCGCGCCCGGGCGGCGCGCCCGGAACACCCGGAGCCGGACGCGCGCGCGAGGCTGGAGGCGGCGCTCGACCGGCTCGGCGTCGGTCAGCCGACGATCTCGAGGCCCGAGAAGAAGTAGGCGATCTCCACCGCTGCCGTGTCCGGCCCATCCGAGCCGTGCACCGAGTTCTCGCCGATCGACAGCGCAAACTCCTTGCGGATGGTGCCGTCGGCCGCCTCGGCCGGGTTGGTCGCGCCCATCACCTCGCGGTTCCGCGCGATGGCGTCCTCGCCCTCGAGCACCTGCGCGACGATCGGGGCGGACGAGATGAACTCGGTCAGCTCGCCGAAGAAGGGCCGCTCCTTGTGGACGGCGTAGAACGCCTGCGCCTGCGCCAGCGAGAGGTGGATGCGCTTCTGCGCGACGATGCGCAGCCCGGCCGCCTCCAGCTTCGCGTTGATCGCGCCGGTCAGGTTCCGCCGCGTCGCGTCGGGCTTGATGATCGAGAACGTGCGCTGGACGGCCATGCCATGTAACTCCCTGGACCGGGCGCGGCCCATGCCCGCCCTCGCAGCCGAGCCCGTTAGCACGGGCGCCGCGGGCAGGAAACCCCGTCAGGGACAGACATCGGCGATCACCGGCCGGAAGGCGGCGCAATGCGCGGGATCCGCCCACCAGACGTCCGTCGCGCCGAAGTATCCCTCCGCCAGCATCCAGCCGCCGGCGCTGCGCCGGAGCAGCGCCTGTCCGCCCGTCCAGTCGGCGTCCGGCAGGAAGTAGCCCGAGGCCCAGCCCGGCGTGCGGTACACGTCGATCGGTCCGCCGCCGGGACGCTGCGCCGTCACCGAGGCAAAGGCGAGGTCGCCCGAGACGCGCAACCGCTCCACCACGAACTCGACCGGCGGGCCGAAGAGAGACGCGGCGAGCGGGCGGATCGCGTCCATCAGCGCCCGCCGCTCGGGAGTTCCCCGCGCCGGCTCGCGCCATCCCTGCGCGCCGGCCGCCCCGGCGAGCAGGAGCAGGAGTCCCAGAACCGCTCCGAACCGCATCGCATCCTCCTCGATCCCACGGGCGCCCCGACCGCGCGCCAGCTCTCGCGTCAGCCTCGCCCATGTCGGCAGGTGCGGCAATCGTCCCGAGCCCGTCAGCCGGAAGAACGCCCGGCCTGCGGCGTCGTTGACAGCGCCCGGCGCGCTTGCGATGTGCCGCGAATGCTCGCGCTCAAGAATCTCAGCTTCTCCATCGAGGGGCGGAAGCTCCTCGACGACGCCTCGGCGCTGATCCCGACCGGCCACAAGGTCGGGTTCGTCGGCCGCAACGGCACCGGCAAGACCACGCTCTTCCGGCTGATCCGCGGCGAGCTGCCGCTCGACGGCGGCGAGATCGAGGTTCCGCGCCGCGCCCGGATCGGCGGCGTCGCCCAAGAGGCGCCGGCGACGCGCGACAGCCTGATCGACACCGTGCTCGAAGCCGACACGGAGCGCGCCGCCCTCCTCGCCGAGGCGGAGGAGGCGACCGACGGCGCCCGCATCGCCGAGATCCAGACCCGGCTCGTCGATATCGACGCGCATTCCGCCGAGGCCAGGGCCGCCTCGATCCTCGACGGCCTCGGCTTCGACACGGCCGCCCAGGCCCGCGCCTGCGCCGACTTCTCCGGCGGCTGGCGGATGCGCGTCGCGCTCGCGGCCGTGCTGTTCTCGCGGCCGGACGTGCTCCTCCTCGACGAACCGACCAACTATCTCGACCTCGAGGGCGCGATCTGGCTCGAGACCTTCCTCGCCCGCTACCCGCACACCGTGCTGGTCATCAGCCACGACCGCGACCTGCTCAACCGCTCGGTCGGGGCGATCCTGCACCTCCACCAGCGCAAGCTCGCGCTCTACACGGGCGGCTACGACACCTTCGACGACACCCGCCGCGCCCGTCTGGAGCAGCAGGCGGCGGAGAAGAAGAAGCAGGACGTCGCCCGCGCGCACATGCAGTCCTTCGTCGACCGCTTCCGCGCCAAGGCCTCGAAGGCGCGCCAGGCGCAGAGCCGGCTCAAGGCGCTGGAGCGGATGAAGCCGATCGCGGCGGTGGTCGAGGACAGCGTCGCCGCCTTCGACTTCCCCTCGCCCGAGGAGCTGTCGCCGCCGATCATCCGGCTCGAGGACGTCACCGTCGGCTATGACGGCCGCCCGGTGCTGCGCGGGCTGGATCTCAGGATCGACCAGGACGACCGCATCGCGCTCCTCGGCCAGAACGGCGAGGGCAAGTCGACGCTGTCGAAGCTGCTCGCCGACCGGCTGAAGCCGATCGCAGGGCGCAAGATCGCCTCGTCGAAGCTGCGCGTCGGCTACTTCGCCCAGCACCAGGTCGACGAGCTCGATCTCGACGAGACCCCGATCCAGCACGTCCAGCGCCTCCGCCCCGAGGAGGCGCCGGCGAAGATCCGCGCCCGCCTCGCCGCGGGCGGCATCGGCGCGGACATCGCCGGCAACGAGGTCGGCCGCCTCTCCGGCGGGCAGAAGGCGCGGCTGTCGCTCCTGATCGCCACCATCGACGCGCCGCATCTCGTCATCCTCGACGAGCCGACCAACCACCTCGACATCGAGAGCCGCGAGGCGCTGGTCGAGGCGCTGACCGCCTACGAGGGCGCGGTGATCCTCGTCAGCCACGACGCCCATCTGGTCGAGCTGGTCGCCGACCGGCTCTGGCTGGTGAAGGGCGGCACGGTCCGGCCGTTCGAGGACGACATGGAGGCCTATCGCCGGCTGCTGCTCTCCGAGCGCGGCGGCGCGCCGGCGCGCCCGCGCGAGCAGAGCCCGCCCGCCCGGCCACGGCCGAGCGCGCGCGACGCGATCGGTCCGCTCCGGGCCGAGGTCGCCCGCTGCGAGGCGCGGGTCGGCAAGCTCGAGGAGATGCGCGCCGCCATCGACGGCCGCCTCGCCAACCCGCTGCTCTACAAGCGGGGCGACACGGACGAGCTCGAGCAGCTCAACCGCAAGCGCGCGGAGGTAGAGGGCGGCCTCGCCCGCGCCGAGGCGTTGTGGATCGCCGCGCTGGAGCGTCTGGAGGCGGCCGAAGGCCGCTTCGCATGAGCTTCCGCGATGCGCTCCTCGCCTTCCTCTCGCTCGCGGCGATCGTGAACCCGATCGCGCTCGCGCCCGCCTTCGCCGCCCTGACCGCGGGACGGCCGCCCGCGGAGACGCGCCGGATCGCCACGCGCGCCGTGCTTCTCGGGTTCGCGCTCATCGCCGCGGGCGGGCAATTCGGCCACGCCGCCCTGAAGGGGCTCGGGGCGGATGCGCCGCTCGTTCACCTTGTCGTCGGCGGGGCGCTGGTCGCCATGGGTACGGCCATGCTCTTCGGCCCCGGCGAGGCGGTCGGGGCCGCGCCGCGTCCGCGCCGCGACCCGAGCGTGGTTCCCCTCGCCGTGCCGCTCGTCGCCGGGCCGGGCGCGATCGGCGCAATGGTGATGCTCGTCTCCCGTCACGCCGGCCAGACCGCGGCCGTCGTCCAGCTCTACGGCATTCTCGCCGTCGTGGGCGCGCTCACCTGGGCGAGCTTCCGCGGGGCGGACGCGATCGCCCGCCGCCTCGGGCCGCGGGGGATGCGCCTCGTCGTCCGCGGGCTCGGGCTCGTGCTGATCGTCGTCGCGGCGCGTTTCCTCTATGAAGGACTGGCCGCCTACGGTCTCCTCGGACGGAGGGCTTCATGAGCCTCGATTTCGGCGTCACCGCCTTCGTCACGCTTTTCGTCATCATCGACCCGATCGGCCTCGCGCCACTGTTCCTCGCGCTGACCCACGGCGCGACCACCCGGCAGCGGCGCGCCATCGGCGTGCGGGCGCTCGCCATCGGGTTCTTCCTGCTTGCGCTCTTCGGCCTCGGCGGCGAGCGGCTTCTCGACGCGGTCGGCATCGACATGGCGGCGTTCCGCATCGCCGGAGGCCTGCTCCTGTTCCTGACCGCGGTCGACATGCTGTTCGAGCGTCGCCAGCCGCGCCGCGAGAACACCGCGCACCAGGCCGACGCGCTGCCCGACCCGACGGTGTTCCCGCTCGCGACGCCGCTGATCGCCGGGCCCGGCGCGCTCGCCACCATGGTTCTGCTGATCGGCCAGCACCCGGGCGACTACGCCGCGCAGGCCGTCGTCTACGCCGCCATGACCGCGGTCCTCGGCATCTGCTACGTGCTGTTCCTTGCCGGCGGGCTGATCGAGCGGGTTCTCGGCCCCACCGGGATCAACGTCGTCACGCGGCTGTTCGGGATGCTGCTCGCCGCGCTCTCGGTGCAGTTCGTCGTCGAGGGACTGCGCGCCTTCGGCTTCGGGAGCGGCGGCTGATGCCGGACAACCCCGACGACCTCGCCCGGCTCTTCTACCTCGCGCTCCTGCTCGCCGGTCTGCTCGCGTTCTTCGTGGTCGGCTCGCGCCAGCGCCTCGGCCGCACGTTGCAGCATCTGCTGGTGTGGGTCCTGATCTTCGCAATGGCGGTCATCGCCTACGGCTTTCGCGACACGCTGCGGGGCGGGCTTCTCCCGTCGAGCGCGGTCACCTTGCCGGACGGCGCCGTCGAGCTGCGCCGGGGCGCCGATGGCCACTTCCATGCGACGCTGGAGCTCGACGGGGCGCCGGTGCGGTTCATCGTCGACACCGGGGCGTCCGACATGGTCCTGTCGCGGGCGGACGCGGAGCGGGCGGGGGTCGACGTCGCGGCGCTCGCCTATACCGGCCGCGCGATGACGGCGAACGGGCCGGTCGCCACGGCCCGGGCCCGCATCTCGCGGGTGACGCTGGGTGATTTCGTCGTCACCGGCGTGCCGGCGAGCGTCACCGCCGGGGCGCTCGATACCTCGCTGCTCGGCATGGCCTTCCTCGACCGCTTTGCCCGGATCGAGATCGAGGGGGACCGGATGATCCTTCGGCACTGATTCCGAACTCTCGGACCCTTGCCCGGGCGCCGTAGCCGCATGTGGGTGCGGCTGTCCTTCAGGGAATCCGGCTTGCCGCCTTTTCAGGATTCGACAGGGTTTCGGCGCTGTCCGGCGCTCATACCGGCGGGCTCATGAAACGACTCGCTGGTCACTTTTATCGTGTGTATTCAGGTAGTTACCCTATCTATCACGCGTGTTAGCCCGTATAGCGCCGGGTGGCCTGGCAGATTCGCCGGTATCAGGCCACCCGGTCGCCGCCCACCCAGACGCCGCGCAGGAGGGGCAGGTCGTCGGGCGCTGCGCCGAGGCGGACGCGGATCAGGTCGGCCTTGAGGCCGGCGGCGAGGCGGCCGCGATCGGAGAGGCCGGCCGCCGCAGCGGGAGCGGAGGTCACGGCGGCGAAGCCGCGGGCGAGATCGCCGGTCAGCCGGCCGAGCGCCACGGCCCCGAGGAGCAGGCTCGCGGGGGCGTAGTCGGAGGAGAGGATGTCGACGTCGCCGGACGCGGCAAGGTCGGCGGCGGCGACGTTGCCGGAATGCGAGCCGCCCCGGAGCAGGTTCGGCGCCCCCGCCATCACCGCGATGCCGGCGCGCCGCGAGGCGCGGGCCGCCGCCAAGGTGGTGGGAAACTCGGCGATGCGGGCGCCGTGGCGGGTCGAGACCTCGACCTGCGCCTCGGTGGTGTCGTCGTGGCTGGCGAGCGCCGCCCCGAGCCGGCGGGCCGCGGCGACCGCCGCCGCCTCGTGCCGGACGCCGTTGCGCGCCTGAAGGTCGCGCATCCGCGCGAGGTGGGCCTGGAAGGCGTCCTCGTCCATGCCGAGCCGCCCGGAACTGTAGGCGCGCAGCGCGCTGAGGTCGGTGAACTGGCGCTGGCCGGGCGTATGATCCATCAGGCTCAGGACGCCGACCCGGTCCTCGGGGCCGAACTCGTCGAGCTCCTCGACGAGGGTCTCGGAGCAGATCTCCGCGCGCAGGTGCAACCGGTGGCGCAGCCGGAGCGCGCCGGCCTCGACGAGCGCGAGGATGCCGAGCGCGACCGGGCGGGCGTAGCGGACGTAGCCGGACTTGCCGCCGGCGACCAGCGATCCGACGCGCAGCGCGTCGAAGACGGTGGTCACGCCGCAGCCGGCGAGTTCGGCGTCATGGGCGAGGATCGCGGGCTCGGTCGGCCAGCGCACGCCGGGGCGGGGCTGGAGGTGCCGTTCGAGGTTGTCGGTGTGAAGCTCGACGAGGCCGGGGGCGAGAAGATCGCCGCCGAGGTCGATGTGCCCGGACCCGACGCCGGTCTCGCCCGGCTCGACCGCGACGATCAGCCCGTCGCGCACGACGAGACGGCCCGTAACGACAATGTCGTCGAGGACGAGGCGGGCGTTGGCGAGGATGGTCTCGCCAGGTTGCGCGTGCGGGTCGGGGCGTGGCATGGGCGGCGCGTCGGTCGGGAGGGCGGACATGGGCGAGTGGCGACGTTTCGCGGTCTACTACGCGCCCCGGGCGGAAAGCGCGATAGCCCGTTTCGGGACCGCCTGGCTCGGGTGGGACGCCGAGCGCGGCGCGGAGATCGAAGATCCCGAGATCCCGGGCCTGCCGGCGCCTCGGTCGGAACTGATCGCGATGCCCGCCCGCTACGGCTTTCATGCCACGCTGAAGGCCCCGTTCCGCCTTGCCCCCGGCGCGACGCCGGACGCGCTCGACGCCGCGCTGGCGGAACTGGCGGCCGGGCTCGCGCCGTTCCTCGTTCCGGTGCAGATGGCCGACCTCGGCGGAGCGGCGGCGATCGTCGCGCGCGGGCCGGTCCCGGAGGTCGACCGGCTCGCCGGGCTGTGCGTGCGCCGACTCGACCCCTTTCGCGCGCCGCTGACGCCGGCGGAGATGGCGCGGCGCGACCCGGCCCGGCTGACGGAGCGGCAGCGGCGGTCGCTCGCCGCGTGGGGCTATCCTTACGTGCTCGACGACTTCCGCTTTCACCTGTCGCTCACCGGGCCGCTGCCGGCGGGGGTCGGTGCGGCCGTGGTCGCGGCGCTGGCGGCTGCGGCGGCGCCGGCGCTCGCGGCGCCGATGCCGGTCGAGGACCTGTGCCTGTTCGGCGAGGCGGCCTCCGATCGCCGGTTCCGGCTCCTCGCCCGCCATCCGCTGCGGGGGTAGTCGGCCGTCAGGGCAGCAGGCTCCGGGCGCGGAGGGCTTCGGCGAGGGCGGACGCCTCGGTGAAGTGGATCGCGTCCATGCCGACGGCGCGGGCTCCGGCGACGTTCGCCTCGGAATCGTCGATGAAGACGCAGGCGGCCGGGTCGAGCCCGTTGCGGTCGAGGAACAGGCGGTAGATCGCGGGATTGGGTTTGGTGACCCGCTCGTGCGCGGAAACGACCACGTCGCGGAAGCGGCGGAGAAAGC
>NZ_JAGOID010000039.1 GCF_017995835.1 Amaricoccus sp.
GGTGCGGGCGAGCATCTCCTCCTTGGCCTTGGTGTAGGCCTCCCAGCGCACCCGGCTTTGCAGATCCATCGGCGAGAGCTTCCATTGCTTCATCGGGTCGTGGATGCGCATCAGGAAGCGCAGCTGCTGCTCCTCGTCGGTGATCGAGAACCAGTATTTCACCAGCCTTATGCCCGAGCGGACCAGCATCCGCTCGAATTCCGGCACGTCGCGAAAGAACTGCTCGACCTCGTCTTCGGAGGCAAAGCCCATCACCCGCTCGACCCCGGCGCGGTTGTACCACGAGCGGTCGAAGAGCACGATCTCTCCCCCCGCCGGCAGGTGCGGCACGTAGCGCTGGAAGTACCACTGGGTCTTTTCGCGGTCGGACGGGGCGGGGAGCGCCACCACGCGGGCGATGCGCGGGTTCAGCCGCTGGGTGATCCGCTTGATCACGCCGCCCTTGCCGGCCGAATCCCGACCCTCGAACAGGACGACGATCTTTTCCCTGGTGTAGCTCACCCAGCTTTGCAGCTTGATGAGTTCCGACTGCATCCGCAGGAGTTCGCGGAAATAGACCGCCCGCTCGATCGAGGGCGGATGGCTCCGCTTGTAGATCCTGCGGATCTCCATCGACAGCGCCGGCTCGGAGAGTTCGAGCTCGTAGTCCTCGTCGAGCGTGTCGGCGAGCTCCGCCTCGAGCCAGTCGAGCCCCCGGTCGTCGTCCGCCATCCTGCGTCCCCCTGTCGCGACCGCCGTTGAATATCAGCGCCATCGCCGCGAGGAAGTGAAGCTTTCGTGACGCCTCCGAGGACTGGCTAGGGCGCTTCCTCCCCCTTCTCCTCCTCCTCGTCCGGCGGGCCGAACCTCTCGCGGATGCGCTTGTCGATCTGGTCGCGGGTCTGGCGATAGGCGGCGAGCTTGGCCTCGCGGCTCTCGCCGAGGCCGGTCGGGTCGAAGGTCGGCCAGTACTCCACGTCGATCGCGTGGTAGCGGGTGTATTCCTGCGCCTGCCGCATCGCGGCCGGCGACAGCGCGACGATGAGGTCGTAGGCGTCGATCCGGTCGCCCCATTCCTCCATCTGGTGGAAGCTGCGCACCCGGTGCTTCTCGATCGGCACGCCGATCTCGGCCGCAACCGCGACGGAGAACCCGTCGACGTCGAGTTCGTTCTTCACCCCGGCCGACTGCACGTAGATGCGTTTGCCGTAGTACTTCTTCATCATGCCCTCGGCCATGGGCGAGCGCACCGCGTTGTAGTCGCAGCAGAAGAGGACCGAGGTCGGTTGGGTCACGCTCAGCCCTTGAAGTGCAGCACGCAGAGCAGGGTGAACAGCCGCCGCGCCGTCGCCATGTCGGTGTCGACCTTGCCCTCCAGCCGCTCGATCAGGATGCGCGAGCCCTCGTTGTGAATGCCGCGCCGGCCCATGTCGATCGCCTCGATCTGCGCCGGCGGCAGGCGCTTGACCGCGTCGAAATAGGCCTCGCAGATCTGGAAGTAGTCCTTCACCACCTGGTTGAAGGGGGAGAGCGACAGGTGGACCTCGCCGGCCTTCTCGCCCGCCTCGGTCTCGACGTCGAAGACGAGCCGGCGCTCGCGGATGGCGAGCTTCAGCCGGTAGGGGCCGGGCGGCGGCTGGCGGCCTTCGCGTCCGGGCAGGCCGAAGGCGTTGTTCTCGATCAGGTCGAAGATCGCCACCCGTCGCTCCTGCTCGATCTCGGGCGTCGCCGGCGCGAGGCCGGTCTCGTCGAGCGTCACCGCGATCAGCCGCGCCGCCGGCTTTTCCTCGTCCGCCATTGCCTTACCCCTCGTTCAACCGGTCGAGCCGCGCCCTGACCGAAAGCCCGTGCGCCTCGAGCCCCTCCGACCGCGCCAGCCGCTCCGCCGCCGGTCCGATCGCCGCGAGCGCCGCCGGCGTCATCCGCGCGATCGTGGTGCGCTTCATGAAATCGAGCACCGAGAGCCCGGACGAGAACCGCGCCGAGCGCGCGGTCGGCAGCACGTGGTTCGGCCCGCCGACATAGTCGCCGATCGCCTCCGGCGTCAGCGCCCCGAGGAAGATCGCGCCGGCGTTGCGGATGCGCCCCGCCACCGCCTCGGCGTCCGACGTGCAGATCTCCAGGTGCTCGGGCGCGATCCGGTCGGTCAGCCGCGCCGCCTCGTCCCAGTCGGCGACGACGATCACCGCGCCGTAGTCGCGCCAGCTCGCCCCCGCCACCTCGCGCCGCGCCAGCGTCGCGAGCCGCGCCTCGATCGCCGCCGCCACCCGGTCGCCGAAGCCGGCGTCGTCGGTGACGAGCAGCGCCTGCGCCGCCGGGTCGTGCTCGGCCTGGCTCAGCATGTCGAGGGCGATCCAGTCGGGGTCGTTGTCGGCGTCGGCGATCACGAGAATCTCCGAGGGCCCGGCGATCATGTCGATGCCGACGCGCCCGAACACCCGCCGCTTGGCCGCCGCCACCCAGGCGTTGCCCGGGCCGACGATCTTGTCGACCGGGGCGATCGTCTCCGTCCCGAAGGCGAGCGCCGCGATCGCCTGCGCCCCGCCGATCCGGTAGACCGTCTCCACCCCGGCGAGCCGGGCCGCCAGCAGGACCAGCGGGTTGACCATGCCCCCCGGCGTGGGCGCCGCGACGACGACGCGCGGCACGCCGGCGACCCGCGCCGGGACGGCGTTCATCAGCACCGAGGACGGATAGGAGGCGAGCCCGCCCGGCACGTAGAGCCCCGCCGATCCCACCGCCGTCCAGCGCCAGCCGAGTTCCGCCCCCGTCTCGTCGGTCCAGCGGGCGTCCTCGGGGATCTGCCGCCGGTGATAGGCCTCGATCCGCGCGGCGGCCAGTTCGAGCGCCGCCCGGTCCTCCGGGGCGACCGAGACGCAGGCCGCGTCGATCTCGTCGGCCGAGAACGCGAGCGTTCCGGGGGTCAGCTCCAGCCGGTCCCAGCGCGCCGTCCGCTCGATGACGGCGGCGTCCCCGCGCGAGGCCACGTCCGCGAGGATGTCCGCCACCGCGGCGTCCACGTCGGCGTCGGCCTCGCGCTTGGCCGCGAGCAGCGCGGCGAAGCGTCTCTCGAAATCCGCCTCGTTGGTGGAAAGAACAACCGGCATCCGCGCCCTCCGTCCCGGCGACATACCCTCCGCCGCCGGACGCCTCAAGCCTCGGCCACGCCGGACCCCGCTTGCTGCCGGCCGATCACGCTTCGCGCGGAACCCGGCCTCAGACCGGGCATGTCACGCAGCGTCATGTCTCGTCGTGCGACGGGGGGCGGCTCGCCTGGGCGAGATAGGGTTGGCTCACGTCGACGAGCGCGACGTCGAGGCATTCCACGTCGACCGCGATCTCGCCGTCGCCGGCGAGGATCAGCCGCACCACGCCCGCGCCGTCCTCGCTCGGCTCGAAGCCGATGGAGAGCACCGAGATCGCGGTGTCGTGGTCGGCCGGATCGACGCCCGACGCGCGGACCCGCAGGGCGTCGGCGATCGTCAGGATCGATTGCACCCGCTCGTAGGGTCGTCCCTGCCGTCGGGCGGCCGGCGCGTCCTCCCAGCGGAAGCGGCGCAGCAGGACCGTCAGCTTCCGCCGCTTCGGCGTCCAGGCGACGTCGCCGACACCGGCAAGCGCATCCTGCACGAGCGCGGAGAGCACCCCGAGGTCCTCCGCCGTCTCCGCAGCCAACCGCAGCGGGCGTTCGGCGCCATCCTCGAAGCGCGCGTCCTCGCCCTGGCCGCGGCTTTCCTCCGCCATCAGGCCGCCCGCTCGGAGACGCGCTCGATCTGGGCGCCGCAGGCGGAGAGCTTGTCTTCCAGCCGCTCGTAGCCACGGTCGAGATGATAGACCCGCGCCACCCGGGTCTCGCCCTCCGCGGCGAGCCCGGCAAGGATCAGGCTGACGCTCGCCCTCAGGTCGGTCGCCATCACCGGCGCGCCGCGAAGCCGCTCCACGCCGGTCACGGTCGCGACGCCGCCATGCACCTCGATATGCGCGCCCATCCGGATGAGTTCCGGCGCGTGCATGAAGCGGTTCTCGAAGATGCGCTCCTCGAGCCGGCTCACCCCGTCGGCCAGCGTCAGCAGCGCCATCATCTGCGCCTGCAGGTCGGTCGGAAAGCCCGGGAAGGGCGCCGTCTCGACGTCCACCGCCGCGATGCCGCCGTTCTGGCGGGAGACCTTCACGCCATCGGCCGTGTCCTCCACCTCGATCCCGGCGGCCTCGAGCTTGTCGGCGAAGGCGGCGACCAGCTCGCGCCTGCCGCCGACCATCTCCACCTCGCCGCCGGCGAGCGCCGGCGCGAGCATGTAGGTGCCGAGTTCGATCCGGTCGGCGACCACGGGATGGGTCGCGCCGTGCAGCCGGTCGACGCCCTCGATCTCGATGGTCTCCGTGCCCTCGCCCTCGATTTGGGCGCCCATGGCGCGCAGGCAGCGGGCGAGGTCGGCGATCTCCGGCTCGCGCGCCGCGTTGCGCAGCACCGTCGTGCCCTTGGCCAGCGTCGCGGCCATCAGCAGGTTCTCCGTCGCGCCGACCGAGACCATGGGGAATTCGACGAGCCCGCCGCGCAACCCGTTCGGCGCGCTCGCATGAACGTAGCCGTCGCGCAGGTCCAGCGTGGCCCCGAGCCGCTCGAGGCCCATCAGGTGCAGGTCGACGGGACGCGCCCCGATGGCGCAACCGCCCGGCAGCGACACGACCGCATGGCCGTCACGCGCCAGCATCGGCCCGAGCACGAGGATGGAGGCGCGCATCTTGCGCACGATGTCGTAGTCCGCGACGTGGTTGGATATGCCTTCCGCGCCCATCACCAGCACGCGTCCGGCCTGCAGGCTCGCCACCTCGCAGCCGAGGCTCTCGAGGAGCTGGGCCATGGTGCGGATGTCCGAGAGCCGCGGCGCGTTCGTCAGCGTCAGCGGCTCCTCGGTCAGCAGCGCCGCCGGCATCAGCGCGAGGCAGGCGTTCTTGGCGCCGGAGATCGGAATGCGCCCGGTGAGCCGTTGCCCGCCGCGGACCAGAATGCTGTCCATATACCCTCGCTACTTCTCCCGGTCGCCGCCGGCCGTGTCCCCGGCCGCCGCGCGCTTGCGCTTCTGCGCCTTCCGCCGGGCGAGATTGGCGCGCAGCGCCTCCGCCAGCCGGTCGGCCTTCGCCTTCCCCGTCACGGGGCGTTGAGCCTTGGCCGGTTCGGGCGGCGCGCGCATGGCGCCTGTCTAGCCCAGCCCGACGGTGCGGTCCAGAACGCCCCCGCGGGCAATGGTGGGCGATGACGGACTCGAACCGCCGACATCCTCGGTGTAAACGAGGCGCTCTACCAGCTGAGCTAATCGCCCGCCGCCCGCCTCCTACCGCCGGGGGCGCCCGGCGGCAAGCCCGGCGTCAGGCGTAGAGCGTGCGGGCCGCCAGCCGGGCCGGACCGTCCGGGTCATGCGCCGGCAGCACGATCGTCGGCCGGCCGAGGGCGAAGTCGCGGATGGCGGCGAGACTGCGCGCGGCCTCCGCGGGCGCGTTGGTCACGCCGTCCGTCCGTCCGTTTCGAAGGTTGTCGAGGTCGTAGGTGGCGTCGCCGGCGAGGAAGTAGGCGACGTCGTCGTCGAGCACGACGACCGATGCGTGGCCGGGGGAGTGTCCCGGCGTCGGGACGAGGGCGACGCGCCCGTCGGCGGTCACGGGGTGCGAGGCCGGGAACGGCCCCAGCGCCGGCCCGTCCATGTCGACGAGTTCGGGCCGCAGCCAGATCGGCCAGCGCTGCGGCAGGCAGCCGGCGAGCCGACCGCCGAGGCCGCGCGCCGCGTCGTAGGCCAGGCGCGGGCCGATGATCCGCGCGTTCGGGAAGTGATCGAGGCCGCCGGTGTGGTCGTGGTGGAAATGCGTGAGGATCACCGCGTCGATGTCGCGCGCCGGGTCGATCCCGAGCGCGAGGAGGCGCGGCCCGATCTCCTCGTGCGGCGCGACCTTGATCTCGACCTCGCGGGTGAAGAACGGGTTCCAGCGCGGCAGGTAGCCCGGGACCGAGTTGCGCCATGTGTCGCCCGTGTCGACGAGAAAGCGGCCTTCGGGGTGCTCGACCAGGAAGGCGAGGATCGGCAGCGGCTCCGTCCATTCCCGGTCGCGGAAGATGTCGATCTTGCGCCCGAACGCGCCGCGACCCTCGCGCGCGGTGCGCTGGGCGGTCTTCATCCGCGCCTTGCCGGTCTCGATCGCCGTAACCCGGATCATCGTCGTCTCCATAAAAGGAACGATCGTTCTATATGTCGAATCGCGGACGCTTGTAAAGAACGATCGTTCTGTTTATGCCCGAACCATGCCACGGATCACCGACGCGCGCCGGGCCGAGAGGCGGGCGCAGATTCTCGACGCCGCCCGGTCCTGCTTCCAGGAGCGGGGGCTGCATCTCACCACCATGGACGACATCATCCGCGCCTCCGGCCTGTCGGCGGGCGCGGTCTACGGCTACTTCGCCTCGAAGGAGGCGCTGATCCTCGCGGCGATCGCCGGCGGGCTCGAAGGAATCGGAGCGCTCGTCGCGCCGATCCTCGCGCGCCGGCCGCCTCCCGCGCCGGCCGAACTGGCGGGCGCGCTCACGGCCGCGATCGACCGCGCCTCGGCGGGCGGGGCGGACATCCGCCGCATCGCCGTGCTCGGCTGGGCCGAGGCGCAGCGCGACCCGGGCGTGCGCGCGGCGATGGCCCCCGCCTACGCGGGCTTCCTCGCGGCGTTGACATCGGTTGCGGCGGTGTGGCGCGACGCGGGCCTGCTCGCGCCCGGCACGGCGCCCGCCGATGCGGCGCGGGTCGTGCTCGCGCTCTGCCTCGGCCATGTCGCACAGGTCGCCGTGCTCGGCGAGGCCGCGCCGGGCGCGCTCGAATCCGGGCTCGCCGGGCTCCTCCGCCCGGCCGGGCCTAGCTGACCGCGGCGATCCAGAGCGGCAGCGTGGCGCAGCCGAGGAGCGTCATCTGCGCGATGGCGAGCGCGGCAAGGCCGCGGTCCGCTCCGAACACCGAGGCGAGCACATGCGAACCCGACGCCGTGGGGAGCGCCGCGAAGACGACGAGCGCCGCGGCGGCCTCCGGCGGCGCCCCGAACAGCCGGGCCGCGACAAGGGTCGCGGCCGGCAGCGCCACCAGCTTGATCGCGCAGACCGCCCCGAGGAACGGGTCCAGCCGCGCCAGCGCCCGCCAGTCCAGCGCCGCCCCGATCGAGAGCAGCGCCAGCGGGATCGCCGCCGCCGCGAGCCGCGCCAGCGCCGAGGCGAGCAGGTCGGGCAGCACGAAGCCGGTCGCCGCGCAGGCAAGGCCGAGCGTGCTGGCGAGGAAGAACGGGTTCAGAGCCACCATCCGCAGCGTGCGGAGCGGCCCGAGCGCGCCGCCCCGCGACAGCGCCACCACGGCGAGGACATTGGCCAGCGGCACGGCGAAGCCGATGGCGATCGGCATCAGCCCATGCGACGCCGCCGGCAGCGCCAGCACCGCGACGAGCCCGAGCGCGCTGTTGAACCGCCACGCCGTCTGCCAGACCCCGGCGAAGTCGAGGAAGCTCCGCGGCCCCAGCGGGCGGGCGAGCCAGCCGAGCGCCAGCCCGAGCCCGAGGATCGCCCAGACCCCGCCGCCCACGACGGCGGCATCGCCGAGGCCCGGCGCCCCGCTGGCCGCCGCCTGGAAGATGAGCGCCGGAAACAGGATCCGGAAGTTCAGCCAGTCGACCGCCTCCCATCCCGCCGGAGGCACGTGGGCCCGCATCGCGCGGCCGAGCGCCATCACCAGGGCGTCGGGCAGAAGCGTGGCGAGGATGGGGCTCATGGGGAGTGTGGTGGGCGATGAGGGATTCGAACCCCCGGCATCTTCGATGTGAACGAAGCGCTCTACCGCTGAGCTAATCGCCCCCGAGCGGGTCTCCTAGACCCGTTCCCGCCGGCCCGCAAGGGGCCGAGGCGGGAGGCTTGCCGGCGGCGGGCCGCCGGGGCGCGGGGCCTCAGGCCAGCGCGGCCCTGGCCTGGTCGACGATCGCGGCGAAGGCGGCCGGCTCGCGCACGGCGAGGTCGGCGAGCACCTTGCGGTCGACCTCGATCCCGGCCCGGTCGAGGCCGTTGACGAAGCGCGAATAGGTCAGGCTGGCGTCGTGTTCGCGGACGGCGGCGTTGATGCGCTGGATCCAGAGGGCGCGGAACTGGCGCTTGCGGACCTTGCGGTCGCGGGTGGCGTATTGCAGCGCCTTGTCGACCGCCTGCTTGGCGGTGCGGTAGTTGGTGGACCGGGCGCCGTAGTAGCCCTTGGCCTGCTTGATGATCTTGCGGTGGCGGGCATGGCTCGCCGGGCCGGCGGTGACGCGGGACATGTCGGTTCCTCCCTATCAGCGGTCGTAGGGCATGTAGGTCTTGACGATCTTCTCGTCCGGAGCCGAGAGAATCGTCGTTCCCCGCGCGTTGCGGATGAACTTGTTCGACCGCTTGATCATGCCGTGCCGCTTGCCGGCCTGCATGGCGACGACCCGACCGGTCGCCGTGACCTTGAAGCGCTTCTTGGCGCTTGCCTTGGTCTTCATCTTGGGCATTTCGGTTCTCCTCTGGAGATCGTTCGGGACGCGCCACGGCAGCCCGTACCAGCCGGGCGCGTCGGAGTGGAGCGGGGCCTATACAGCGGGGGCGGGCGCGGCGCAAGCCGCTTCGCGGGACGCCGTGCGCGTGGTAGGATGCGGGCATTTCAACCGTTGGAGCCATAGATGACCGAGACACGATTGACCCCCCACTTTCTGCTGGAGGAGTTCACCCTGTCGAGCAAGGCGCTTTCGATGGGGGTGAAGAACACGCCAACCCAAGAACACCTGCAAAACATCCAAGCCCTCGCGGAACAGATGGAGAAGGTGCGCGCCCTTTTCGACCAACGCATCGAGATCACCAGCGGATACCGCAATCCCGTGGTCAACGCGGCGGTCGGCGGCGTGCCCAACTCGGCCCATGCGCTGGGCCACGCGGCCGACTTTCACGTGGCCGAGCAAACCGACCTCAATGCCGCCAAACGCATCCGCGACAGCGGCCTGAAATGGGACCAGCTCATCTACGAGAAGAACCGCTGCGTGCACATCTCTTTTGCGCCGGCGATGCGGCAGATGGTCATGCGCCAGCCCGGCGGGCCCGGATCGCCGGTCCACAAGGGACTTGAGCCCTCTGGAAAATGAGCGCCATTGGGGCCGGCAACTGGCGAGGGTGAGGTGAACCAGCCGGTTTCGGCTGCCGCGTTTTCCGACTTCGTCGGCGCGATCTACGATTGCGCGCTCGATCCCTCGCGCTGGCCGGAGGTGCTGGCGGCGCTGGGCGCGGAGATGCAGTTCCGCATGTCGAGCCTCATCCTCGTGGTCGCGCCGCAGGGCGGCACGCTCGACGCCGGCGTCCGGGCGCTCCTCGACATCACCACGGGCATCACCGCGGAACAGCGCCGCGCCATGCTCGACACCGGCCAGGCCTCCGTGGAAGCCTGGGGGCCGCCCGGGACGCTGGCGCGCCTGCCGCTGGAGACGCCGCTGGTGCGGAGCGAGATCAATCCCGACGCCGCCGGCTCGCGCTTCGTCCGGGAGCAATGCCTGCCGCTCGGCTTCTTCGACAACCTGTCGATCCTGCTCTCGCGCGAGCGCACCTCGTTCAGCGTCGTCAGCTTCAACCGGCATGTCGACGACGGCCCGATCCGCGAGGCCGAGGTCGAGCTTGCCCGGCTGCTGGTTCCCCATCTCAGGCGCGCGCTGGTGGTCAGCCAGCTGCTCGAGGCGCGCCTGGTCGAACGGGCGGCCTATCACGCCGTGCTCGATACGCTCTCGGTGGCGGTCCTGCTGGTCGGCCCCGACCTCGGGCTCGTGCACGCCAACCGCGCCGGCGAGACGCTGCTCAGGACGGGCGATCCCTTGGGCGTGCGCCATGGCCGGGTCTCGGCGCCGGGCGGCCTCGCGGCGGCGCTCGCGGTGGCCGTCGCCGCGGAGCGGGAGCATATCGGCCGGCGCGGCCTCGGAGTTCCGGCGCGGCGCGCGGACGGGGAGGCGCTGGTGCTGCACGTGCTGCCGCTCGGCGCGGCGAGCCGGATGGGCGGCGCGGCGGCGGCGATCTTCGTGGCGCCCGCAGCCGCGCCGCCGCCGCCGCCGCTCGCCGCCGTGGCGGCGCTCTTCGACCTCACCCCCGCCGAGGCGCGGGTTCTGGAGGCGGTCGGCGCCGGCCGCACGCCCGAAGAGGCCGCCGCCGCGCTTGGCATCGCCCGCTCCACCCTCCACACCCACCTGCTGCGCCTGTTCGACAAGACCGGGACGCATCGCCAGGCCGACCTCGTGGCGCTCCTCGCCTCGTTCACGCTGCCAATCGGCTGACGCGCATCCACCAAACGGTGGACGCGTCGCGCCGCGATTCGGCGCTCCTCTCGACGCCCGCAGGCCGGATTCCACCGACCTGGCGATCGGAGGGGCAACTGCATGTCGATCAACAACAGCCGTGAGTATCTCGAGTGGTTGGCGACCGAAGGCGCGGTCGTGACCGACCATCTCGTTCCCGGGCGCAACGTCCAGATTCCGCCCGGAACCTACATTCCGAACTGGGACGCCAACGCGTTCGACAGCGTCACCTTCAAGGGCACGGCGGGGAAGGACACGCTGTTCGGCGGCGGCGGTGAGGTGTACGACTTCTTCCTCGGCACGCGCGGCGACGACCTCTACGGGGTCGGCCCCTCTCCGGAGATCTTCGTCAACGCCTACGCCGACTACAGCGGCGCGCACCGGGGCGTCTTCGTCGACATGACGTACCGGGGCAGCCGCACCTTTACCGACGCCGACGGCGAGGTCCGGACTGTGGCGATCGTCGGCAGCGCGCGGGACGGGTTCGGCGGAACCGACTATTTCGCCGAGAGCGACGCGTTCGGGGCCCCGGGCTTCAGCAGCGTCATCGGCGTCTTCGGGACCTCGCGCCGGGATGTGATGATCGGCGGCGGCGGTTTTGACGATTTCTATGGCGGCGCCGGCGACGACCTGCTGATCGGCGGGTTCGCGCACGGCGGCGAGGGCGACGATATGCTGATCGGGCGCGCCACCGGCGACTTTCAGTACGGCGCCCACGGCGACGAAGGGGATGACTGCCTGCTGGGCACCGATTTCGAGGACTTCCGGTTCGCCGGCGGCGATGGCGACGACCGGATTTTCGCGCGTGGCGGCGACGACGGATACGTCGTGGGCGAGGCGGGCAACGACTACGTCGATGGCGGCGCCGGCGACGACTTCATCGACGGCGGCGTCGGGTGCGACGTGTTGGTCAGCGGATCGGGGAGCGACATTATCAACCCCGACGTGGAGTTCTTCCAGTCGAACCCCAGCCAGCCGACCGACGGCGCCCGCGACGTGATCCGGGTGACCAAGGACGACCTCGGCGCCTTCCGGGACCGGGTGCTGTTCAACGCCTTCGAGGAGGGGATCGACGAAATCCGCTTCGGCGCCGCAGTTCGCGGTGGCGTCGATTTCCGCGTCTATCAGGAGACGAGCCCTGTCAACGGCAGCATCAGCACCGTGCTCCAGATCGACCACAACGACGACGGGTTCGGCGACGACACGCCGGATGTGAACGACTACTTCCTCACGGTCGGGGGCGCCGACCTGTCGCTGCACGACGGCTATCTGCTCACCTGAGCGCGGGCGTCCCCTGCCCCGAACCTGCATCCCCGCGCTTGACAGGCGCGGGGGATCTGGCGATACAGCGGCCTTCCGCCGGGGCCCGTGGTTCCGGCGGCAATGTGCTGTTCCAAAGCGCGCAGTCCGCAGGCGCGGGGGCCATCCCCGCGGCAACGCCGGCAGGGCCGGGGCCGAAGGACGCGGGGACGAAGAAGGAAAACGCGGATGTACGCGGTGGTGAAGACCGGCGGCAAGCAATACAAGGTCGCCAAGGACGATATCTTCCTCGTGGAGAAGCTCGCGGGAGAGCCCGGCGAGACGGTGGAGTTCGGCGAGGTTCTGCTCGTCGGCGGCGACACGATCACGGTCGGCGCGCCGCTCGTGGCCGGCGCCAGCGTTCGGGCCGAGGTGCTCGAGCAGACCAAGGGGCCGAAGGTGATCTCGTTCGTGAAGCGGCGGCGCAAGCATTCGTCGCAGCGCAGGCGCGGCCATCGCCAGCAGCTGACGCGGGTGAAGGTCGTCGAGATCGTCGCCGGCGGCGCGAATTAAGGAGAGGGCGTCATGGCTCACAAGAAGGCAGGCGGCTCGTCCCGGAACGGCCGCGACAGCGCGGGCCGGCGGCTCGGCGTGAAGAAGTTCGGCGGCGAGGCGGTGATCCCGGGCAACATCCTGGTGCGCCAGCGCGGCACCAAGTTCTGGCCGGGCGCGGGAGTCGGGCTCGGCCGCGACCACACCATCTTTGCGGTGTCCGAGGGCCGGGTGCAGTTCCACAGCGGGCTGAAGGGGCGGACCTTCGTCTCCGTCGTCGCCGCGGCCGAGGCGGCCGAATAGCCGACCCGCAGGCGGGGGAATGATCGAGGGGCCGGCGGTTTCGCCGGCCGTTCGCGTTTTCCGGCCGTCCATCCCCCCTTTGCGCAGGCCAGTCATGGCGACCGCCGCCCATCACCAGCCCGATATCGTCACCGCCCGCCTGCGGCTGCGGCCGCTGCGGCCGCGCGACGCCGCGCTGATCGCGCTCCATGCCGGCGACCGGCGCGTCGCCGCGGCGACGGCGCTGATCCCGCACCCCTATCCGCCCGGCGCGGCCGAGGCCTTCATCGAGCGGGTGACCGCTCCCGGCGCCACGGAGCGGTGCTGGGCGATCGACGCCGGGGAAGGCGGCGGAAACGGGCTGATCGGCACGATCGGGCTCGAGCCGGCGGGCGACGGCGTGGCGGCGATCGGCTACTGGGTGGCGCCGGCGTTCTGGAACGTCGGCTACGCCAGCGAGGCGGTGGAGGGGCTCATCGCCTTCGCGGCCGGCGACGGCTGGCGCGCGCTGACGGCGGAGGTGTTTCAGGACAACCTCGCCTCGGCGAAGGTGCTGACGCGGGCGGGCTTCGCCTGGGAGGGCGAGGGCGAGGGGCATTCGGTGGCGCGCGGCGCCATGGTTCCGACCTTCCGCTATCGGCTGGATCTCGGATGAAGTTCCTCGACCATGCCCGTGTCGAGCTGCGCTCCGGCTCCGGCGGGCGCGGCTGCGTCAGTTTCCGGCGCGAGAAGTTCATCGAGTTCGGCGGGCCCGACGGCGGCGACGGCGGCAAGGGCGGCGACGTCTGGGCCGAGGCCGTCGACGGGCTGAACACGCTGATCGACTACCGCTACCAGCAGCATTTCTTCGCCCGGAACGGCCAGCCCGGCGCTGGCAAGCAGCGCACCGGCAAGAGCGCCGACGACATCGTGCTGCGCGTGCCGGTCGGCACCCAGATCCTCGAGGAAGACGGCGAGACGCTGATCGCCGACCTGACCCGCCCCGGCGAGCGGGTGCTGCTGGCGCAGGGCGGCAACGGCGGCTGGGGCAACCTGCGCTTCAAGACCTCGACCAACCAGGCCCCGCGCCATGCCAATCCCGGTCAGGAGGGCGTCGAGCGCACGGTCTGGCTGCGGCTGAAGCTGATCGCCGACGCAGGCCTGGTCGGGTTGCCGAACGCCGGCAAGTCGACCTTTCTCGCCGCCGTCTCCAATGCCCGGCCAAAGATCGCCGACTATCCGTTCACCACGCTGCATCCGGGCCTCGGCGTCGTGGCCGTGGACGGCCGGGAGTTCGTGGTCGCCGACATTCCCGGCCTGATCGAGGGCGCGAGCGAGGGGCGCGGCCTCGGCGACGCCTTCCTCGGCCATGTCGAGCGCTGCGCGGTGCTGCTGCATCTCGTCGACGGCACTTCCGCGACGCTGGTCGAGGACTACCGGGTGATCTGCGCCGAGCTGGAGGCCTATGGCCAGGGCCTCGCCGCGAAGCCGCGGCTGACCGGCCTCAACAAGATCGACGCCCTAGACGCCAGGGCGGTGGAGAAGGCGGTGAAGGCGCTGCGCAAGGCCGGGGCGACGGACGTGCTGCCGCTGTCCGGCGCGACGGGACAGGGGGTGCAGGACATGCTGCGCGCGCTCCGGGCCCGCATCGACGCGACGCGCGCGGAGGATGCGATCCCGGAGGGGCCGTGGCGGCCGTGAGCGGGGCCGGGGCGGGATCGGCCGCGATTCTCGACCGCGCCCGCCGCGTGGTCGTCAAGATCGGCTCGGCGCTCATCGTCGCGGAGGCGACCGGCCGGCCGCGCATGGAGTGGCTGGAGGGCCTCGCCGCCGACGTCGCCGACCTGCGCCGCCGCGGCAAGGCGGTGGTGGTCGTCTCGTCCGGCTCGATCGCGCTCGGCCGGCGCGCGCTCGGGCTGTCCGCCGGCGCGCTGACGCTTGAGCAGAGCCAGGCCGCCGCCGCCGTCGGGCAGATCCGGCTGGCGCAGGCCTACGAGAGCGTGCTCGCGCCGCTCGGGATCACCACGGCGCAGGTCCTGCTGACGCTCGAGGACAGCGAGAACCGCCGCCGCTACCTAAACTCGCGGCGCACCTTCGAGACGCTGCTCGATCTCGGCGTCGTGCCGATCGTCAACGAGAACGACACGGTTGCGACCGACGAGATCCGCTACGGCGACAACGACCGGCTGGCGGCGCAGGTCGCCGCGATGGCGGGCGGCGACGTGCTGGTGCTGCTCTCCGACGTCGACGGGCTCTACACCGCCGATCCGCGCGTCGATCCGTCCGCCCGCCGCCTCGACCGGGTGGAGAAGATCACCCCGGCGATCGAGGCGATGGCCGGCGGCGTCGGCTCGGCGCTCTCCAAGGGCGGCATGAGGACCAAGCTGATGGCGGCGCGCGCCGCCACCCGCGCCGGCTGCGCCATGGCGATCGTCGAGGGCGACCGGCCGCGGCCGCTCCGCGCGCTGGCCGAAGGCGCGCCCTGCACCTGGTTCGCCGCCGACGGCGATCCCCGCGCCGCCCGCAAGCGCTGGATCTCCGGCATGAAGCCGCGCGGCCGCATCGTCGTCGACGCCGGCGCCGTTGGCGCGCTCGCCCGCGGCAAGTCGCTGCTGCCCGCCGGCGTCACCGCCATCGAGGGCGGTTTCTCGCGCGGCGACCCGGTGGAGATCGTCGGACCCGACGGCGCCGTCGCCGCCCGCGCGCTCGCCGGCTATGACGCCGGCGAGGCCCGCATCATCATGGGCCACCGCTCCGACCGCATCGCCGCCCTGCTCGGCCATCCCGGCCGCGCCGCGCTGGTCCACCGCGACGACATGGCGCTCTGAGCGCCGCGCGGGCCGAGGTCGGCCGCTGGAACCCGGTCGTTCGCGAGCCTGACCGGCGAGGGGGAAGCCCCCCGTGGCCGGAGCGCGTCAGTTCGAGGAAGGCGCGGGCGTCCCGGCCGCAGGCGCGGGCGGGGCGGCGGGCGCTTCCGTCGCATCCGGGGCCTGCGGGACCGCCGGAGCGACGGCAGCCGGCTCGACCGGCGTGGCGGGAGCCGTGTCCGTCGCCGCCGGGGCGGCGGGAGCCGTGTCCGTCGCCGCAGGGGCGGCGGGAGCCGGCGGCGTCGCGGCCGGCGCGACGGGAACCGGCGGCGTCGCCGGGGCGTCGCTGGACGGCGGGGTTGCGGGCGCGTCGGCCATCCCCGGAGGCAGGAGGTCGGCGCCGAGGTCCGGGGTCGCGCCCGCCGGCGCCTCGGCCGGGGTTCCCACCCCGAGCCGGTCGAGCACCGACGACCCGCCGGTTTCGCGCGCCGCGATGACGGTGAGCGCGAGGCTGGTGATGACGAAGGCCACGCCGATGATCCACGTCATCTTGGAGAGCGCGGTCGCGGCGGCGCGGCCGGACATGACGCCGCCCCCGCCGCCCATGCCGAGGCCGCCGCCCTCGGAGCGTTGCAGGAGAACGACCCCGATGAGCGCGAGCGCGAGCAGGAGGTGGATGGTGAGGACGACTGTCTGCATCGCGACGGGGGAGCCTTTCCGGTGACCGGCGGCTCATTACCGGGCCGGGCGGGGTTTGTCGATGGCGGAAGCGCCCGCCGCGGCTCACCCTCGCCGCAGGTGCGCCACCGCGACGACCACGGCCACGGCGATCGCGCCGAGTCCGAGCAGGAGCCAGACATACTGCTCGACCAGCGCCACCAGCATGGCAGCGATCCCGACCGCGACGCCGATGACGATCAGCCGCCAGTTTCCATGCACGCCGGCGAGGAACGTCCCCAGCGCAAGGATCGCCCCGTTCATCAGCCCCACCCCGGCGCCGGCGAAGCGCCCGGCGTCGATGAACACGAACACGGCCTCCAGCGCGGCGAGGACGCCGATCCAGTGCAGCGCCCAGCGCGGCGCGAGGCGGGCGATGCTGAAGTCGCCGCGGCGGTGCACCCATTCGATCGCCGCCGTGGCGAGGCCGTAGGCGACGGCCAGCGCCAGCCAGTAGGGCTGCGACGCGGCGAAGGATACGTCGCTCGCGCCGATCGCGGTGAAGGCGGCGAGGATCATCGCCGCGGCGATCACCCCATCGAATATCCGCCGCCAGTCGTGGCCCGTCCTGCCGCTCGATTCGATCTGCATCGTCCACCGCCCGTTTGTCTCTTCCGGACCATGCTGGCTCGACCGGCGGCGATCAAGCGCCGTCGCACGCGCGACGAACGGGAAGTGCGGTCGGCCGGGCCGCTTCGGGCGCTTCAGACGCCGAGCCGGTCCCGCAGTCCGTACCACCACGAGCCGACCACCGAGTAGGGCACCCGGAACGCCTGCCCGCCCGGGAACGGCCGCCAGGGCATCGCGGCGAAGGCGTCGAAGCGCGACAGGTCGCCGTCCACCGCCTCGGCCAGCATCCGCCCGAAGGCGTGCGTTCCGGTCACGCCGTGCCCGCTGTCGCCCTGGGCGAAGTAGACGTTGGCGTTCAGCCGGCCGATCTGCGGGACGCGGGTGAAGGAGAGGGCGAAGTTGCCGCTCCAAGCATAGTCGATCTGCACGCCCCGGAGCTGCGGGAACACCTTGTCGAGGTTGGGCCGCAGCTTCGCCACGATGTCCTTCGGGTCCGTGCCGCCGTAGACAGTCCCGCCGCCGAACAAGAGCCGCCTGTCGGCGGAGAGGCGGTAGTAGTCGAGGATCCAGCGCACGTCCTCGATGCAGGCGTCGCCCGGCAGCAGCGAGGCGGCGAGCTCCTCGCCGAGCGGCTTGGTCGCCATGACCTGCGTCGAGACCGGCATGACCCGCGGCGCGAGCTCCGGCACGACGGTCCCGAGATAGGCGTTGCCGCACAGGACGAGGACCCGGCAGGTCATCGAGCCCTTCGCCGTGCGGATCACCGGCTTCGCCGCGGCGATGTCGGCGGCGATCACCGGCGAATGCTCGTGTATCGTGCCACCGTTCGTCTCGAACGCCGCCGCCTCGCCGAGGGCGAGGTTCAGCGGATGCATGTGGCCGCCGGTCCGGTCGACCACGCCGCCGACATAGAGATCGGAGCGGACGTAGTCGCGCAGGCGATTGCGGTCGAGCAGCTCCTGGTTGCGGATGCCGAAGCTCTCCCAGACGGCGATGCGCTCGCGCAGGTCGCGCATGTGGGCCTCGGTCAGCGCGACGAAGACGTTGTCGTTCTTCAGGTCGCACCTGATGTCGTAGTCGCGCACCCGGGCGCGGATGATCTCGCCGCCCTCCTGCACGAGCCCGGCGACGAAGGTCGCGGCGGCGCGGCCGTAGCGGCGCTCGATGGTCTGGAGGCTCGCGTTGAAGCCGTTGACGATCTGTCCGCCGTTCCGCCCCGAGGCGCCCCAGCCGACGCGCGCGCCCTCGACGATGGCGACCTGGTAGCCCTTCTCGGCCAGATGCAGCGCCGTCGAGAGCCCGGCATAGCCGGCGCCGAGGACGCAGACGTCGATCTCGCGATCGCCCTCGAGCGGCGGCCGTTCCGGCGCGGGATTGGCCGAGGCGGCGTAGTAGCTGCCCGGATAGCGGCCGTCGCCGGGATAGGGCGCGAGCGCCATCACACCACCTCCAGATAGCTGTGGTACTCGAAGTCGGTCACGTTCTCGGAGAAGCGGCGCAGCTCCTGGCGCTTGCATTCGAGCAGCATCCGCTGCAACCGGCGGGAGAAGATGTGGGGGATGTGCGGCCCGTCCTCGAAGGCGTCGAGCGCCGAGGCCCAGTCCGGCGGCAGCTGCGGCAGATCCTGGGCGTAGGCGTTGCCGGTGATCGGCTCCGGCGGCGGCAGCTCCTGCTCGACGCCGATCAGCGCCCCGCCGAGGATCGAGGCGAGCACGAGGTAGGGATTGGCGTCCGCGCCGGCGACGCGATGCTCGATGCGGCGCGCCCTGGGGTTGCCGCCCGGGACGCGGATGGAGACCGTCCGGTTCTCGTAGCCCCAGGCGACCGTGGTGGGCGCGTGCGCGCCGGGGCGCAGGCGGCGGTACGAATTCTCGTGGGGCGCGAAGGTGAGCGCGCATTCCTGCATGGTGGCGAGCAGCCCCGCGACGGCATGGCCGAGGACGGGCGTGCCGGCGTCGCCGCCGTCGTCGAAGACGTTGCGGCCCGTCGCGTCCACCAGCGAGAAATGCACGTGCATCCCGCTGCCGGCGCGGAACCCGTAGGGCTTGGCCATGAAGCTCCCGGCGAGCCCGTGCTGTCGGGCGATGCCGCGCACGAGGCTCTTGAAATGCACCGCGTCGTCGGCGGCGCGCAGCGCGTCGGGGACGTGCATCATGTTGATCTCGAACTGGCCGGCGCCGTTCTCCGAGATCGCCGCGTCGGCCGGGATGCCCTCGATGGCGCAGGCGGCGTAGATGTCGTTGAGGAGCGCGTCGAAGTGGTGGAGCTCGTCGAGCGACAGCACCCCGTCGGAGTCGAGCCGCTTGCCGGAGAGCGGCGAGCGCGGCGGCTGCGGCGTCGTGTCGGTCGGGTCGACGAGGTAGAATTCCAGTTCCACCGCGACGACCGGAGTCAGGCCGCGGGCGCGGTAGCGCTCCACCACCGCCGCCAGCGCCCGGCGCGGATCGCCCTCGAAGGGCCGGCCGTGCTCGTCGTTCATCCAGTACTGCACGAGGCCCGAGGGCTTGCTCGTCCAGCTGATGTCGAGCGGGTCGCGGCCGGTCGGCTCGCAGACCCCGTCCGAATCGCCGGTCTCGAAGACGAGGCCGCTGTTCTCGATGTCCTCTCCCCAGATGTCGACGTTCATCAGCGAGAGCGGCATCCGCAGCCCGCCCGGCCCGAGCCTGCGCGCGCTCGCCACCGGCAGGCGCTTGCCGCGCAGCTGCCCGTTCAGGTCGCAGACGCAGGCGAACACGCTCTCTATCTCCGGCCGCTCGCTCAGCCAGGCCTCGATGTCGACCATCGGAATTCCCCTCGTTTCGGCCCCTCTCTAGCGAAGCGGAGCCGATCTTGCACGTGTGGCGGCGCGTGTGACGGCGCTGGCGCGAAGCTCAACGGGAGGCGCGCAGGCGCGAGCCGCGCAGGAGCCCGCGTTCCTCGAGCACCGGATAGGCGATCGACGCGAGCAGGGAGTTGATCTGCTTGAGGTCGCGGATGGTGTCGAGATGGATCGTGCTGGTCTCGAGGCTGCGCACCGCGCCTTCGCTCAGCCGGTCGAAATGGCTGCTGCTGCTGGCCTTCTCGAGGTCGCGCAGCCGGTCCTTCTCCTCGACGATCTGCCGCGCCGTCTCGAGGTCGCGCGACACGAGCACGTTGAAGGCCATGTGCGCCGTGGCGAGCACCGCGGCGTGGAACCGCACCAGCTCGTCCCAGCCGTCGTCGGTGAACTCGAGCCCGCGGCGCATCTTCTTCTGCACATGGGCCAGCATGTTGCCCACCACGATGTCGCCCACCTGCTCGAGCTTGATGCAGGCCTCCAGCAATTCCTGCCGTCGCCGCGTCTCGGCCTCGCTCAGGACGGCCGGGTCGAGCTTGGCCAGGTAGAGCTTGATCGCGGCGTGGCGGCCGTCCAGCCGATCGTCGAGCGCCGCCAGCGCGCGGACGCGCTCGGGATCGGCGTCGGCGTAGAGGTCGATGATGCCGCGCAACATCACCTCGACGATCTCGCAGGTCCGCACCACCTCGCGGGTGGCGTTGGCGAGCGCCTGCGAAGGACGGCCGATCGCCGCCTCGTCGAGCGCGGAGACCTCCGCCATCGCCAGCCCATCGCGCGGCCCCGGCGGCGCGGAGAGCGCGACCAGCCACGACGAGGCCGCCAGGACCACGCGCGACAGCGGCAGGCCGAGAACGAGGATGGCGAGGTTGAAGGCGAGATGCGCGTTGGCGATCCGCGCCGCGGGCTCCCCGAGGAAACCCAGCGCCGGGTGGACGGCGAGGAACAGCCCGAGCATCGCCAGCGACCCGAGCCCGCGCATCAGCAGGTTTCCGATCGGCACGACCCGCGCCGCCGGAGGCATGGCGCGGGTGAGCATCGGCGCGATCACCGAGCTGCCGAGGTTGACCCCGAGTACCATCACGATCCCGAGATCCGGCCCGACGAGGCCGCGCGACGCGAGCGTCGCCAGCAGCAGGATCGCCGCGATCGAGGAATGGAACAGCCAGGTCGCCACGGCCGCAATCAGATAGGCCGTCGCCGGGTCGCCGGCGAGCCAGGCGGCGACGCCCGGCGCCGCCGGGCTGTCGCGCAGCGGCTCGGAGGCGGCGCCGATCATCTCGAGGGACAGGAGCAGGAGGCCGATGCCGACGAGGATTCGCCCGACCTGCCGGAAGGCCCGCCGCTCGGTCACCATGAAGAGCGTGGTGCCGGCGGCCAGCGCCACCGGCACGAGCAGCGACAGATCGAAGGTCAGCACCTTGGCGGCGAGCGCCGAGCCGACCTCGGCGCCGCGAACGGCGAGCTGGCCGCCGAGGCTCCCGACCGCGCCCGAGCCGGCGAAGGAGGCGACGAGCAGCGTCACCGCGGTGGAGCTCTGGGTCAGGAGGGCGAGGCCCGCCCCGACGAGGACGGCCATCGCCGGCCGGTCCATCGCCCGCCGCAGCCTGAGCCGCAGCACCTCGCCGTAAGCCCGTTCCACCCCGGTGCGCACCATCCGCGTCGCGTAGAGCAGCAGCGCCACCGCCCCGGCGAGGTTGAGCAGGACGACGGATCCGCTCATCGCCGGGCGCCCCGCGGGAGGGCGAAGGCGGGGCGCAGCCGCGGCGCGGCGGTGGAATGGCGAGGGCGCGGGGCGAACGTCATGGAAATGTAACATTGACCCGCGCGACGGCAGCGGCAAGGGGCCGCCCGCGGCGAGCGTCGCGGGCGGCGGCCGCGGCTTCGGCTACGGGCGTCCCGCCACCGCGGCCACGGCGCGCCCGAAGGCCGGGTCGGCCATCAGGGCGCGGCAGCGGCGCAGGCGGCCGAGGCTGTAGGCCCAGAAATCATCGGCCGGATTGCCGTTCGCATGCTGGATCAGCCCCCAGAGCGTCCAGAGCAGGTCGCACATCGCCTTGTGGATCGTCATCCGCCCGGCCTCGGCCGCCGTGGGGGGCCGGTCGAAATAGGCGGCGATCAGCCGCGCGTCCATGTCGGGGTCGAACTCCCCCTCGACCGACAGGTCGCCGAGATCCCACAGGGGATCGTTGTTGCCGGAATATTCCCAGTCGACGATCCACATCCGCTCGCCGGCGTCGAGGAAGTTCTCGCACAGCGGGTCGCAGTGGCAGGGCGCGAGCGGGACCGGGCTGGCGGCGAGTGCGGCGCGCACCGGCCCCGCCTCGGCGACGACGTCGTGATAGCCCTCGGGCAGCGTCGCGCCGAGCCGCTCGAGATGGCCGAGGTAGTCGTCGATCATCGCGAAAAGCTCGAAGCGCCCGGCGAAGGGCGCCGCCGTGGTGTGCAGGCGCCGGAAGGCGCGCGCCGCCCGCTCCACCGCGCCGGGGCGCGCCGCGAAGAGCGCCGGCGTCATCGTCGCCGCGTCGGGGATGAAGGCGGTGAGCATCACCCCGTCCGCGCCGAAATGCAGCACCTCGGGAGAGACGCCCGCCGCGGCGGCGGCGCGGGCGTTCGCCGCCTCGGCGGCGCGGTCGATATAGGCCTCCGTCCCCGCGCCCGGCAGGCGCAGCACGACAACGTCCGGCCCCTCGCCCATCCGGTAGACGCGATTCGTCAGGCCGCCGAGGCGAAGCGCCGGCGCGCCGGCGAGGGATTCGCGGCCCGGGATGCGGGCGAGGGCTTCGGCTGGCTCCATCTGGTCCTCCTGTGCCGCCAGAGAGTATGATGGCTCGCGCCGCGTCAACCGAGCGGCGACGGGCGGAGGAACGAGCGCGAGGAAAGAGGCCGATGTCCGAAAAGCTCGACGCCGTCTATGGCGCGGCCAGCGCCGAGGAGATCTCGCGCACCTACGACGACTGGGCCGAAGCCTACGAGGCCGACATGCGGCGGTTCGGCTATCGCCACCCCGCGATCGGGCTCGCGCTTCTCGCCCGCCACGCCCCGCGCGGGGCGGCGCCGGTGCTCGACGCCGGCGCGGGGACCGGGCTCGTCGGCGAATGGCTCGGGCTCGTGGGCTTCCCGGTCGCCGACGCGCTCGACCTCTCGGAGGGAATGCTGGCGGTGGCCCGGCGCAAGGGCTGCTACCGCGCGCTGCACCGCGCCGCGCTCGGCGGGCCGCTGCCTTTCGCCGACGGCGCCTACGCCGCGGCGATCGCCACCGGAGTCTTCACCACCGGCCATGTCGGGGCCGAAGGGCTGGACGAGCTTGCCCGCGTGGTCCGGCCGGGCGGCGCGATCGTGCTGACGGTCAAGGAGACGGTCTGGCCCGCTTTCGTCGCACGGATCGCCGCGCTCGGGCTCGAGGTGCTCGACGAGACCCCGCCCTACCACTCGATGCCCGGCAGCGACGACCAGGCGCCGTCCCGCGCGCTGGCGCTGCGCGTGCGCGACGATTGAAACAGGCCGCCCACCGGCGCGCCTCCAGCTGAAACAGCGAGGCCGCAGTCTCCCCGCCATCCCGAACGACGGTACGCAAGGAGACACGACCATGCTGACCACCCTCGCCGAGGCGCTGCGCCAGCGCCGCCGCCGCGCCCGGCTCCGCCGCGAGCACGAGGCCCTGCTCGGCCTCGCCGACCACCGCCTCGCCGACATCGGCCTGCGGCGCGACGACATCCTGTCGCGCATCTCGCAAGTCTGACCCCCGCCGGGGACGGTCCGGTCAGCCCGGGAAGACGTAGCCCGCGCCGCGCACGGTCTTGATGAGCTGGGGGAAGTCCGGATCGTCCTCGAGCTTGCGGCGCAGGCGCACGACGCGGTGGTCGATGCTGCGGTCGTTGCTGTCGTCGTCGCGCGGGGGCGCGAGCTGCATCAGCACCTCGCGCGACAGGACGCGGCCGGGATTGGTCGCGAACGCGGCCACGAGATCGACCTCCATCGGGCTGAGCTCCACGGGCGCCCCCGTCGCGTCGCGCAGGCGGAACTCCCGCAGGTCGAGCGCATAGCGGCCGAAGGGCGTGCCCGCTGGCGGGCGGCGGCGCCGGAGCACGGCATCGATCCGCGCCGCGAGCTCGGCCGGCTCGAAGGGCTTGGCGAGGTAGTCGTCGGCGCCGACCTCGAGCCCGACGATGCGGTCGATCGCGCCGCCCGCCGCGGTGAGCATGACGATGCCGGGGTCGAGCCGGGCGCGCAGATCCCGGGCGACGTCGAGCCCGTCCCGCCCGGGCAGGCCGACGTCGAGCACGAGGAGATCCACCTGCCCATCCGCCGCGAGCAGGGCCTCGAGCCGCGTGGCGTCGCCGGCCGTCCGCACCGAATGCCCGCGCCCGCCGAGGTAGTCCGCGAGCAGCGCGCGGATGTCCGGTTCGTCGTCGACCACGATGATGCGCGCCATGCCTCGCCCCTCCCGGCTGCGACGAATGAAACAAATGCCGCGGCGCCGGGCAATATCCTGAAACGGGGCCGGGATCGGATGCGGGCGGCGCCGGCGCTTGACGGGCGATCCGGGCGATCCGCAACTGGAGCGTCCGGCGGGGGCTGGCGTGGCGGGTGCGGAGGCTGGGATGACGGCAGAGGACGACGGCGCCGCGGTCGCGAAGCGCGCGGCTGCGCGCCCCGCGGTGATCGCGACGGCGCTCCTCGCCACGTTCGCCGCAGGGATGGGACTCCGCTACGCGGCCGAAACCGGGGCCGCCCTGCCCTACGCGGCCGTGCTGGCGGCGACCGCGGCGGCGGCGGGGGCGGCGCTGTGGCTGAACGCCCGCGACCTCGCACGGATGCGCCGCGTCGAGTTCCGGCTGCGCGCGGCGATCGACGCGCTGCCCGACGGGCTCGCGGTCTACGACGCCGCCGAGCGGATCGTCCTGTGGAACGCGCGCTATCCCGAGCACCTCACGCCGTCGATGCGGCCGCACCTCGCCGCCGGGCGCCGCTTCGAGGACATCCTGCGCGCCGGGATCGCGTCCGGACCGGTCTACCATCCCGACATGGGGCCGGACTTCCCCGAGAAGCGCCTCGCCATGCGCGCGCTCGACCGCAGCGACCACGCCCAGCGCCTGGCCGACGGGCGCTGGCTGCGCATCCGCGAGAGCCGCACGCCGGACGGCGGGCGCGTGCTGCTCACCCAGGACGTCACGCAGGAGCGCCGCCGCGACGGCGAGCTGCGCCTGCTCGCCACGGCGATCGAGCAGGTCGGCGAACCGGTCGAGATCACCGACGCGGCGCACGTCTTCACCTACGTGAACCATGCCTTCGAGACCCTGACCGGCTGGCGGTCCGAGGAGGCGATCGGGCGCCAGCCGCAGGACGTGCTGGCTAGCGGCGTGCATCCGCCCGAGTTCTTCGCGGACATGCTGGCGCGGCTCGAGGGCGGCGGGACCTGGCAGGGCACGATCGTCAACCGCCACCGCGACGGACGGCTGATCGAGCAGGACACCACGATCTCGCCGCTGCGCGGGCCGGACGGCGTCATCAGCCACTATGTCGCGGTGAAGCGCGACGTCACCGCGACGCGCGCGCAGGCCCGCGCGCTCGCCGAGAGCGAGGCGCGCTATCGCGCGGTCGTGGACGCACAGACCGAACTCATCATCCGCGTCGACCCGAAGGGACGCTGGACCTTCATGAACCCCGCATCGGTGCGGTACTGGGGCATGACCGCGGAGGAGACGAACGCGCTCGGCATCAGCGACGCCGACACCATCCACCCCTCCGACCGCGCCGCCTTCCGCGAGCATCTCGCCCGCATCACCCCGGACAACCCGACCCACGCCATCGAGGTGCGTTCCGTGCAGATGAACGGCGAGGTCCACTGGGAGGCCTGGACGGACACCGGCATCTTCGACGCCGGGGGGAACCTCCTGGAAGTCCAGTGCGTCGGCCGGGTCATCGACGACCGCAAGCGTGCCGAGGCCGATCGCGATTCGGCCGAGCGGCTGCGGCAGGCGGCGCTGGAGGCGGCGCTCGACTGCTACGTCGGCATCGACGCGACCGGCGTGATCGTGGAGTTCAACGCCGCCGCCGAACGCACCTTCGGCTATGCCCGCGGCGAAGTGCTGGGCCAGCGCATGGCCGACCTCATCATTCCGCCGCACCTGCGCGCGGCGCACCTCGCGGGATTCGAGCGCCACCTCGCCACCGGCGAGGCCCGTCTGCTCGGGCGCAGGGTCGAGCTCGAGGCGATGCGCGCGGACGGCGCGACGTTCCCGATCGAACTCGTCATCGTGCGCGCCGACCGCGACGGCGGACCGCTGTTCCTCGCCTATCTGCGCGACCTGACGGCCCGCCGCGCCGCCGAGGACGCCCTCGCCGCCAGCGAGGCGCGCTTCCGCCAGATCGCGGAGGGCGTTCCGGTGGGCGTCATCATCAGCGAGATCGGCACGGGGCGGCCGCTGTTCCTCAACGCGACGGCGCGCCGGCAGCTGGGGCTGGGCCAGGAAGACCCCGCGCCGGAGACGATGCTCGCGACCTGGGTCGACGCGGGCGACCGCGACCGGCTTCTGGCCGAGGTGGCGCGGGCCGGCGCCGACTCCGGCTTCGAGGCGGAGCTCCACGCCGAGGGGGGGCGGATCACCGCGCACCTGTCGGCGACCCGGATCGACTACGGCGGCAGGCCCGCGCTGATGACCGCCGCGATCGACAT
>NZ_JAGOID010000040.1 GCF_017995835.1 Amaricoccus sp.
CGTATGCACGACGCATATGCCAAGCAAAAGAGTCAGAATTGAATCGTTAATGCAGGCGCGAGGCATTCAGGCGGAGGCCGTATGAGCACGGTCCAGGCGGCGCTCGCAGCCGCGGCGGTGGAACTGGCGGCGGCGGGGGTCGCCGAGCCGGTTCGCGACGCACGCGCGCTTCTCGCCGCGGCGCTCGGGGTCGGGTCGGCGGGGCTGACCCCGGTCCTTCGCGAACCGCTGGCGCCGCAAGCGGCGGCGCGCTTCGCCGCGCATGTCGCGGCGCGGGCGGCGCGGCGGCCTGTGGCGCAGATCCTCGGGCGGCGGGCGTTCTGGGGGCGCGACTTCGCCGTGACGGCGGACGTGCTCGACCCGCGACCGGAAACCGAGGCTCTGGTGGAGATCGCGCTGGCCGGCCCGCCCCCGGCCCACGTGCTCGACCTCGGCGTCGGCAGCGGCGCGATTCTCGTGAGCCTGCTCGCCGCCTGGCCGGACGCCTACGGCGTCGGGGTGGACATGAGCGCGGGCGCGCTGGCCGTCGCCGCGGCGAACGCCGCGCGGCACGGGGTCGGGGCGCGGGCGGGTTTCGTGCGGACGGACTGGCTCGCCGGGATCGGCGGGCCGTTCGGGCTCGTCGTCGGCAATCCGCCCTACATCGCCGCGCCGGAGGTGGATGGGCTCGCGCCGGAGGTGCGGGACTGGGAGCCGCGAATGGCGCTGACGCCCGGACCGCTCGGGGTCGAGGCCTATGCGGCGATCGCGACGGGCCTCCGCGCCGTGATGTCGCCGGGCGGGCGCGCGCTCTTCGAGATCGGCGCCGGACAGGGCGCATCGGTCGCGGCGATCTTCGACGCGGCCGGGTTTGCCGTCCGGGTGCGGCCAGATCTCGACGGGCGCGACAGGGTCGCGGAGCTGAGCTGACCAACCGGACCGCGCCGGCCCGGGCTTTTTCGCTTGTGTTTTGTCGCTGCCCGCATATATCTGCCTCATATCCAGACCTGAACGCCTGCTTTTGACGCCAAGCGCGGGCGGGGTCGGATGCGACGCAGCATCGGAAAGACGACCGGGACGCCGCCACGTGCGGGGCCGGAGCGACGCCGATCAGGTCAGGCAAGCGGAAATCATCACGGCATGAGACCTTCGAACAAGCAGCGGTCCAGGAACAAGCCCGGCAACCTCGGCGGCAACAATCCGAACATGAGCAATCGGAGGCCGCTCGGGAACATCATCAATCGCGTGTTCGAGAGCGCGGGGCCCGACGGCAAGGTCCGTGGCACGCCGCAGCAGATCATCGACAAGTATCAGCTGCTGGCGCGCGACGCGCAGCTTGCCGGCGATCGGGTCGCCGAGCAGAGCTTCCTCCAGCATGTGGAACACTACAGCCGACTCCTCGGCGAGGCGCAGGCCGAGCAGCAGGCGCAGCAGCAGGCGCAGCGACAGGCGTTCGAGCGGGACGAGGAGCGCCGCGAGGAACGGCGGGACGGCGGCGATCAGCGTTTCGAGGCGTCGCGCTTCGATGGCCCGCGCCCGGAGGGGCAGCAGCGCCGCGACGAGCCCCGCCGGGACGACAGGCGCGAGGACGGAGGCTTTGGCGGCGACCGGCCGCGGCACGACCGCAACGAGCAACGCCAGCCGCAGCCGGCGATCAGCTCGGGCCTCGTGACGATCGACGCGGACGATCCGTATGACAGCGGTCTGATCGAGACGCCGGAAAGTCGCGGCGCGCCAGAGCCGGTCGAGCTCCGGCCGATGTCGGCGCCCGCCCCCGAGGTCGCGGAGGCGCAATCCGTGAGCGTCGCGGAGGCGGCGGCGCCGGCCGAGCCCGAGCCTGAGCCCGCGGATCCGGCGCCAGCGGAGCCGACGGCATCGGCGGCCCCCGCCGAGGCGGAGGCAGCGGCCGAACCGCCCGCGGCGCCCAAGCGGGGCCGGCCGCGGCGGCGCGCGCCGCGCCCGGAAGGCGAGACCGCCGCGTCCTGACGCGGAAGGAGCCGGGATCTTCAGCGGCCGGGCGGCGACGCCCGGCCGCTTTCGTTTGCGGCGACAATGCGGGCGAGCCGGCAGAAGCGCTCGATGTCGACCGTCTCGGCCCGATCGGTCGGCGCGATCCCGGCAGCCCCGAGCCACGCTTCGACGTCTGGGCCGAGAGGCCGCAGACTGGCGCGCAGCATCTTGCGCCGCTGGCCGAAGGCGAGGGCGACGACGCGCGACAGCGTGCCCGGATCGGCCGGGAAGCGCGGCTCGGGCAGCGCGTCGAGGTGGACGACGGCGCTGGTCACGCTCGGCGGCGGCGTGAAGGCGCGCGGCGGCAGTTCGAACGCGATTCGCGCGGCGCAACGCCACTGGGCGAGGATCGCGAGCCGGCCATAGGCCTTGGAGCCGGGGGGCGCGACGATGCGCTCGGCGACTTCCTTCTGGAACATCAGCGTCATGCTCGTCCAGAACGGCGGCCACGCCGGGGGCGTGAGCCAGCGAACCAGCAGCTCGGTGCCGACATTATAGGGCAGGTTGGCCACGATGCGGATCGGCGGGCGCAACAGCGCGGCGGCGTCGACGGCGAGCGCGTCGCCCTCGACGACCTCCAGTCGCCCGGGCCAGGCGGCGGCGATCTCCGCCAGCGCGGGCAGGCAGCGGGCGTCGCGCTCGATGGCGACGACGCGGCGGGCGCCTTGCGCCAGCAGCGCGCGCGTCAGCCCGCCCGGACCGGGGCCGACCTCGAGCACGTCGCAGGCGGCGAGGTCGCCGGCGCGGCGGGCGATCTTGCCGGTCAGGTTGAGATCGAGGAGGAAGTTCTGGCCGAGGCCCTTGCGGGCGCTGAGGCCGTGCGCGGCGATCACCTCGCGCAGCGGCGGCAGGCCGTCGGCGGCGAGGGTCACGCCGGGACCGCCCCCCGGACCTGTCGGCGCCGCGCCTCGGCACGGTCGGCACCGGTCCCGGCCGGGTCGCCGAGGGTCGGCGCGGCTGGCGCGGTCATCGCTCCACGATCACGGCGTCGCGCAGGAGCTCCTGGAGGTAGCCCTGGCCGAAGGTATTGATGCGCTGCTGGAAAATCTCCTCGCGCATTCGGTTGCGCACGTCCTCGTCGGTGATCTCGGGATCCCTCGCGCCCGGCGCCTCGAGCCGCAGCGAATCGACCCGGAGGATCGCGAGGCCGCCGGAGATCGGGATCGGCCGGGTGACGCCGCCGGCGCCGAGAAGCAGCACCTGCGAGCGAATGGCCGGCGGCAACTGCGCCGCCGGCATCGGCTCCATGCGGCCCCCGTTCGCGGCGGTGGAGGAACGGCTGTACTGCCGGGCCGCCGCGGCGAAGGCGCCGGCGCTGCCGACCTGACGCGAGAGGCGGTCGGCCAGCGCGATCGTCTCCTGCTCGCTGCGATCGTCGAAGGGGAGCGCGATCTCGCTGAGCTGCACCATCTCGACGGGCGCGTTCACGGCGGTGGCGAGCGCGATGTCGAGGTCGTCCTCGGAGGGCATCGACTTCTGGCGGAAGCGGCCCTGCACGACCTCGCGCCACAGCAGGCCGGCCTCGACGAAGTCCTCCATCGTCTGGCTGTCGATCCCGCGCGCCGCCAGCACCGTGTAGACGTCGTCGACGGAGATGCCGCGCTGGGCGGCGAACTCGTCGATGCCCGACTGGACCGCGCCCTCGGGGAGCTCGATCTCCAGCGCCTTGGCTGCCTGCGTCTTGACCGCATCCTCGGTGAGCTGTTCGACCGCAATCTTGCGCACGTCGCCGCGCGCTCCGAGCGCGGACAGTAGCGCGGCGCGCTGGTCGATGTCGTACCAGGTGACGGCGCCGTTGTTGACGGTCAGCGCCGGCGAGAACGGCGTGACGCCTGCGGGCGCGGTGGAGACCACGCGGCTCGGCGGGGCCGGCTGCTGCGGCGCGGCGGCGCGGGGCTGCGCCTGCGGCAGGGTGCGCAGCGGGACGCCCTGCGGGCCGATGTCGCCCGGGGCCGCCGGCGCCGGGGCGGGGGCGGCCTCCTCGGACAGAGAATCGAGCGGGGCAGGCGGGATCCCGGTCGGCGCGGCGGGCGCGGCCGCCTGGTCCGGCGCGCCGAGGGTGCGGATGGGCAGGCCGGGCGCGACGGCGGAGGCGTCGGGGCCAGGGCCGACGGGAACGGTCGCCGCGGCGGGCGGCTCCGGAGCGGCGCTCGGCAGCGCGGTGGGCGGCAAGGTCACGACCTGCGCCATCGCCGCGCCGCTCGCCAGGTACGCGAGCGCCAGAACAAAACCTCGCAAAACCATGCCGCCCAACCTCGTGCGCCCCTTTGGTTGCCGCTCCCCCGTCAACGCAGCGCAACGCCGACGCAGGCCCGTGGCGGCCACTCGGCCGACCCCGACGCGCCGAGCCCGGCGAGGCGCACCCCGAACCCGATCGTCGTCGCGGGCGGCAGGTTATCCGATGACGTGTAGCGACGCGAGACGGAAAGGTCGATCTCGGCGCACTCGTTGCCGTAGGTGATCCCGGCCCCGGCGCGGACGTTGGAGCCGCTCGCCGCGTCGAAGCGCCAGTTGCCCCGGACCTCCCAGTTCGGATGCACGCGGTAACGGGCCGCCAGCGCAAGCTCGGAGGTCTCCGGCTGCGGGCCGAGGAAGGGGTTGCTGTCGTCCTCGGCGAGGTAGGTGTAGCTCGCCCCGAGCCTGCCGCGCTCGCCGTCGTACTGCACGGCGAACTCGTTGCGGGTGAAGTCGAGGTCGCTCTGCACGAGCATCCGGTTCGAGAGGCTCAGCCCCCAGTCGAAGCCGACGGACAGGAGCCCGACCCAGTCCGACCAGCGGCCGTCGAGGCCGGTGCCCGTGGGGAACTGGTCGAGGTCGTCGGCGCGCAGCACGCGGCCGAGGGTGGCGCCGAGGTTCCAGCCGGTCGGATCGGTGCGGGTGTACTGGACGCCGAGGTTGGCGCGCAGGCCGGTCTCCAGCCGGTCGCGGCCCGGGAAGCGGTTGAGCGCGAAGAGGTTCGAATAGGAGAACTCGGGCAGCTCGCTGTCCTCGTTCGGCACGTCGGTGTCGCCGAGGCTGTCGGACCAGACGACCTGGGCGATCGGCTCGATCACCTGGTCGACCCCGCTCGCGCCGCGGCGCACCCAGGGCCAGCGCAACTCGACGGCGGCAAGCGGCGTGGCGCGGCCGAGCGGGTCGCCGTCGTAGGTGGTCTGGTTGGTGTCGTCGGCGTCGGACCAGACCCGGTAGGAGTCGAGGGCCGCGCTCGCGGTGGCGTGGGCGCGCAGGCCCATGGCGAGCGTCCAGTCGGCGCGCCAGTCAATGGCGCCGGTTCCCCGGACCATGCTCTGGCCAAGCTCGCGGGTCATGCCGAGGAGCGCCACGTCGTAGGCGAGACGGCCGCCGGCGAGGGTCTCCTCCAGCGTGCGGCGGTAAACGAGGTCGGGCAGGACCGCCGGCACGGTGCGCTTGTCCTCGTTCTCGAGCAGTGACTGAAAGCCGATGCCTTCCAGGCGCAGGTAGTCCTTGGCGCGGGTGCGGGTGATCTTCGCGGTGCTGGTGAGCAGATCTGCGTCGGAATAGTCGAACTGTTTCAGGAACACGTCGTCGGAGACGATGCTGGCGTCGAAATCGAAGACGAAGCCGCGCCCGAGATCGTAGTCCCCGTTCCCGTAGAGAAACCAGCGCGTGCTGTCGCCGCCGATGTCGTCCTCGAGCCCGTCGTCGAGGGCGAGGACGCCGCCGACGTCGATCCCGCCGCGCGTGAATCGGCGCCGGTACTCGCCCTCGGCGAGGAACCCGCCCTGGCTCGTGACGAAGGGGGTGATCGTCATGTCGGACGAGGGTCCGAGGACGTAGTAGTAGGGCGTCTTGATCGCCGCGCCGTAGATCTGGGAGTTGAGGAAGATCGGCGCGAGAAAGCCGCTCGCGCGCTCGGCGCGCGGGTCCGGGATCGAGAGCCAGGGCAGCCAGGCGACGGGCACGCCGAGCACCTCGAGCCGGGCGTTGTCGAAATAGATGCGCTGGGCGAGTTCGTCCTCGGTGACGCGCCTGGCGCGGATCGCCCAGGTTGGGGTCGGGTTGCCGGGGCAGACGGTGCAGCTCGACGCGATGACCCGGTCGAGGGTGACGAAGCGGCCGTCGCGGCGCTGCGCCTCCACCGCGGCGATCTGGAGCTGGTCGGCGATGAGCAGGCGGGCGCCCTCGATCAGGCCGTTCGCGAGATCGGGGGTCAGCGCCGCCCGGTCGGCGAGGAGGACCCCGGTGTCGGGATCGACGAGGACGATGGGGCCCTCCGCGCTGACCTTGTCGTTGCGCTCGTCATAGACGATCCGCGGCGCACGCAGGATGATGCCGCGATAAAGCACCTCGACCGAGCCCTCGGCGACGAGGAGGCCGGTGGCGTCGTCGTAGCTGACGCGGTCGGCCACGAGCGCAACCGGCTCTTCGGGCGCGGCGAAAGGAGCCTCCTGCGCCGCGCCGGGCCCAGTGGCGGCGAGCGCCAACGCGAGGGCGGCGGCGAGGGCGAGGGCGCGACGCTGCTCAGCCATCTTCGAGGTGCAGGAGCAGCCCGAGGGCGAGGAGGATGGCGGCGACCGGCGGCGTCCAGGCCGCCACCATCAGCGGCAGCGCCCCGCTCGCGCCGAGGGATTCGGCGAAATCCTTGAGGAAGTAGAGCGAGAAGCCGGCAAGGACGGCGAAGAGCATCATCACGCCGACCTGCCCGAAGCGCGCCGGGCGAAGCGCGAAGGCGGCGCCGATCAGCACCATGGCGAAATAGAGCGCGGGTTTGGCGAGTTCGCTCTGGAGGAACAGCCGGTAGCGGCGCCCGGAGAAGCCCGCGTCCTCCATCTGGCCGATGAAGCGGCCGAGTTCCCAGAACGAGACCGTCTCGGGCGGCGAGAAGCTCTCGATGATCTGCTCGCGGGTGAGCGTCGTGGGAATGCTGAGCCGGCCATCGGCCAGCGGCGTGGGGTCGAAGCGGCCGTCCGGCGTGCGCTCCCACCGCAGCGCCTGCTCCAGCGTCCAGCCGCCCGGGTCCAGACGCGCGGTGCCTGCCTCGATGCGCGCATAGAGCCGGCCGGCGCCGTCGAAGCGGGTGAACCGCGCCTCGGTCAGCGCCGTGCCGTCGGAGTTGGTGCGCGCGGCCTGGATCACGGTCTGGCCCTCGGGGTCGGCCTGGCGCAGCCAGAGCCCGTCCCTTGAGACCGAGAGGCGGCTCGGGTCGCGGCCGCGCAACGCGTCCTGCATGTCGGCGCCGCGCTGGATCGATGCGGCCACGATCGGGTTGACCGCCGCGACCATCACGCAGGCAAGCGCGATCGCCGCCGCGGCGGGAACGGCGATCAGCCGCAGCGCCGAGACGCCGGAGGCGCGCATGACGACGAGCTCGCTGGTGCGCGCGAGCCGCAGGAAGGTGACGAGGCTCGCGAGCATCAGGACGAGCGGCGTCGCCTGGTACAGGACCTCCGGCGACTGAAGGACCGTCACTTGCAGGACCGAGGCGGCCGGCGAGTCCGAGAAGCGGCGCAGGTTCTCCACGCCGGCGGCCGAGAGGACGATAAGCGCGATCACCGCCTGCACGGCGATGAGGGCCTTGAGGAAGCAGACGAGCAGATAGCGCGCGAGCGTCATGCCGGCGCCCCCCGCGGCCGAGTGGGACGGCCGAGCCGCCAAAGCAGGGCGCCGACATAGGAGAGCCCGATCAGGATGGGAAGATACATCGCCGGCCAGAGCGTCGCGTCGTCCTGGACGCGGGCGCGGGTGACGATGGCGATGGACTGCATCGCCACCGCGACCGCCACCGCGACGATCACCCGCCGCCCGAAGCCCGACCGGCGATAGCCGCCCGCGAGCAGCGTCACCAGCGCAATGGGAGGATAGAGCCAGGCGAGAAGCGGCAGCGTGATCTTGTAGTGCGCCTCGGCGACGTACTGGCCGAGTTCGAAGCGCCCCTTGCCGAGCATCTCGGGCGTCGGGTTCAGCAGCATCGCGATCGGGTATTCCGCCGGGCGCGGAGCGCGGTCCTCGTCGACCTTCACGAGATCGGAGAGGTCGAAGACGAACTGGTCGTATTCCACGGCACTCAACTGGCGCGCCTCCTTGTCGAGGGCGAGCGCGACGCCGTCGCGCATGACGAGCCGCGCCTCGTTCCCGTCGCGCAGCAGCAGGGCGGCCTCGGCGGCGTAGGTCACCGGGCGCTCCGGGTCGCGCTGGTCGTGGAGGAAGACGCCCGACATCTCGCCGGCGCGGTCGGTTCGGCCAATGAAGAGCGTGAGCCCGGTGATCGGGTGCAGGAACTGGCGTTCGACGATCAGCGCGCTGGCGAGGTCCGAGCTGATCTCCTGCGTGCGCGTGGCGAGTGCTGCGCCCCCGAGCGGCACGAGGACCGTCAGCGTCACCGCCATCATCGCTGCTATCAGCGCGCCGAACGTCGCCACCGGGCGCATCAGGGCCCAGGGCCCGACGCCGGCCGTCATCATCACGACGAGCTCGCTTTCCGAGTAGAGCCGGTTGAGCGTGTAGAGCGCCGCGCCCATGCCCGACAGCGGGATCACGATGACGAGCACGTCCGGCAGGACGAAGGCGGAGAATTCGAGCAGGATCCGCCCGCCGCGCCCGCTCGCCACCACGGTGTCGATCAGGCGCACCGCCTGGGTCAGCCAGACCACGCCGGTGAACACCAGCAGGAAAAACCCGAAGGCGACGACCAGCTGGCGCAGCAGGTAACGGTCCAGACGCGTCAAGGCTCCTCCCTTCGCCCGCGGGACTCGCCAAGCCACGGGGCTCGCGATAGACCGGCGCGACGTTCGGCAACCTAGTGGAGACGCCCGTGACCGCGCCAGTGCAATCGAGCTTCGTCGCCGCCGACGCGCAGGCGATCGCCGGTCTTGGGGGCCGCGTCGCGGTGTTCCTCGACGAGGAGGGCAGGCTCGACCCCGCGGCGCGCCGTCTCGACGCCCGGGCGCGCGGCCTCCTGCGCCGCGTGGCGACGAGCGGCGCCTTCGCGCGCCTCAAGCCCGGCGAGGGGCTGACGCTCGCCTTCCCCTCCGGCCTCGCGGCCGAGGCGTTGCTCGCGGTAAAGCTGCCGCGCAAGGCGACGCCCGCGCAGGCGCGCAAGGCGGGCGCGACGATCGCCGGCTTCAACGCCGAGGCGCCGCTCTCGGTCGTTGCGGGGCGGGCGCCGCAGCTCGCCGAGATAGCGCTCGGCCTGACCTTGCGCGCCTATGAGTTCCGCGAGTTCCGCACCCCGGAGAAGGACTGGCGGGCTCCCAACGACGCCGTGACGTTCCACGTCCGCGACCCGGGGGCCGCGGCCGCCGCCTGGGCCCCGCGCGAGGCGGTCGCCGAGGGCGTCCTGCTGACGCGGGATCTGGTGAACCTGCCGGCGAACGTCCTGACCACCATCGCCTTTGCCGAACGGCTGGAAGCGTTGCGCGATCTCGGGGTCGAGGTGGAAGTTCTGGACGAGGCCGCGATCCGGGCGCTCGGGATGCGCGCGCTCCTCGGGGTGTCGCAGGGCTCGGAGAGCCCGCCCCGTGTCGTGGCGATGCGCTGGAACGGCGGCGACGACGCGGCGCCGCTTGCGCTCGTCGGCAAGGGGGTGGTCTTCGACACCGGTGGCATCTCGATCAAGCCCGCCGCCGGCATGGAGGACATGACCATGGACATGGGGGGCGCCGGCGTCGTCGCGGGCGTGATGCACGCGATCGCCGCGCGCGGGGCCCGCGCCAACGTCGTCGGGCTGGTGGGCCTGGTCGAGAACATGCCCGACGGCAAGGCCCAGCGTCCCGGCGACGTGGTCCGCTCGATGAAGGGCGACACGATCGAGGTCATCAACACCGACGCCGAGGGCCGGCTCGTTCTGGCCGACGTTCTCTGGTATGCGCAGGAGCGCTTTGCGCCGCGGGCGATCATCGATCTGGCGACGCTGACCGGCGCCTGCGTCATTGCGCTCGGCCACGAGATGGCCGGGGTCTTCGCCAGCGACGACGTGCTGGCGAACCAGTTCCTCGCCGCCGCGGCCGAAGAGGAGGAAGGGGCCTGGCGGTTGCCGCTGGCGGCGTCCTACGACCGCCAGATCAAGAGCCGGGTCGCCGATGTGGCCAATACCGGTGGCCGGCCGGCCGGCTCCGTGACGGCGGCGCGGTTCCTCAGGCGGTTCGTGCGGGACGAGGTGCCCTGGATCCATCTCGACATCGCCGGGGTGGCCTCGCTCTCGCGCGACACGATCTCGGGCCGAAGGGCGCCACCGGCTGGGGTGTGCGCACGCTCGACCGGCTGATCCGGGTCCGATTCGAGGCGTGATGCGGTTTCGTCCGAAGACTTCGACGTCAAAGGTTTACGGCGGATTCTTCGATGCACGCCTTATGCACAACGTATGCACAACGCATATGCCAACCAAAAGAGTCGGAATTGGATCGTTAATGCAGGCGCGAGGCATTCGGGCGGAGGCCGTATGAGAGCGCGGCCGGTGGCGGAGATCCTGTTCTACCGGCTGAGCGAGTCGCCCGTCGAGGCGGCGTTGCCGAACCTGCTGGAGCGGTCGCTCGAGCGCGGGTGGCGGGTGCTGCTGCGCGTGGGGTCCGACGCCGGGCTGGCCTTCCTCGACGAGCGGCTCTGGACCTTTCGCGAGGACGGTTTCCTGCCGCACGGGGTGGCGGGCGGGCGGCACGACGCGCGCCAGCCGGTGCTGCTGACCCGCAGCGCGGAGAACGCCAACGGGGCCAACGTGCTGATGCTGGCGCTGGGCGCGCGGGCCGGCGTCGACGAGATGGCGGGATACGAGCGGGCCTGCCTGTTCTTCGACGCGGGTGACGCGGCGGCGGTCGCGGCCGCCCGCGACGACTGGCGCGCGGTGGTCGCCGCCGGCCTGCCGGCGAAGTACTGGGGCCAGGAGAACGGCCGCTGGATGCTGAAGGCGAGCGGCGGGACGGCCTGACCGAGCCGCGGTCAGTCCTTCATCAGCGCGTCGAGGCGGGCCTGTTCCTCCCGCGTGAGGCCGGCGCGCGGAATGCGCGCCTCGCGGGCGCGGCGGCGGAGGATCGCCGCGACGAGGGCCGAGCCGAAGATCAGGATCACCGGGCCAGCCAGCCACAGCGGCGCGTTGGCCGCGGTCATCGGCGGGCGGAACAGCACGAACTCGCCGTAGCGGTCGACGACATAGGCGAGCGTCTCCTCGTCGCTGTCGCCGGCGGCGATGCGCTCGCGCACCAGCATCCGCAGGTCGCGGGCGATGTCCGCGTTCGATTCGTCGATCGATTCCGACTGGCAGACGACGCAGCGCAGCTCGGCGGTGATGGCGCGGGCGCGCGCCTCCTGCGCGGGGTCGGACATCACCTCGTCGGGCTGGATCGCCCAGGCGGCGACGGGCGCGACGAGGGCGAGGAGAAGGCCGGGGGCGCGCATCATTCGGCCGGGGCGAGGCCCACGGACGGACGCCGGCGCATCGGCGCGCCGACGCGGTAGCGACGGTCGCTGAGGCTGACCGCGCCGCCGGCCGCCATGACGAGCGCGCCGAGCCAGATCCAGTTGGCGAAGGGCTTGACGTAGGTGCGGACGGCCCAGCCGCCGCCCTGCTGCGGATCGCCGAGCGTGACGTAGAGGTCGCGCGTCAGGCCGCGGTCGATGGCGGCCTCGGTGGTGGGCATTCCCTGCACCGGGTAGACGCGGCGCTCGGGCGCGAGCACGGCGACCTCGCGTCCGTCGCGGATCACGGCGACGCGGGCCGTGTCGGCGAAGTAGTTCGGGCCCTCGCTCCGCTCGACGCCGTCCAGGCGCAGTTCGTAGCCGGCGATGGCGACGCTGTCGCCCACGTTCATGGCGCGAATGTCCTCGCTCTGCCAGGCGGTGACGCAGGCGACGCCGAAGATGGTCAGGCCGAACCCCGCATGCGCGATCGCCTTGCCCCAGTCGGCGCGGGGGAGGTTGCCGGCGCGCCGCAGGCTCTCGGCGAGCGGCGCCCTGCCGAGGCGCACGCGCTCGGCAATCTCGACCGCCGAACCGAGAACCAGCCAGGCGGCGAGGGTGACGCCGATCGGCGCGAGCATCGAGCGGCCGGTCTGGAGCGTCCAGGCGAGCGCGCCGAGAGCGACCGAGAGCGCGAGCGCGCCGCGCAGCGGGCGCATGGCGCGGCCGAGGTCGCCGCGCTTCCAGGGCAGCGTCGCGAAAACCGGCAGGATCACGGCGATGGCGACCATGAAGGGCGTGAACGCCGTGTCGAAGAACGGCGCCCCGACCGAGATCTTGCGTCCCGTGAGCACTTCCGCCACCAGCGGCCAGATCGTGCCGAAGAAGACGACGAGGGTCGCGGTGACGAGGAGGAGGTTGTTGACGAGCAGCCCCGCCTCGCGGCTCACGGTCGAGAAGGCCGCGGTGGAGCGCATCGCGTGGGCGCGGGCCGCGTAGAGCGTCAGCGATCCGCCGATGAACGCCCCGAGGATCAGGAGCAGGAAGACGCCGCGCTCGGGATCGTTGGCGAAGGCATGGACGGAGGTGATGACCCCCGACCGCACCACGAAGGCGCCGATGAGCGAGAACGAGAAGGCGAGGATGGCGAGCAGGATCGTCCAGCTCTTCAGCGTGTCCCGCTTCTCGACGACGATCGCGGAGTGCAGGAGCGCGGCGGACAGGAGCCAGGGCATGAACGAGACGTTCTCGACCGGATCCCAGAACCACCAGCCGCCCCAGCCGAGCTCATAATAGGCCCAGAAGCTGCCAAGCGCGATGCCGATGGTGAGGAAGCTCCAGGCGAGCAGCGTCCAGGGCCGTACCCAGCGCGCCCAGGCGGCGTCGACGCGACCCTCGATCAGCGCGGCGATGGCGAAGGAATAGGCCATCGAGAGGCCGACATAGCCGAGATAGAGGAAGGGCGGGTGGAAGGCGAGGCCGGGGTCCTGGAGGAGGGGGTTGAGGTCGCCGCCGTCGATCGGCGGAAAATCGAGGCGGGCGAACGGGTTCGAGGTCAGGAGCACGAAGGCGAGGAAGGCCGCGCCGATGAGCGCCTGCACCGCGAGCGCGCGCGCCTTGAGCGTGGGCGGCAGGTTGGAGCCGAACCAGGCGACCATGGCGCCGAAAAGCGTGAGGATGAGGATCCAGAGGAGCATCGACCCCTCGTGGTTTCCCCAGGTCCCGGTGACCTTGTAGAGCATCGGCTTCGCGGAATGGGAGTTCCCGGCCACGAGCCGCACCGAGAAGTCCGAGACGACGAAGGCGTGGACGAGGGCGAGGAAGGCGAGGGCGACGAGGGCGAACTGCACCGTGGCCGCCGGGACCGCGACGCGCATCCAGTCGGTCCAGCCGCGCTGGGCGCCCACCATCGGCACGACGGCCTGCACGATCGCCACGAGCAGGGCGAGGATCAGGGCGAAATGCCCGAGTTCGGTGATCATTTCCCTGGCGCTCCGCGGGGTCGGCTCCTTATGCGCCGAAACGGCGGGGGGTGCAAACCGGGACAGCGGTTGCACAAGCTTGGCTTCAATCCCGGAGACGTCGATGGCGTTCGGGGCAGACAGACCATCAACGCGATCAAGCGCTTCCAGGAATCAAAGGGACTCGTCGCCGACGGGGTAGTCGGACGGGCGACCTGCGGTTCAACGATCCGCGCGGGACGAAGGTGACGAGACGGTATGGTCGGGGATCGGCGTGCCCGACCTCGCCATCCGCATCGGGTGGAAGATCGAGGCCGCCGCGAAGATGCTCGGCGCCTACGCGGCGCTGAACCCGGGGCGTGCCATGGTTGTGGCGCTTCCCGGGCCGGTGAGGGAGGACGGCGTTGCTAGCCAAGTCCATTCGAGCCAGGGGTGGCGCCACTCGCCCCCGTGTTCGGTCAGGCTGCCTCGAACAGATGCGCCCGCTCGGGCTCGAAGCCGAGCAGCACCTCCGAGCCGAGATCGAACGGGCGGTCGCCGTCGAGGGCGACGACGATCTTGCCGCCGGCGGTGAGGTCGACCGCGAGCACGGTCTCGGTGCCGAGCCGCTCGATCAGGCCGACCTTGCCGTGCAAGTGGCCGCCGTCGGCGACCTGGCCGGGGTGCAGGAACTGCGGCCGCACCCCGAGCACCGCCCGGCCGCCGGGGGCGAAGCGGCCCACCGCGTGCGGGATCGACACCGGCTCCAGCGCCGGCGAGGCGACGGTGACGCGGCCGCCGCCGGTCTCCTTCACCTCGACGTCGAGGAAGTTCATCTTCGGCGACCCGAGGAAGCCGGCGACGAACTGGTTGGCCGGATTGTGGTAGAGTTCGAGCGGCGAGCCGACCTGCATCACCTCGCCGGCCCTGAGCACCACGATCTTGTCGGCGAGCGTCATCGCCTCGACCTGGTCGTGGGTCACGTAGATCATGGTGGCGTCTAGGTCGTGGTGCAGCTTGCCGATCTCCATGCGCATGTCGACGCGCAGGGCCGCGTCGAGGTTCGACAGCGGCTCGTCGAACAGGAAGACCTTCGGCTTGCGCACGATCGACCGCCCGATCGCCACCCGCTGCCGCTGCCCGCCCGAGAGCTGGCTCGGCTTGCGGCCGAGGAGATGCTCCATCTGAAGGATGCGCGCCGCCTCGTCCACCGCCTTCTGCTTTTCGGCCTTCGGCGTGCCGGCGAGGGTCAGGCCGAAGCCGATGTTCTCGCGCACCGTCATGTGCGGGAAGATCGCGTAGGACTGGAACACCATGGCGATGCCGCGCTCGCGCGGCTGCTCGTCGTTGACGCGCTGGCCGTCGATGTAGAGATCGCCCCCGGTGATTTCCTCGAGCCCCGAGATCATCCGGAGCAGCGTGGACTTGCCGCACCCCGAGGGGCCGACGAACACCACGAACTCGCCGTGCTTGATGTCGAGGCTCACGCCCTTGATGATGTCGACGTTGCCGTAGCTCTTTTTCAGGTCGACCAGCTTCACGTCCGCCATTTTTCCGTTTCCTCCAGGAACCCGTTGCGTTTCAGCCGAGCCGCAGCCGGCCGTCCCCGTCGATCGTCAACGGCGTCGGGTCGGGGATCTCGCCCACGAAGGCGCCGCCGCCGGGGTTGTGCAGGAAGCCGAGGAGGGCGAGCCCGTCCCCTGTGTCGACGATGCGCGCCGCGTAGCGGTCGACCGCCGGGTCGCCGTCGAGGAACGGCCCCGGAGCCACCGTCCACGGTCCGCGCGGATCCTCGGCTGTGAGGTAATGCGAGCCGCGGACCGGCCGGCCCGGATAGCTTGCCGCATAGGCCCGGGAGTAGTGCTCGGGGGCGGTGCAGAACAGGCAGTACCAGCGCCCGCCGGCTTCGAAGACCTGCGGCACCTCGAGTTGTCCGAAGGTTCCGCCGGCGTAGACCGGCGCCTGCAACGTCCAGTCGTAGAGATCGGGCGAGGTGGCGAAGCCGATGGCGCCGCCGGCGTTCGGCTCCGCGACGCCCGGCACGCGGGCGGTGAAGTACATGAGCCACCCGTCGCCCGCCGGATCGCGCATCACCCACGGGTCGCGCATCGCCCGGTCGTGCCAGTGGCCGGGGCTGAGTTCCTCGTAGCGGTCGTCGATGTCGAGCGCGAGCCCGTCGCCGACCCGCCGCCAGTTGTGCAGATCGGTGCTCGTGGCGTGTCCGATCCGCTGCTTCAGCCCGTCCTCCGCTCGGCTGCCGCCGGTATAGAACAGGTGCCAGAGGCCGTCGCCGCCTTTCACCACCGAGCCGGTCCAGGTGGTGTAGTCGTCCCACGCCGGCGACTCCGCCGGCGCGAAGGTGGTGCCCTTGTGCTCCCAGTTGCGCAGGTCGCGGCTCGTCGCGTGGCCCTGGCTCACGTTGAAGTGGCGCAGGTCGGGATCCTTCAGCGCCTTGTCGGCCTGGAGGAAGAAGACGTGCCAGAGGTCGCCGTCGCGGACGTACCAGCTGTCCCAGACCCATTTGGTCGGCAGTGCGATGGTCATTCAGAGACTCCTCAGCCCTTGACGCCGGTCGAGGCGATCGAGGCGATGAAAGCGCGTTGCAGGAAGAGATAGAAGGCGAGCACCGGCACGGTGATGACCGAGAGATAGGCCATCAGCTCGCCCCAGACCGGATTGAGCTGGAAGAAGTATTGCAGGCCCACCATGACGGGCCGGAATCCCTCGTCCTGCGTCACCATCAGCGGCCAGAGGTACTGGTTGTACATGGCGAGGAACTTCAGGATCGCCCCGGTCGCCAGCACCGGGCCGGAGAGCGGCATCACCACGCGCCAGTAAATCTGGAACCAGGTCGCGCCCTCGACGCGGCAGGCCTCGATCAGCTCGCGCGGCAGGTCCTTGAAGAACTGCACGAACAGGAAGATCGTCAGCCCGTCGGCGACGAACGGCACGATCTGCACGCGGTAGGTGTTGAGCCATCCGAGCGTCACGCCGTCGCCCGACAGCCACGGCAGGTTGTTGACGACGATCAGCATCGGGATCGCGATCGTCTCGAACGGCACGATCAGCGTCGCGATGATGACGGCGAGCACGAAGTCGCGTCCGCGCCAGTTCATGAACACGAAGGCGAAGGCGGCCAGCGAGCAGACGAAGAGCGACAGCACCACGGTCACGCCGGTGACGAGCACCGAGTTGAAGATGAAGGTCGCGACCGGCGCCCGCCGGAACGCGCCGAAGTAGTTGTCGAACGAGATGTCGCCGACCGGCAGGAAGGCGCGCAGGCTTCCGGTGTCGGAGAGGAGCTGCTGGTCCGGCTTCAGCGAGGACATCACCATGAAGAGCAGCGGGAAGATGAAGATCACCGCCCCGATGATGAGGAGCGCGTAGCGCCAGGTCCGGTCAAGGGACGTGTTCTTTCCTTCGACGGTCGCCATCACTTCTTCTCCAGGGTCAGGTAGCCTTGCACGAGCGAGATGGTCAGCACGATCAGGAACAGGACCACCGAGATCACCGAGCCGGCGGCGATGTCCTGCTTGCGGTAACCGCGCTCGACGGCCTGGAACACCATGGTCTGCGTCGAGTCGACCGGGCCGCCCTTGGTCATCACGTCGATCTGGGCGAAGAGCGCGAAGGCCTGCATGGTGATGACGATGAGCACCAGTACGGCGGTGTTGCGCAGGCCGGGCCAGGTGACGTAGCGGAACGCCTGCCAGCGCGACGCGCCCTCGATGTTCGCCGCCTCGTAGAGCGTCGGCGAGATCGACTGGAGCCCGGCGAGCCAGATCACCATGTGGAAGCCGACCGCCTGCCAGATCGACATGACGATGATCGCCGGCAGCGCCGTCGCCGGGTTGCCGAGCCAGTCGACCGGCTTGAACGCCCCGAAGGTCAGCCAGGAGAGCGCGCTGTTCAAGAGGCCGTTGTCGCCGGCGTAGATGAAGCGCCAGAGCAGCGAGACGACGACGATCGAGACCACCACCGGCATGAAGTAGACGGTGCGGAAGAAGTTGATGCCCTTGAGCTTCTGGTTGATCATCACCGCGAGCAGGAGCGCGAGCCCGCCCTGGAGCGGCGCGACCACCAACACGAAGAGGAAGGTGTTCCGCAGCGACTTCATGAATACGACGTCGTTCGCGAGCACATAGACCCGGCTTTCGCCCCAGCCGAAGCTGAACCACTCCTGCTTGCCCTGCAGGTGCGGATAGTCCGGGTTGTTGCGGGTGTAGCCGCGCAGGCGCGGATATTCCGGCTGACCGTCGTCGTCGAGCACGACCGCGCCACTCGCGTCGCGCTCGGGCTCCAGGGTCAGCGTACTGACCCCGAGCAGCCGCTCGAAATTGGCCGTGCCGACCCATTGCGTCGGATTGGGCGAGAACAGGCGCTGGTTGGTGAAGCTGAACCCGAAGGCCAGCGCGAAGGGCACGATGATGAAGAGCAGGATCAGCGCGACCGCCGGCGCGGCCATCGCCCAGCCGGCGCGGTTCGAAGACAATAGGCGGGTTGGTGTTGCGGCCATGGCCTCTTCCCCAGAAAGGGTGGTTCGGGTCCGGCCCCCCTGGGAGGGAGGGGGGGCCGGATCAGCGCGCTGGCTTCGGGCGAGGCCTGGTCAACGCCCTGAAGCTGTCCGTTCTGTTTCAGCGGCTTCGTCGCGGACGCACGCCCGCGGGCGACCGCTCAGTGACCATAGCCCTGGTTGTTCTGGATATCGGCGTTGATCTCGTCCACCGCCGCGTCGAGCGCGGTGACGACGTCCGCCCCGTCGGCGATGTCGGCGAGCGCCTTGCGGAACACGCGCGCCTCGACCACGTAGCCCGGCGTGACCGGCCTCACCAGCGCCTGCTCGGCGCTGAGGTCGTAGAAGACCGCCATCGGCGCGCCCTCCTTGTAGTTCTCGGTCATCGCGGCCGCGCTCGCCGTGGCGGGGGCGAGGCCCGAGGCGTCGGAGAACATCGCCTGGTATTTGTCCTGAAGCGCGAAGCGGATGAAGGCGTTGGCGCCTTCCTTGTTGTCGCTCTGGGCCGAGACGGCGAGTTGCCACGAACCCGCGCCGATCTTCGGTCCGTTGCCGAAGTCCGGCGCCGGCAGGAACAGCGCGTCGTCGCCGAAGTCCTTCAGCACGGCCGCCGCGTTCCAGTTGCCGACCCAGGTGATCGCATACTTGCCCTCGCGGAAGCCCAGCGCCTCGGGTCCGTCGGCGGGGGGTTGCGAGCCGCCCGGCGCCAGCCCGTCGGCGAAGAGGCCCTGCCACCATTCGCCGAACTCGACCGCCGCGTCGCCGTTCAGCACGCCCTCCGCCGTCTGGTAGGTCGAGCGGTCGACGATGTCGCCGCCGAAGCTCTGCAGGAACGGCGAATAGGCGTAAGGGTACCACTCGCCCTTGTCCCACATGCCGAGATCGAGCGGATAGGCGAAGTCGCCGCTCTCCTTGATCGTGGCGAGCGCCGCGTTGAACTCCTCGCCCGTCCAGGGCTGCTCCAGCGTCGGGACGCGGATGCCGTATTTGTCGAGGATCGACTTGCGGGTGATCATCGCCACCGCCGCGTCCCAGAGCCCGACCGAATAGACCTGATCCTTCCACACCCCGATCGTGCCGGGCAGGAAGCCGGCAAGCTCCTCCCTGGTGATCTCGAGCGGCGCCAGATACCCGGCCCAGGCCCAGTTCGGCATCACCGGCCCGTCGACGTCGAGGATGTCAGGCAGCTCCCCCGACAGCGCCGCGGCGGTCACCGAGTCGTTGTAGGCGGCCTGCGGAAACTGCTGGAACGTCACCTTCCAGTCCGACTGGGAGGCGTTGAACTCCTCCACCATCTGGCCGAAGATCTTTCCCTCCCACGCGTTCCCGGCGCCGTGCTGCCAGAACGTGAGCTCGGTCTGCGCCGCGGCCGCTCCGGCCAGGCAGGTCGTCATCAGCAGGCCCGCGCTGATCCGCGCAAGTGTGGTCATCATCTTCCTCCTGGTTGTTTTGGTTCGTCAGTGCCGTTGGCCGGGCCCCGGCACCACCGAGGCACGCCATCGTAGCTCGCCCTGCACCTCGACGCGATGGCCCGCGACGAGCGGCTCCTGCCCGCGCAACTGGCCGAGCATCAGTCGCGCCGCCGCCGCGCCCATGCGGTGGTAGGGGAGCTCCATCGTGGTGAGCTGGGGGAACAGCGTCTCCGAGATCACCCGGTAGTCATCGTAGCCGGCGACCGACATCTGCTCCGGCACCGGGACGCCGCGGGCCCGAAGGATGCCGTAAACCGCGACCGCGAGCCGGTCATTGCCGCAGCAAAGCGCCGTCGGCGGCGGGTCGAGGGCGAAGAGAAGGTCGATGGCTTCCGACAGCCGCTCGCGCTCGATCGCCTGACCGTCGTAGTCGCCCTGGATGACGAGGCCCGGGTCATAGGGAATGCCCGCCGCCTCGAGCGCCCGGCGGTAGCCATCGAGCCTTTGTTCGTGGGCCACGAAGCCCTGCGGGAGCGTCAGAAAGCCGATGCGGCGGTGGCCGGCGGCGACGAGAGCGGCGACGAGCTGCCGCTGACCGTCGGCGTCGTCGGGCAGCACGCACGGGGTTCCGGCGTCGTCGAACCCGTTCACCAGCACCAGCCGCGACCCCGACGCTTGCGGCAAGGCGATGCGCTGATGATGCGGGGCAACGTAGAAGATGCCCTCCACACGGTGCTCATGCAGCGTGCGCAGGAGCCGCGGGACCTGATCGAAGCGGCCGCCGGTGTCCGAGATCAGGAGGGTCATCCCATGGTCCGCCAGCACCCGCTGGATGCCCTGCACGATCTGCAGGTCGGGCAGGCCAGTTGCCCCCCCAGCGGCCTGCGGCCCGCTGATCGCGCCGGTGACGAGCCCGACGAGCCCGGTCCGGCTGGACCGCATGGTCCGTGCGGCGCTGGAGGGAACGTAGCCGAGCTGGTCCATCGCCGCGTCGACGAGTTCCCGCGTTCGGGCGTTCACCGGCGCATCGCCGTTCATCACCCTGGACACGGTCTTTGGCGAGACTCCCGCGGCCTTCGCAACGTCATAGATCGTCGCCATCCACACCACCGAGCCCTGAGAAGGTCACGACAACGGCCATGACACCGGTGTCATATGCTGAAAGAATGATTCGCACAAGGGGCTCGGCGGACGTCTGCCGCGCCTCCGTCCGCCCGGTGTTCGAGCCGGTTGAGGCAGGTTCACATAGCCGAGGCCGAGCGAGTACTGACAACTCGTACGCCATCCGGCCGCGATCGGACGACAGGGCGCGCCGCCAGCCTGATCGCCTGCCACGGCTCCCGGCCCGTTCCCTCAGGATTTTCGCGTAGGCATCGTAGGTCTCCGATCAGGTTGGTTGTTACAACCCGACCCTACCGGAGAACCCGCGATGGCCACCGCGCCGCCGCCCGCCTGCCAGCGCCTCAATCCGCGCAGGCGGGCGGCAGCGCCAGGCTGTTCATGTCCGCCGCATGTCGGTCGCGCCGCCCGCCAGCCGTTGGGTGATCCGGCCGACGATTTCGCTCCAACATATTGGCGATGCGAAATAAACACGGTTCGTGACCGACGAGCCGAGCGAGATCGAGGCCCTGCGCGTCGCCCCTTCAGGCGGCCGAGGCGCGCGTCGCGGCGGAGGCGGCCCTCGGCGGAGGGTTACGATTATCGCGGCGCAGAAACTCGAGATCGAGCTGCTCAGGCGCGGCAGCAAGGACCCTCAGGCGGCGGCGGCGAAGAAGGTCACCCGGTTCCGGCCGGTGTCCTTGGCCTCGTAGAGCGCGCTGTCGGCGCGCTTGATGATCTGCTCGGCGTCCTGGTCGGAGGGACCGGCGATGGCGACGCCGATCGAGACCGTCACCAGGATCGGGTCGGCGCCGGGCACCACGAACGGCGCGCCCTCGACGGCGCGACGGATGCGCTCGCCGGCGGCGGCCGCGGCGGCGTGGTCGATGTCGGGCATCGCGACGAAGAACTCCTCGCCGCCGAACCGCGCGACGAGATCGACGCCGCGGATGTTCTCCTGCAAGCGGCGCGAGAACTCCTTCAGCACCGCGTCGCCGGCGTCGTGGCCGAATCGGTCGTTGATCGACTTGAACTTGTCGAGGTCCATCATCATCACCGCGAAGACCCCGTCGGTCTCGCGGGCGCGCTCCATCACCCGGTGCAGGTGCTGCGCGGCGTAGCGGCGGTTGTAGATGCCGGTCAGCGGGTCGATCACCGCCATCTTGAGGCCGTTGCGCACGTTGGTGCGCAGCCGGTCGGAATAGCGCTTGCGGCGAAGCTGCGAGCGCACGCGCACGATCAGCTCGTTCATGTCGAAGGGCGCCTCGATGTAGTCCGAGGCGCCGAGGTCGAGCCCCTTGGCGGCGCTGGTCACGTCGCCCGCGTCGACGACGAGGATCACCGCCGATTGCCGCGTCTCCGGCCGCGCGCGCAGCGCCGAGACGAGGCGCAGCCCGTCGCCGCCCTCCATCAGCCGCAGGTGCACGACGAAGCAGTCGGGCTGCTCGAGCCGCGCGAGGTTGAGGGCCTCGCGCTCGGAATAGGTGACGATGGTCGAGAGGTTCAGCCGGCTCTCGAGCTCCCCGGCCCATGCCGCGCCCTGGGCGAGGCAGGGCGGCGCGAGCAGGATCGAGCCGCCGACGTCGAGCTCCATCTCCTGCTCCGACACGAAGTCGGTCAGCCCGAGCTCGCGCGAGGTCATGTCGCGCAGGCGCAGCTCGTCGAACATCATCTTCATGCGCATGAGGTTGCGCACGCGGGCGAAAAGCGCGAGGTCGTTGAAGGGCTTGGACAGGAAGTCGTCCGCGCCGACCTCGAGCCCGCGGATGCGCTCCTCCGGCGTGTCGAGCGCGGTGACCATGACCACCGGAATGTGCGCGGTGTCCTCGGAGGACTTCAGCATCGCGCAGACGGCGAAGCCGTCGAGGTCCGGCATCATCACGTCGAGCATCACCATGTCGGGCTGCTCGCGCCGCGCCATTTCCAGCGCCTGGTGGCCGTTCTCGGCGACCGAGACGTCGTAGTAGGCGGAGGAGAGCTTGGCGCGCAGGAGCAGGCGGTTCGTCGCCACGTCGTCGACAACCAGCACCCGACCCGACATCCCGCGACCTCCCCTCGGGGCGCGCGATCCCGCCCCGTCATGAGGCTGGACCTTAGGAGGAAACAGATTAACGAATGGTGTAACGGGCCCCCCGGGAGCGGGCCGCCGGGGAGGCGCAAGGTGACGGAATCCGAGGCGACGACGCTGGCGCGCGAGGCGCTGATCTGGCTCGCCGGCCGGCCGGAGGCGCTGGAGGCGTTTCTCGCCGCGAGCGGCGCGGGCCCGGCGGACATACGGGCGCGCGCCGCCGACCCGGAGTTTCTCGGCTTCGTCCTCGATCACGTTCTCGCTTCGGAGGAATGGACCATCGCCTTCGCCGCCGAGGCCGGCGTGCCGCCCGATCGCGTCGCCCGGGCGCGCGCGGCGCTGCCCGGCGGCTATGCGCCCGACTGGACGTGAGGGCCGAGCGCGGCCAGCGCGGCGCGCAGCCCGGGCGGGACCGGCGCGGGCCGCCGCGTGACGCTGTCGACGCAGACATGGACGAAACGCACCCGCGCCGCCGCGGTCGGCGCGCCCGCCGCGAAAAGCCCGATCTCGTAGGTGATCGACGATCCGCCGACCCGGTCGAGCCGCAACCCGGCCTCGACCGTGTCGGGAAAGCCGAGGCTGCCGAAATAGGTGCAGCCGGTCTCGACGACGAGGCAGATCACCGGGCCGTCCGGCACCGCGAGCCCGCCGGGGCCCGTGAGCCAGCGGGCCACGACGCTGTCGGCATACTCGTAGTAGACGGCGTTGTTCATGTGGCCGTAGACGTCGTTGTCACGCCAGCGGATGGGGTAGACATCGAAATGCGGGAAATCGGCGCGATCGGGCGGGGCAGGGCGCATGGGGGACTCCATCGGGACCGCCCGAGCCTAGCGAGCGGAGGGGCCGGTGCAACCGCCTGAGCCGATCCGCGGCCTCGTTTTCGACAAGGACGGCACGCTCTTCGACTTCCAGGCGACCTGGGGGATCTGGTGCGCGGACTTCGTTCGCGAGCTGGCCGGCGCGGATCCGGCCCGTGCCGACGCGCTCGCCGCGGCGCTCGGCTTCGATCGCGACGCGGGCCGCTTCCACCCGCAGAGCCCGGTGATCGCCGGGACGATGGAGGTGGTGATCGCCGCGGCGCTGAACGCGCTGCCCGGCCTCGACGAGGCCGGGCTGCGCCGGCGCGTGCTCGAGACCACGGCCGCCGCGCCACAGGTCGAGGCCGCGCCGCTCGCGCCGCTCCTCGACCGGCTCCGCGCCGCCGGCCTGACGCTCGGGCTCGCCACCAATGACGCCGAGGGGCCGGCGCGGGCGCATCTCGGGCGCGCGGGCGTGCTCGACCGTTTCGCCTTCGTCGCCGGCTATGACAGCGGCCATGGCGGCAAGCCGGAGCCGGGGATGCTCGAGGCGTTCTGCCGCGCCACCGGCCTGCCGCCCTCGGCCTGCGCGATGGTCGGCGACAGCGCCCACGACCTCGCGAGCGGCCGCGCCGCCGGCATGACCACGATCGGCGTCCTGACCGGCCCGGCCACCGCCGAGGAGCTCGCGCCGCTCGCCGACGTGGTGCTGCCCGGGGTGGCCGCGCTGCCGGCCTGGCTCGGCCTCGACGCGTGAGTGCGCCCCGGGCGCTCTGGCTCACCGGGCCCGGCCGGGTCGAGTTGCGCGGCGAGCCGGAGCCGGTGGGCGAGGTCGTCGTCGCGACGCTCTGGAGCGGGATCAGCCGCGGCACCGAGGCGCTGGTCGCCCGCGGCGGCGTCCCCGAGGCCGTCCGCGAGCGAATGCGCGCGCCCTTCCAGCAAGGCGACTTCCCCTTTCCGGTCAAGTACGGCTACGCGGCGGTCGGCCGCGCCCTGACCGGGCCCGCGGCGCTGCGCGGCCGCACGGTGTTCGTGCTCCACCCGCATCAGGACCGCTTCGCCGTGCCGGCGAGCGCCTGCCTGCCGGTGCCGGATGACACGCCGACCGCGCGCGCGGTCATCGCCGCCAACCTCGAGACGGCGCTCAACGTGGTGTGGGACGCGGGCGTCGGCCCCGGCGACCGCGTGGCCGTCGTCGGGGCCGGCGTCGTCGGCGCACTCGCGGCCTGGCTCTGCGCCGGCATCCCGGGCGCCGAGGCGACGCTCGTCGACGTGAACCCCGACCGCGCCGGGCTCGCGGCGCGGCTCGGCTGCGGCTTCGCCGCCCCGGCGGACGCGCCCGCCGACTGCGACGTGGCGATCAACGCCAGCGGCTCCGCCGCCGGCCTCGCCACCGCCCTTGCGGCGGCGGGCGAGGAGGCGACGGTGGTCGAGGCGAGTTGGCACGGGAACCGCGATCCGGTCGTGCCGCTCGGCGCGGCGTTCCACGCCCGCCGCCTGCGGCTGGTGTCGAGCCAGGTCGGCCGCGTGCCCGCCGGCCGCGCGCCGCGCTGGACGAACCGGCGCCGGCTGGCCGTGGCGCTGGCGCTGGCGGCTGATCCGGCGCTCGACGCGCTGATCTCGGGCGAGACGCCATTCGCGGAACTGCCGGCGCGCTATGCCGGCATCCTTGACGACCCCGCGACCCTCTGCCATCGCGTCCGCTACCTTTGAAGGGGGAGCCATGTTCGCCGTCGAGGTCCGGGACCACATCATGATCGCCCACAGCCTGCCGTCGCCGGTATTCGGCCCGGCGCAGGGGCTGCACGGGGCCACCTATGTCGTCGACGCGGCCTTCTTCGCCGAGACGCTCGACCGGAACGGGATCGTCGTCGACATCGGCCTCGCGACCGAGGCGCTCGCCGGCGCGCTCGCGCCGCTGCGCTATCGCAATCTCGACGAGGTGGCGGAGTTCGCCGGGCGGCTGACTACCACCGAGGCGCTTTGCGCCCATGTCTGGGACGCGCTCGCCGCCGCCGCCCGCTCCGGGGCGATCGGCGAGGGTGGGCGGGCGCTTCGCCGCCTGCGCGTCACCCTGCACGAGAGCCACGTCGCCCGCGCCTGGCGCGAGGGCGACCTCTGATACCGGCGAGCCTGCCAGGCCACCCGGCGCAACACGGGCTAACACGCCTAACACGCGTGATAGATAGGGTAACTACCTGAGTACGCACGATAAAAGTGATAGAGGTCAAAAAAGGGTCCGCGAGTCGTTTCATGAGCCCGCCGGTATGAGCGTGACCGGGGACGACAACCGCGTCGCGGCGCGCGGCGGCGCGCCGACCCGGACGAACGGCGGGCGCCCCGTCGTCCATTTCGCCATTCCCGGCGATCTCGACACGCCGACGGGGGGCTACGGCTACGACCGCCGCCTCATCGCGGGCCTGCGAGAACTCGGCTGGGAGGTCCGCCACCTGCCCGTGGCGGGCGACTTCCCGTTTCCGCGCGCGGAGGATGCGGCAGCGGCGGCGCGGACGTTCGGCTCGGTCCCGGCC
>NZ_JAGOID010000130.1 GCF_017995835.1 Amaricoccus sp.
GGCCAGACACCCTTGAGGAACTGGTCGTAGGCGAGCCCGCCCCAGAGGCCGGAGAGGAGGGCGCAGCCGAGGCCGACGGCGGCCAGCGCCTGGGGCGGGAAACACAACGCGCGGCGGGCGCGGGCGACGCCCTCGGCCTTTTCGAGCAGGGCGAAGGCGCTGGCCGCGAGCAGGCCGCCGATGAAGCCGCCGCCGGGCTCGTTGTGCCCGCGCCAGAAGATGAAGACCGAGAGGGCGAGGAGCGCCGGAAAGAGCACGCGCGTGGCGGTACTGAGGATCAGCGAATTCATCGCGCCGGCCCAGCCGCGTCTCTGCCGGCGCGCAGGGCGGCGATCGCCGCGACCCCGGCGATCACGATCACCGAGATCTCGCCCAGCGTGTCGAAGCCGCGGAAATCCACCAGGATCACGTTGACGATGTTGTGACCGAGCGCCGCGGGCACGCTCTGTTCCTCGAAGAATCGCGACAGGAAGGGGTCGAGCGGCCTGCTCAGCACCGCGAGCACCGAGAAGGTCACGCCGAGGCCGAGCAGGATCGCGATGGCGGCGTTGCCGGGCCGGAGTCGCGGTGGGGCCATTCGGGGCAGCCGCGCCATGGCGATGGCGAGAAAGACCACGACCAGCACCTCGGCGAAAAGCTGGGTCATGGCGACGTCGATGGCGCCGTAGAGCACGAAGATGATCGCGATACCCGCGCCGACCCCGCCGAGCGCGCAGATCGCCGCCAGTCGCGAGGGGGTCCGGAGCACGACGCCGACCGAGGCCGCGATCAGTGCCACGACCGCCCAGTCGACGAGGCTGGTCGCCCCCGCCGCCGGGCGCGGCACCGTGCCGCCGGTCAGGAGCGCGCCCCAGATCAGCGCGGCGAGGAGCAGGAAGGTCACGCGCAGATAGCGCGTCATCCGTCCGCTCAGCACGACGCCGGTCAGCGCGGCGGCGGCGCGCAAGGTGCCGGACAGCGCCGCGTCGTACCAGCCCTCGGTCCGCGGCAGGCGGGGCTCGGCAACGGCGAGCAGGTCGCGCAGCCGATCGAGACGGGCATAGAGGAGCCCGCCGAGGGCGAAGGTCAGAAGGCTGAGCCAGAGCGCGGGGGTCAGTCCGTGCCAGAGGGCGAGCGGCTCGGGCATCGGTCCGCCGGTGACCGCCCGCGTCATCGGCCCGACGAGTGCGCCGCCGATCGCGCCGGGCAGGAAGCCAAAGACGAGCCCCAGCGCGGCCAGTACCACCGGGCCCAGCCAGAGGCCGATCGCGGGATCGCCCGGCCGCTCGCGCGGGCTGCGCGGGGTGCCGAGAAAGGGGCGCAGCGCGACGACGCCGGCACAGGCGACCATCAGGGCATTGGCGGCCAGCGCCGCCACGGTCGCGGCGCCGGAGGTGGCCGTGTAGATCATCTCCTTGCCGATGAAGCCGAACATCGGCGGAAAGCCGGCCATCGACAGCGCCGCGAGCCAGGCCGCCGCCGCCGTCCGCGGCATAGCCCCCGCCAGTCCGCCGACCGCGGGATAGTCGCGCGCGCCGGCACCCCTCTCGATCATGCCGACCGCGAGGAACAGCGCCGCCTTGTAGAAGGCGTGGACGAGCAGGAATGTCATCGCGGCCGCGATCGCGCCGATCCCGAGCAGGAGGGTGAGCAGGCCGAGCGCCATCACCGTGGTATGCGCGAGGAGCAGCTTCATGTCCGTCTGGCGGATGGCCCAGACCGCGCCGAGCAGCATGGTCAGCCCGCCGGCGGACGCCAGCGTCCAGAACCAGGGATCGGTGCCTCCGAGCGACGGCGTCAGGCGCGCCATCAGGTAGATGCCGGCCTTCACCATGGTCGCGGAATGGAGATAGGCGCTGACCGGCGTCGGGGCCGCCATCGCGCCGGGCAACCAGAACTGGAACGGAAACTGCGCCGATTTCGCGAAGCAGCCGAGCAGGACGAGGGCGAGCATCGCCGGATAGAGGTCATGCCCGCGAAAGAGATCCCCCGCCGCGTTCATCGCCGACAGCCGATAGCCGCCCGCGACGTCGCCCATCAGCAACAGCCCGGCGAGAAGCGCGAGGCCGCCCAAGCCAGTGACGAGCAGCGCCTGGAGCGCGGCGGCGCGGGCCGCCGGCCGTTCGTGGTCGAAGCCGACGAGGAGCCAGGAGGTGATCGTGGTCGCTTCCCAGAAGACGAAGAGCGTCACCGCGTCGTCCGCCGTGACGATCCCGAGCATCGAGACGGCGAAGGCGCAGAGCGTGACGAGCAGCGCGCCGAGCCGCCGGTCACCGCGAAAATAGCTGGCGGCGTAGACAAAGCAGAGCGCGCCGATCCCGCAGATGAGGAGCGCGAAGGCGAGCGCGAGCCCGTCGAGCCGGAACGCCGCTTCGATCCCGAGCGCGGGCACCCAAGGCAGAACGAGCTCCGGGATCTCGCCCCGGACGACGCCGGGCAGGAAGCCGGCGAACCAGATCGCCCCCAGGGCGGCGAGGCCAGCCGGGATCAGGCGCCAGGCCCCGGCGTCTCGCGCGGCGGAGGGGTGGGGATCGGCCAAGGCGCGCTCGCGTTCACCGGCGCGGGCACCGATGCCCCGCCTACCGGCGCAGAATACGCGGGGCGACCCGATAATCAACCCGCGTGGACGAGCTCCCGTCGCTCTTCCCGGGTCGGGCCGGGGATTCCGGCGGGCCGAAGCTTTCCCCGGCGATCTCGTCGAGCGGCGAAGACGGGCGCGAAGCGGATCGACGTGGAATGCCTGACGATCGACCTCGCAGGGACAGGTGGCTCGCGCCGTGATGGAGCCCGCGCCCGAACAGATGAAAGATGATGCGATCCTCCCGAAACGCCTTCACATGGGCGCGACAGCGGGCAATGGTCCGAAGGTGGCATGTGGTAGCCCGCCGCCCGGCCATCCCGGGGAATGATCGACGCCAAACAAGGGAGGCGACCTTGGCCAAGGCCATCCATTCCATGATCCGCGTGCGCGACGAAGCGCGCTCGCTCCATTTCTATCGCGTGGCGTTCGGGTTCGAGATCGCCGAAAGGCTGGATTTCGAGACCTTCACGCTCGTCTACCTGCGCGACGCCGAGAGCGATTTCGAGATCGAGTTGACCATCAACAAGGACCGGACCGAGCCTTACCTGCTCGGCGACGGATACGGGCATCTCGCGGTCGTGGTCGAGGATCTGGCGGCCGAGCACGCGCGGTTCGAGGCGGCCGGCTTCGCGCCGCGCAAGATCGTCGCCTTCGCCCCGGCGGGCGAGGTGATCGCCCGGTTCTTCTTCGTGGCCGACCCCGACGGCTACCAGATCGAAGTCCTGCAACGGGGTGGACGCTACGTCTGACAGGCGCCGGCGATGACACGCTGCACGGCGGGACCGGCGGCCGTCTTCCCGGGATCGGGGCCGATGATCTCGGCTGGCTGGTGGAGGGACTCGCGCTCATGTGATCATCGTCTGATCGAAGGCGCCCCCCCTTGTCCGCGAGCGGGGGCCGGTCCATCTAGACGGCATGGACCAGCATTGCCTGAACGTCACGCGGATCGCCGCGGCATTGCGCGCGCCGTCGACCGGAACCTCGGATTTCGAGCTCAATCCGGCGGCACGGCCACCCGAGCCGTTCGACCTGCGCCCCGCCTCCGTCCTGGTGCCGCTGATCGAGCGCGGCGCCGGGCTGAACGTCATCCTCACCCGGCGCGCCGCGCATCTGCGCAACCATCCCGGCCAGATCGCCTTTCCGGGCGGGCGCCAGGACCCGATCGATCCGACGCCGCTCGACGCCGCCCTGCGCGAGGCTCGCGAGGAGATCGGGCTTGCCCGCGAGCAGGTGACGGTCCTCGGCGGCTTCGACGCGCATGAGACGGTCACCCGCTTTTCCGTCAGTCCTTTCGTCGGCCTTGTCGATACGGGTTTCATGCCCGTCATCGATCCCGCCGAAGTCGAGGAAGTGTTCGAGGTGCCGCTCGCCTTCGTGCTCGACCCGGCCAACCGTCAGACCCATCGCCGCGTCTGGTCCGGCGGCTGGCGCCGCTATCAGGCGATGCCGTACGGCCCGCATTATATCTGGGGCGCGACCGCGCGAATGCTGATCAGCCTCGGCGACAGGATGCGCGACCCGTGACGCGCCTTGCCGCGGACTGGCTGGCCACGCCTTCGACGCGACTCGTCTGCGGCGTCCTGACCGAAGCCGGGCATCAGGCGCTGTTCGTCGGCGGATGCGTCCGGGACGCCCTGCTCGGCCGCTGTTCCAGCGATATCGACCTCGCAACGGACGCGCCACCGGAGTTCGTCCTCGACCTCGCCGCGCGCGCGGGGGTTCGGGCCGTGCCGACCGGGCTCGAGCATGGCACCGTCACCCTTGTCGTCGATGGTCGCGGCTATGAGGTGACGACCTTTCGTCGCGACATTGCGACCGATGGTCGCCGCGCCACCGTTGCCTTCGGCGCCGACATCGTCGCGGACGCCGCGCGGCGCGACTTTACCATGAATGCGCTCTATGCCCGACCCGACGGCGAAGTGCTCGACCCTCTCGACGGCCTGCCCGACCTGTGCGCCCGCCGCGTGCGCTTCGTCGGCGACCCGTCCGCCCGCATCGCCGAGGACTACCTTCGCGTCCTGCGCTTCTTTCGATTTCATGCCTGGTTCGGCGACCCCGAGGGTGGGCTCGATCCCGAGGCCGTCGGCGCCTGCGCCGCGGCCGGCGAGCATCTCGGGACCCTCTCGCGCGAACGGGTGGGGGCCGAGATCCGCAAGCTCCTCGCCGCGCCGGATCCCGCGCCGGCGGTCGCGGCGATGGCCGCGACCGGTATCCTCGCGCGGCTGCTGCCCGGCGCCGATCCCGCCATCCTCGGTCCCCTCGTCCATTTCGAGGCGGCGGGCAGCCACGCGCCGCGCTGGCCGCGCCGGCTCGCCGCGCTCGGCCCCGCCGTCGGTTGGGCCGAGACGCTGCGGTTCTCCAGGGCCGAGCGCAAGGCGATCGCCGCGATCGTCGCCGCGGGCGCCGAACCGTCGGACGTCGTCGCCGCCTATCGCCATGGCGCGGAGGCCGCGCTCGACGCGGCGCTGATCCGCGCGGCCGCGCTCGGATCAGCGCCCCGGCCGGACCTGGCCGAAGCGATTGCGGGCGCCGCCGCCGCGCGGTTTCCGCTGCGCGGCGCCGATCTGGACCTGCGCGGGCCGGCGCTCGGCGCCGCGCTCCGGCGGCTCGAGACGGCGTGGATCGCCTCGGGCTTCACCCTCGATCGCGACGCCCTGCTCGGCCGCGTCACGGAGTCGTGAGTAGCCGGATCCGACCGCGCCTCTACCCTCCCGTGACATGAGACGATTCAGGGAGAGAACCATGCGCCCGACGACAGTCCGCCTCGCCGCCCTCGCCCTTCTTGGCACCGCGCCCCTCGCCATGGCGCAGAGCGGCGGCATGAGCTTCTTCGTGACCAGCGTCGGGCTTGGCGACGGCGCCAATCTCGGCGGCCTCGCCGGAGCCGATGCCCATTGCGCGGCGCTCGCCGAGGCGGCGGGCGTGACCGGCAAGGTCTGGGCGGCCTATCTTTCCACCTCCGCCGTCGATGCGCGCGACCGGATCGGAACCGGGCCTTGGGTCAATGCCAGGGGTGAGACGATCGCCGACGATGTCGCCAGCCTGCACGGCGAGGGCAACAACCTGACCAAGGAGACCGCGCTCGACGAGAAGGGGGAGGTGATCGCGGGGCGCGGCGACGATCCGAACCGGCACGACGTCCTGACCGGATCGCTCGCGGACGGGACACGGGCGCCGGAAACCTGCCAGGACTGGACGAGCAGCGGGCCGGAGGGCGCGGCCATCGTCGGCCACCACGACCGCGCGGGACCCGAGACCCTGCCGACCGGCACGTCCTGGAACGCCGCCCATGCGACCCGCGGCGGCTGCGGGCAGGAGGCATTGCGCGGCACCGGGGGCGACGGCCTCTTCTACTGTTTCGCCGTCGAGTGATCACGGACACGTGAGTCGGTGGCTTGTGGCCGCGATGTAACCTCCGGTTGAGTTCTCGCGACCGGAGTTGCCATGCGCCGACCCATCCTTTTCGCGGCGGCCGGCGTCGCCGCGATCGCGGCGGTGGCCGCGACGGCCTTCTGGCTCGAGCGGGGACCGGATCCGGCAATGAGTTTCTTCGTCACCAGTGCCAATCCGGGCCGCGGCGGTGATCTCGGCGGGTTGCCCGGCGCCGACGCCTGGTGCGCGACGCTGGCCGAGACGGCGGGCGTGCCGGTCAAGCGCTGGGCCGCCTATCTTTCGACGAGCGCGGTTGATGCGCGTGATCGGATCGGCATCGGACCTTGGGTCAATGCAACGGGCGAGGCCATCGCCGCGGATGTCGCCGCGCTGCACGCAGCCGGCAATCACGTCGCGCGAAGGACCGCGCTCGACGAAACGGGCGGGCGGATCAATGCCCGGGGCGAGGCGCCGCCGCTCCGGCACGATATCCTGACCGGCTCGTTGCCCGACGGGACGCGATCGCCGCTCACCTGTTCGGACTGGACCAGCGACGACGCGGGGGCGGCCATGGTCGGCCATCACGACGGCGCCGACCTCGACGACAAGCCGAGCGAAAAGAGCTGGAACTCGGCCCATCCCTCGAAAGGATGTTCGGCCGCCGCGCTGCGCGAGGGCGGCGGGGACGGGCTTTTCTACTGCTTCGCGGTCAAGTGACGGAAACGGGCCGGGGACGGCCCCGGCCCGGTGCTCAGGCGTGCCA
>NZ_JAGOID010000041.1 GCF_017995835.1 Amaricoccus sp.
CGACGAGAGCCGCGACGTGGCCCGCGCCCGTGTCGATGAAATGCCAGCAGATCGCGCCCTCGGTCCCCTCGTAGGCGAAGCAGATCCGGTCCCCGTCGGCCCGCCAGGCGCCGCGCTGGCAGGCGTCCGCGGCAAAGCGCCAGAGGGTGCGCCGTCCGGGGAAGAACTGCTCCGAGCCATAGGGCGCGCCGTCGAGGGAGAAATGCAGGGTGCGGCCCTCCGCCATCGCCTCGAAATCGCCGGGCGCGACCACCGTCTCCGCCGCCGCGGCCGCGGCCATGGTCCCGGCGAGGGCGAGGGTCAGCCAGAGGGCGGGCGCGTGGCGCATCGCCTGCTACTTAGGCCGCCTCCCCGCCCGGCGCCAGCGCCCAGCCTCGGGCGATTGCCGCCGCCCCACCGGCCGTGCTAACCCGCGCCGGTCAGGGGGAGCCTACGAGATGGACGTTTTCGCCGAGGTGAAGGCGCATGTGGCCGCCGCCGTCGGGAGGCTCGCGGCCGCCGGCGCGCTGCCGGCGGGGCTCGATCTTTCCGCCGTGTCGGTGGAGCCGCCGCGCGACGCCGCCCATGGCGACATGGCGACCAACGCCGCGATGGCGCTCGCCCGGCCGGCGCGCATGTCCCCCCGCGACATCGCGACGGCGCTCGCCGGCGAACTCGGCAAGGCCCCCGGCGTCGTCGGCGTCGACGTCGCCGGCCCGGGCTTCCTCAACCTCCGCCTCGCGCCGTCGTTCTGGTTCGGCGTCCTGCCGACGGTCCTGACGCAGGGCACGGGGTTCGGCCGCGCCGATCTCGGCGCCGGCCGCAGGGTCAACGTCGAGTTCGTCTCGGCGAACCCCACGGGGCCGATGCATGTCGGCCACGCCCGCGGCGCGGTGTTCGGCGATGCGCTGGCGAACCTCCTCGGCTTCGCCGGGTTCGACGTGACGCGGGAATATTACGTCAACGACGGCGGCGCGCAGGTCGACGTGCTGGCGCGCTCGGCCTTCGAGCGCTACCGCGAGGCCTGCGGCCTCGAGCCCGCCATCGTCGAGGGACTCTACCCGGGCGACTACCTGATCCCGGTCGGCGAAACCCTCAAGGCGAAGTATGGCGAGCGCCTGCTCGACAGGCCCGAGCAGGAGTGGCTCACCGAGGTGCGCGAGTTCGCGACGTCGGAGATGATGGCGATGATCCGCGAGGATCTCGCCGCGCTCGGCGTGACGATGGACCACTTCTATTCCGAACGCTCGCTCTACGGCACCGGCCGGATCGAGGCGGCGCTGGCGGCGCTGGAGGGCAGGGGGCTCGTCTACGAGGGCGTGCTCGAACCTCCCAAGGGCAAGACGCCCGACGACTGGGAGCCGCGCGAGCAGACGCTGTTCCGCGCCACCGCCTTCGGCGACGACGTCGACCGGCCGGTGAAGAAGTCCGACGGCAGCTGGACCTACTTCGCGCCGGACATCGCCTACCACTTCGACAAGGTCGAGCGCGGCTACGACGAGCTGATCGACGTTCTCGGCGCCGACCACGGCGGCTACGTCAAGCGGCTGAAGGCGATCGTCTCCGCCCTGTCCGACGACCGGGTGCCGCTCGACGTCAAGCTCATCCAGCTCGTCAAGCTGACCAAGGGCGGCGAGCCGGTGAAGATGTCCAAGCGCGCCGGCACCTTCGTGACGCTGCGCGACGTGGTGGACGAGGTCGGGCGCGACGTCGCGCGTTTCGTCATGCTCACCCGCAAGAACGACGCGGCGCTGGAGTTCGACTTCGACAAGGTTCTCGAACAGTCGAAGGACAACCCGGTCTTCTACGTGCAGTACGCCCACGCCCGCGCCTGGTCGGTGGCGCGCCGGGCCGAGGAGGCGGGATTCGCGCTCGACGATGCCGCCCTCGCGGCGGCGGACCTCGCGCCGCTCGGCGCGCCCGGCGAGCTTGCGCTCGCGAGGAAGCTCGCCGAGTGGCCGCGTCTCGTCGCCCTCGCCGCGCAGCACCACGAGCCGCACCGGGTCGCCTTCTATCTCTACGACCTCGCCGGGGCGTTCCACGCGTTGCAGCACCAGGGAAAGCTCGAGTCCGAGCTGCGCTTCGTGCAGGCGGACGCGCCGGAGACCACCCGCGCCCGGCTGGCGCTGGTGCGGGCGACGGCCGTGGTGATCGCCGCCGGCCTCGGCATCCTCGGCGTCACGCCGATGAACGAGATGCGCTGAAGCAGCGGCAAGTCGCCCGGCCGGGGCCATCGGCGGACCCGATCACGGCGGTTGTCATCCACGCTGGTCTTGCTATCCTTCGCTTCACCCCTGAGGGCGAGATGCGTCAAGCATCCGTTGGACATTTGGGGGTTGGAGCAGAGGCGCACACAAGCTATGGTGTGTGAAAACAGGCAAGGCCCACATGAGCGAGCTTTACGCCGACGAATATGATTCCCTTGCCGGCGATTCCGGCCGGTTGTCGTCCGCAGGCGCGCGCCGGATCGCGGGCGCGGTGCTCTTCCTGACGCTGGTCGGGGGACTCGGGCTCTGGGCCTACCGGCTCGGAACCCGCGACGCTGCGGAGGTGCCGATCGTCCGGGCGATGGAGGGGCCGGCGCGGCTCCAGCCGGAGGATCCGGGCGGGCTTCGCGCCGCGCACCAGGGGCTCGAGGTGAACGCAGTCCTGGCCGGCCGCCCGGCGCCGGCGCCGGCGGTCGACACGCCCGTCGCGCCAGCCCCGAACGCGCTCGCGGACGAGGACGCGCCGCAGGGCGAGCTCGTCGTCGCCGCGCCCTCGGTCGTGGCCGAGAGCGCCCTCGCCGAGGGCGAAGACCTGCGCATGCCGCTCCCCGACGACGGTCCCGGCGTTGCCGCCGAGGCCACGCCGGAGACCGCCGTGATGGCCGCCGTCGCCGAGACCGTGCTCGCGCCGGCCGAGGCGCCCGCAGAGGAACCCGCCGCGGCGCCCGAGCCCGCGAAGGGGCCCGGTCCGATGCGCCGGCCCTCGGGCATCGTGCGCATGACCGCAGCCGCGCCGGCGGCCGCGACCCCCGCGGCCGCATCGGCGACGGCTCCCGCGCCGGCGACGCGCGAGGTGGCGAGCGTCTCGTCTGGGGCGCGCCTCGTCCAGCTCGGCGCCTTCGACAGCGAGGGCATCGCCCGGCAGGCCTGGAACATCCTGTCCCGCCGCCACGCCGACCTGCTCGGCTCGAAGAGCCTCTATGTCGAGCGCACGACGGCGAATGCGCGGGTGTTCTACCGGCTGCGCGTTTCGGGCTTCGAGACCGCGGACCAGACCCGGCAGATGTGCGAGGCGCTGCGGGCGCGGGGCGTCGACTGCATCCCGGTGACGCTGCAGTAGCATGGCGCCCCGGGCGGTCATCCTCGGCTGCCTCGGCCCGGCGCTCGGGCCCGACGAGCGTCGCTTCCTCGCCGAGGCCGACCCCTGGGGCTTCATCCTCTTCGCCCGCAACGTCGCGGACCCCGACCAGGTGCGCCGGCTGACCGCCGACCTGCGCGCCGCCGTCGGCCGCGACGCGCCCGTGCTGATCGACCAGGAGGGCGGCCGCGTCGCCCGCCTGCGCGCGCCCCGCTGGCGCGAATGGGTTCCGGCGCTCGACGAATGCGCCCGCCAGCCGGACGCCGCCCGCGCGGCGGAGGCGATGCGGCTGCGCTACCGGCTGATCGCGAGCGAACTCGCCGCCGTCGGGATCGACGTCGACGCGGCGCCGGTCCTCGACCTCGTGCATCCCGAGACCCACGCCATCATCCGCAACCGCGCCTATGGCGCCGACCCGGCGGAGGTCGCGGCCATCGGCCGCGCCGTCGCCGACGGCCTGCTCGCGGAGGGCGTCCTGCCGGTGATGAAGCACATCCCCGGCCACGGGCGCGCCACCGTCGACAGCCACCTCGGCCTGCCGCGGGTCGGCGCCGACCGCGCGGCGCTCGACGCCGACTTCGCCGCCTTCCGCGCGCTGGCCGACCTGCCGATGGCGATGTCGGCCCATGTGGTTTTCGAGGCGATCGACCCCGACGCGCCGGCGACGCTCTCGCCCGCCGTCGTCCGCGTGATCCGCGAGGAGATCGGCTTCGACGGGCTGCTGATGACCGACGACCTGTCGATGCGCGCGCTCGACGGGCCGTTTCGGTCGCGCGCCGAGCGGGCGATCTCCGCCGGCGCCGACATGCTCCTGCACTGCAACGGCGACCTCGCCGAGGCGGCGGAGGTCGTCGCCGCAGCGCCGCGCCTCGCCGGCCGGGCCGCGGCGCGGGCCGAGGCTGCGCTCGCGCTGCGCGGGCGCGGGACGCCGGCCGACCCGGCGGCGCTCGAAGCCGCCTTCGCCGCCATGACGGGAGCGTCCGCCGGTGCCTGACGACTTCTTCGACCCCCCCGACGAACGCGGCGCCGCCGAGGCGCTGGTGGTCGACGTTGGCGGCTTCGAGGGTCCGCTCGACCTGCTGCTGACGCTGTCGCGCACGCAGAAGGTCGATCTCCGCCAGATCTCGATCCTGCGCCTGGCCGAGCAGTATCTCGCCTTCGTCGAGACGGCGCGGCGGCTGCGCATCGAGCTGGCCGCCGACTACCTCGTCATGGCGGCCTGGCTCGCCTACCTGAAGTCGCGCCTGCTGCTGCCCCCCGACCCGGCCGAGGAGGGCCCCTCCGGCGAGGATCTCGCGGCGCATCTCGCGTTCCAGCTCGAACGGCTGGAAGCGATGCGCAGCGCCGCCTCCCGCCTGATGGCGCGCGACCTGCTCGGCCGCGACATCTTCGCCCGCGGCGCGCCCGAGGCGGTGACGAAGGACCTGCGCATCGTCCACGAGGCGAGCCTCGTCGACCTCCTGCGCGCCTATGCCCGGATCAAGACCCGGGACGCCTTCCAGCCCCTGCACCTGGAGCGGGGGCCGGTCTACACGATGGAGCTGGCGCTGGAGCGTCTGCGCGGCCTGATCCCTGCGGCGATCGACTGGACCGAGCTTTCGGCGTTCCTGCCCGGCGACTGGGCGGTCGATCCGAAGAAGCGCCGCTCGGCCACGGCGGCGAGCTTCGCCGCAGCACTGGAGCTGGTGCGCTCGGGGCGGCTCCACATTCGCCAGGACGAGCCCTTCAGCCCGATCTTTCTGCGCGCCAGGGGAGGCGAGGAATGAACGAGACCACGTCGCGCTTCGCGATCGACTTCGCGATCCCGCCGATGCCCGAGCAGGAGCGTATGGTCGAGGCGGTGCTTTTCGCGGCCGCAGCGCCGCTCAGCTCGCGCGAGATCGCCGAGCGCCTGCCCGGAGGCTGCGACGTGCCGGAGGCGCTGGCCGGCCTTCGCCGCCGCTACGAGGGCAGGGGGGTCGAGCTGCGCCGCCTCGGCGAGGCATGGGCGTTCCGCACCGCGGGCGACCTCGGCTTCCTGATGGCGCGCGAGGCGGTGGAGACCCGCAAGCTCTCCCGCGCCGCCATCGAGACGCTGGCCATCATCGCCTATCACCAGCCGGTGACGCGCGCCGAGATCGAGGAGATCCGCGGCGTCTCCGTCTCCGGCGGCACGATCGACCTCTTGATGGAGCTCGGCTGGGTCAAGTTCGGCCGCCGCCGCGACACGCCGGGCCGTCCGATGACCTTCGTGGTCACGCCGGGCTTCCTCGACCATTTCGGCCTCGAATCGGCCGGCGATCTGCCCGGCGTCGCCGAGCTGCGCGCCGCGGGCCTGCTCGACAACCGCCCGGCGCCGGGCCGTCCGCAACCCGAGCTGCCGCTCGACGAGGACGAGGCGTGACGCCGCCGTCGCGCGGCGCTGGAACGAAAAAGGAACAATCTGCTCGACGCCGGCGCGAATCGGCGGCATTGTGGCGGCAGGACGGGACGGGAACGCAATGACGGGCGGCGGCTACTACGAGTTCTTCGCGGGCGGCGGCATGGCGCGGGCGGGTCTCGGCGCGGGCTGGCGCTGCCTCTTCGCCAACGACTTCGACCCGAAGAAGGCGATCGCCTACCGGGCGAACTGGGGGGCCGAGCATCTGTGCGTCGCCGACGTCGCCAGTCTCGCCGCCGCCGATCTGCCCGGCATGGCCGATCTGGTCTGGGCGTCCTTTCCCTGTCAGGATCTGTCGCTCGCGGGGGGCGGCGCCGGCCTGCGGGGCGCCCGCTCCGGGACGTTCTGGCCGTTCTGGGCTCTGGTGAAGGGCCTTGCCGCCCAGGGCCGGGCGCCGCGGCTGGTGGTGCTCGAGAACGTCGTCGGCGCGCTGACCTCGCATGGCGGACGCGACTTCGCCGCCATCGGCCGCGCGCTCGCCGAGACGGGCTATCGCTTCGGCGCCGTCGTGGTCAACGCCGCCGACTTCGTGCCGCAGTCGCGTGCGCGGCTGTTCTTCGTGGCGGTTCGCGGCGACGTGGACATCCCCGCCGGCCTCGTCGGCGCCCGGCCGAGCGCGCGGTGGCATCCGCCCGCGCTGGTCGAGGCGCGCGCCCGGCTCCGGGGCTGGGTCTGGTGGCGGCTGCCCGAGCCCGCGCGGCGCGTCGCCACGCTCGCCGACCTGATCGAGGCGGAGCCGTCCGGCGTGGTCTGGCGCGCCGCCGCCGAGACGGCGGGGCTGCTCGCCTCGATGACGCCCGTCAACCGCGCCAAGGTCGAGGCGGCGCGCGCCGCGGGCGGTCGCCGGGTCGGGACGGTCTACAAGCGCACGCGCGCGGGCGTCGTGCGCGCCGAGGTCCGCTTCGACGACGTCGCGGGCTGCCTGCGCACGCCCGCCGGAGGGTCGAGCCGGCAGACCATCCTCGTCGTCGAGGACGGGCAGGTCCGGTCCCGGCTCCTCTCCCCGCGCGAGGCGGCGCGGCTCATGGGGCTCCCCGACAGCTATCGCCTGCCGACGAACTACAACGAGGCCTACCACCTCGCCGGCGACGGCGTCGCCGTCCCGGTGGTGCGCCACCTCGCGGCGCATCTGCTGGAGCCGCTGCTCGCCGCCCCGGACGGGGCGCGCGCGGCGGCGTGACGGGGGCCGTCCGGGACGCGCTCGCGCGCTTCCGGCAGGCGGACCGCGGCTTCACCGGCAAGGGGGCGCTGAGCGTCGCGCTCGTCGTGACCCGCCACGCCAGGGACCGCGGGCTTCCGCTCGATCCGGACCGGCTGCTGACGGGGCAGGGCGGGCAGGTGCTGGGGCTCGGCTACGCGGCGGTGCAGTCGATCCTCGCCGAGCACGGCGAGACGCGGGTGCTGGCGCGGGAAGCGGGCCGCACCAGCCGCGGCAGCATCGCCAGGATGCGGACCTACGTGGCCTGCCTCAACGCGCTCGCCGCAGAAGGGCCGGTCGATCTTGCCGAGGCGGAGGCGTTCTGGATCGACGCGGTGCGGGCGTTCCTCGCCGCCAAGCCGTTTCGGCTGCGGCTCGACCCGGCGCGGGGCCTGCGCGCCTGTTTCGCCGACCTGCTGGCCCAGGCGGCCCAGCGCCAGCGCGAGACGCCCGGGATGCAGTATGCGGGCGCGACGCTCCAGCATCTCGTCGGGGCGATGCTCGAAGCCGACGCGGGCGAGGGGCGGGTGGCGCACCACGGCTTCTCGATGGCCGACGCCGGCGCCGGACGGGCGGGGGACTTCCTCGTCGGCGACGTCGCGATCCACGTCACCACGGCGCCCGGCGAGGCGGTGATCGCGCGCTGCCGGGCCAATGTCGAGGCGGGGCTGCGGGCGGTCCTCGTCACGCTCGACGCACGCCTCCCCGCCGCGGAGGTGCTGGCCGAGACGGCCGGGATCCTCGGGCGCATGGATGTCCTCGGCGCGGAGCAGTTCCTTGCCGCCGGCCTGCATCGCCGCGGCGGCTTCACCGCGGCGGGGCGGACGGCGGCGATGCGGGAGTTCGTGGCCCGCTACAACGTCATCGTGACCGGCTGCGAGACCGATCCGGGTCTCGCCATAGACTTCGACGGCTGATACCGGCGAGTCTACCAGTCCACTCGGCGCAACACGGGCTAACACGCGTGATAGCTGGGTAACTATCTGAATACACACGATAAAAGTGTTAAAGGACCAAAAAGGTCCGCGAGTCGTTTCATGAGCCCGCCGGTATGACACGGCCTCCGCCTGAATGCCTCGCGCGTGCATTAACGATTCAATTCTGACTCTTTTGCCTGGCATATGCGTCGTGCATACGTCGTGCATGGAGTGTGCATCGAAGGATCCGCCGTAAACCCTTGACGCCGAAGTCTTCAGACGAAACCGTATGAGCCCCCGGGGGGCGGCTACTTGCCGTCAATGACGCGGAACTTGCGCAGGCCCGGCTTGGGCTTGCCGGCCGGGGCGTTGGGGTTGCCGTCGATCGAGCGCAGGCGCGGGCCGGCGGGGGCGCCGTCGAACGGGGTGCGCTCCTCGGCGAAACCGGGCATCGCCTCGCGCGGCTCGGCATGGGCGCTCGGTTCGATCGGCGTGATTGTCACGTCCTCGATCCGGAAGGCGAGCGGGGCGGCGAACGCCTCGCTCTGGCCGGAGGCGCAGCCGAGAACGCGGTTGATGTCGCCGAAGTCGCTGCGCAGCGGCATGAGCAGCATGGTGGCCCGGAAGCGTCCGCCCGCGGCCGAGAGCTTGAGCTCGATCACCGCAGGTTCGGCCATCACCACGTTCATCAGCCGCTCGAAACGGATGCGGTCGTCGTCGTCGACGAGGTAGCCGGGCTGCATGCCCCGCACCTCCATCCCCATCATCTCGCAGATCTTCATGCCAGCGAGGCGGATGCGCATGTTTTCGGGCGAGATGCGCTCGACGATGAACATGTTCTCCAGCGCGGATTCGAACTGGCGCGGGTCGATCTCGGCGCGATAGGGCGCGATGCGCCCGGCCCGGAGCCGCTCCCAGTACGATTTCAGGGAGGAGAGCATGAGATCGTTCATGAGGAATCTTGACCAGCTAGCGACCGCGGCTTACCTCGGCGCGCACGTGCGGACGGCCCGTGGTAAACGAAGTCTTCATACGCTACACCGGCGTCGCCGCAAAGTCGCGCGTCCTGCGCGTCCGTCATTAATTTACCGCAAACCGGGTGTGATGGCGAGAGGCGACTCGCCTTCCGCGGGAGGAAACCGACGATGCCGCTGAGTTCGATGACCGGCTTCGCCGATCTTGCGGGAGGGGTCGACGAGATCGCCTGGACCTGGGAGGCGCGCAGCGTCAACGGCAGGGGGCTCGACCTGCGCCTGCGGCTCCCGGAAGGGCTCGAGGCGCTCGACGCGCCGCTCAGGGCGGCGCTCGCGGCGGTGCTGGCGCGCGGCTCCGTCTCCGTCGGGCTGCGGATGGGGCAGGCCGCGCGCGCGGGGGCGCTGCCGCGCCTGAGCGCCGAGGCGCTGGAAGCGGCGATCGCGGCGGCGCTCGCCGCGGGCAAGGCGGCCGCCGCGCGCGGGCTCGACCTCGCGCCGATGACCGCGGCGGACCTGCTCGGGCTGCGCGGCGTCATCGAACTCGATTCCCGGGCGCCGAGCGAGAACCCGGCGGCGATCGCGGCGCTGCTCGCCGACGTCGAGCGGCTCGCGGCTGCGCTGCGCGCCGCGCGGGACGCCGAGGGCGCGGCGATCGCCGGGATCCTGTCCGGCCAGCTCGACCGGACCGAGGCCCTGGTCGCCGACGCCCGCGCCGCGGCGGAGGCGCGCGTGCCGCGTCAGGCGGAGGCGCTCAGGGCGCGGGTCGAGGCGGCGCTCGCCGCCGGGCCGGTCGTGGACGAGGGTCGGCTCGCGCAGGAACTGGCGCTCCTGACAGTCAAGCTCGACGTCTCGGAGGAGCTCGACCGGCTCGAGGCCCATGTCGCCGCCGCCCGCGCGCTCGTCGCCGCGGACGGACCGGTGGGGCGCAAGCTCGATTTCCTCACCCAGGAATTCAACCGGGAGGCCAATACCCTCTGCTCCAAGGCGCAATCGTCCGAGTTGACGGCGATCGGGCTCGAACTCAAGGTCGTCGTCGACCAGATCCGCGAGCAGGTGCAGAATGTCGAGTGAGTGGCCGCGGCGCGGGCTGCTGATCATCTTTTCCTCGCCATCGGGGGCTGGAAAGTCGACGCTGTCGCGGCGGCTTCTCGAATCCGACCCCGACGTGCGCTTCTCGATCTCGGCGACGACGCGGCCGCCGCGACCGGGCGAGGTCGAGGGGCGGGACTACTATTTCCGGTCACGGCGCGAGTTCGAGGCGATGGCCGAGGGCGACGAGATGCTGGAATGGGCCGAGGTGTTCGGCAATCTCTACGGCACGCCGCGCGCCCCGGTGGAGGCTGCGATCGCGCAGGGACAGGACGTGCTTTTCGACGTCGACTGGCAGGGCGGGCAGCAGATCCGCAACTCGTCGCTCCGCGACGCGGTGGTGTCGATCTTCATCCTGCCGCCGTCGATCGCCGAACTGGAGGCGCGGCTGCACGGCCGGGCGCAGGACCATCCCGAGGTCGTGGCCAGGCGCATGGAGAAATCGCGCGACGAGATCAGCCACTGGGCCGAGTACGAATACGTGCTGGTCAACGAAAACCTGCGGCAATGCGAGAGCGACCTGCGCGCCATCATCCGCGCCGAGCGCCTGCGGCGCGACCGCCAGCTCGGGCTGATGAGTTTCGTCACCCGCCTTAACCGCGAATTCGAGGAGCGACAGGGATGAGCCTCTATGAACTCGACGGCGCCACGCCGGAACTGCCGGCGGACGGCGAGGTCTGGATCGCACCCGGGGCGCGGGTGATCGGACGGGTGCGCCTCGCCTCCGGGTCTTCGGTCTGGTTCAACGCCGTCCTGCGCGGCGACAGCGAGCCGATCGCGGTGGGCGAGGGGACGAACATCCAGGACGGCTCGGTGCTACACACCGACCGCGGCTATCCCTGCCTGATCGGGGCGCACTGCACGATCGGTCACACGGCGATCGTGCATGGCTGCGTCATCGGGGAGGCGAGCCTGATCGGCATGGGAGCGACGGTGCTGACCGGGGCGCGGATCGGGTCCTCGACGCTGGTGGGCGCGGGGGCGCTGGTGACCGAGGGCAAGGAGATCCCGGACGGCGTGCTGGTTGTGGGCCGTCCGGCCAAGGTGATCCGCGATCTCACGGAGCAGGAGATCGAGGGCCTGCGCGCCTCGGCCGCCGGCTATCGGGCCAACGCGGCGCGCTTCCGCGCCGGGCTCAGGCCGGCGCCGTCATCGTGAGGCTCGCGCCGGTATCGGCGAAGGCGATCTCGATGGAGCGGCCGGCGTCGTCGAGCGCCTGACGGAGCAGGGCGAACTGGATGCCGTCGGGGCGAAGCGTCTCGGGCTGGGCGCCGCCGGCGACGAGATCCCACAGCTCTGCCGGCGGCGCGGTGCGGCGCGCCTCGACGGCAAGCGCCACATTGTCGCCCTCTGCGCTTACGCGGCCCGCGCCGCCCATCGGCAGGCTCTTCTCGAGGCAAAGCAGGGCGAGGAAGGCGAGCTTGACCGTGGCGCGGGGCAGGTCGACCGGTCCCGACCAGGCGACGGTGAAGCGGCCTGAGAACATCGCGTCGCAGACGGAGCGGATCTCGTCCATCGAGAGGCGGCCGTGGACGTCGAGCGGGCCGAAGGCGAGGCGGTAGAAGCGCAGCTTGGCGAGCGCCGATCCGAGCGATCCGGCGACGAGATCGAGCTCCGCCGAGCTGGCGGGCTGCGAAAGCTGCATCAGCTCCAGCCCGTTGCCGATCGCGCCCATCGGGCTTATCAGGTCGTGGCAGAGCCGGGCGGAGACCAGCGCGCTGAGATCGCCGCTCATGGCCGGGGCTCCGGGGAGGCGGCGGGCGTGAACGAGTTCCTCGAACCCGGAAATCTGGTCCGCCACCCCGACCGCGAGGACTGGGGGCTCGGGCAGGTGCAGTCGGTGATCGGCAAGCGCATCACCGTGAACTTCGAGCATGCCGGCAAGGTGGTCATCGACGGTTCCCGCATCACGCTCCTGATGGAGCCGGACCGGCCAACGGCCGGGCGTTGAGAGGACGCCAGCCTACCTTAAGATCGCGTAAAGGGCGAGTCTCCGGGTAGCGCCGAGGTTGGCGGTTGTGCGACCGGCATTTGCCTGCGCGGCCCGCCTTCGCTAAACCGGCCCCATGCGGATGGACCGGGCGCCCTATCGTGTGAAGCTGGCCGAGACGGAGGACGAGCGGCTGGCCGCGCAGCGGCTGCGCTACCGTGTGTTCGTCGAGGAGATGGGCGCCGCGGCGAGCCCCGAGCAGCGCGCCGCGCGGCGGGAGTGGGACGCCTTCGATCCCTTCTTCGACCATCTGATCCTGATCTCGGACGCGCCGGTCGCGGATCCACTCGATCGGGTCGTCGGGGTCTACCGGCTGATGACGCGGGCGGCGGCGCGGGCGGGGCGGGGCTTCTACGGCGCGACCGAGTACGACCTCGGGCCGATCGAGGCGAGCCCGCGCGAAAGCGTGGAGCTCGGCCGCACCTGCGTCGCGCCGGAGCATCGCGGCGGGCCGGCGATGCACCTGATGTGGAACGCGCTCGCGGAATACGTCCTCGCCCGGGACATCGAGATCCTGTTCGGCGCGGCGAGCTTCGCGGGGACCGACCCCGAGCCCTACGCCGAGGCGCTGAGCTTTCTCCACCACCGCCATCTCGCGCCGCCGGAACTGCGGGTGCGGGCGCGGCCGGCGCGGCGGATCGAGATGGACCGCCTTGCGCCGGAGGCGATCGACGCGGAGCGCGCGGTGCGGGGCATCCCGCCGCTGATCAAGGCCTATCTGCGGCTCGGCGGCGTGGTCGGCGACGGGGCATGGCGCGACGACGCCTTCAACACCATCGACGTCTGCCTCGTGATGGACACCGCACGGATGAAGGCGCAGCGCCGCGCCTTCTACGAGCGCAACCGGAGCTTCGGTTGACCTGGGCCGAGGCGGAACCGCCGGCGCTGCCGCCGCCCGGGCTCGTCGATCGGCTGCGGCTTGCATGGCGCACGCCGTTGGCGGTGGCCTGGCTCGGGCTGTGCTTCGCGGCGTTCCTCGCCTGCCGCGGTGCGGATCTTCTCGCGCGGCGGGTTGCGGGGCGTCGCCTGCCGGCGCTGGCGCCGTGGCTGGTGGTGATCTGGGCGCGGGGCGCGCTCGCCCTTCTGGGGCTGCGGCAGGAGGTGCGCGGGACGGCGATGGCGCATCCCGGCGCGCTGGTGGCGAACCATTCGAGCTGGCTCGACATCGTGGCGCTACAGGCGGCGACTCGGGTGTTCTTCGTGTCCAAGGCCGAGGTCGCCGGCTGGCCGGTGATCGGGGCGATCGGCCGCGCGATCGGGACGATGTTCATCGAGCGCCGGGCGACGGAGGCCGGACGCCAGACGGCGGCCCTGCACGCGCGCATCGCCCGCGGCGACCGGCTGGTCATCTTTCCGGAAGGCACGTCGAGCGACGGCGGGCGGGTCCTGCCGTTCAAGACGGCGCTCTTCGCGGTGTTCTTCGCGCCCGACCTGCACGGGACGCTCTGGGTGCAGCCGGTCACGCTGCGCTACCGCCCGCGCCCGGACCTGCCGCCGACGCTCTACGGCTGGTGGGGCGGGATGGACTTCGGCGGGCACCTGACGAAGCTGCTGATGCGCTCGAGCGGCGGCAAGGTCGAGATCGACTTCCACCCGCCGCTCCGCGCCGCCGACTTCGCCGACCGCAAGCCGCTCGCCGCCGCCGCGGAAGCGCGGGTGCGCGACGGGCTGGCGTGAGTTCGCCTCGGACATGGCGGCGCGGACGCTGGATGCGGAGGACGCGATGACCCCGACCGCCATACTGGAAACCGCGCTCTACGCCGCCGACCTCGACGCGGCCGAGGCGTTCTACGGCGGAACGCTTGGCCTCGTCCGGACGATGCGCGCCGGGAACAGGCATGTGTTCTTCCGGCTCGAGGGCGCCATGCTGCTCGTCTTCAACCCGCGCGAGACCGAGCGCCCGCCGGGCCCCGGCGGCCTGCCGGTGCCGCCCCACGGGGCCGTGGGTCCGGGGCATGTCGCCTTCGCCGCGACGGGCGAGGAGCTCGACCGCTGGCGCGCGCGGCTCGAGGAGGCCGGCGTCGTCATCGAGGCCGATTTCCGCTGGCCCGCCCCCGATGGCGCGCCCGGCCCGCGCTCGATCTATGTCCGCGACCCGGCCGGCAACTCGGTCGAATTCGCCGAGCCGCGCCTCTGGGGCTTTGCGGATTGAGCCCGCAGGCGACGGCCGCGCCGGCGCGCTTTCCGCGGCCGGGCCCCGGACGAGTGGATTTCGCCGCGCCCGACGGAACGGGGCTACCAAAGCCCGCCGCGACCGGCCAGAAGATGCGTGCCGCGCCAAGCCGCCACGGAGCCCGTCGATGTCCCGCCTCGTCTATGTGCTGAACGGTCCGAACCTCAACCTGCTGGGCAAGCGCCAGCCGCACATCTACGGCCACGAGACGCTCGCCGACGTGGAACGCGACTGCACGGCGCTCGCGACCGAGCTCGGCCTCGCCTTGCGCTTCCTGCAATCGAACTGGGAGGGGCAGATCGTCGACTGGATCCACGAGGCGCGCGAGGCGGCGGCGGGGATCGTCATCAACCCGGGCGCGCTCACCCATACTTCCGTGGCGATCCTCGATGCGCTCAACGCGTTCGACGGGACGGTGATCGAGGTGCATGTCTCGAACGTCCACAAGCGCGAGAGCTTCCGCCACCACTCCTACGTCTCGCTGCGCGCCGATGCGGTGATCGCCGGCTGTGGCGTCCAGGGCTACGGCTTCGGACTGCGCCGCATCGCGGCCGTCGCTCCGCCGGCGGCCTGAGGCCGCGTCAGGCGACGCGCAGCATCGGCGCCCGGCGCCAGGCCGGCAGGTGCGGCGCGAGCGCGCGCCGGCGGACCTCGATCTCGAGCGTGCGTACGTCGATCGCGCCATAGACCGCGGTGAGCCGGCGCCAGGCGTCGACCGGCGTCGCCGCATCCGGCGTCAGCGCGAATTCGAGCCCGGCCTCGCGGCCGTCCGGCAGGGTCGCGCGATACGTCACGCGCGCCAGCTCGCCCCTTTCAACGTCCGTCATCGAGCTTCTCCATGCTGGTTGTGGCCAACGGGAACCCCTGTAGCAGCGGGAGTGTGACGGCTCCGTTACACGAGCGCCCGCCGCCTGCATCGCGGCGCATCAGTTCACGAGCGCCGCGGTGCCGTCGATGGAGGCGGGATAGGGGAGCTTGTCGACGCGAACGGCGGCGGGGTTTTCCTGCGCGAAGATCGTCCCGAGATCGAGCGTCAGATAGGTCGTGCGGTGCGCGTAGTCGGCGATGTGCAGGCGGTTGTTGGTCAGATCCTTGATCGCGACCCACTGGGTGTAGTCCGAGATCACCCGGTCGCCCGCCTTGCTCTGAGCGACGCCGAGGGGGATGTCGACCGTGTTGAGGATATGCGCCACCGCCTGCACGGCGGCGTCGGCGTCCTCCGGCGTCTCGACGGCGTGGCGCAGGAAGGCGGCGCGCAGGAACCGCGACGGCGGCGTGTAGTCTCCGGGCAGCCCGACGAGCCCGCCGCCCTGGCCGATCGCCGTCACGTCCACGTCGCCGATCCGGCGGCTCTCCACCCCGACCGTCGAAAGGCTGAGGTAGTTGCGCGCATTGAGCAGGTGCCAGTCATAGGTCGGCGCGTTGGTGAGCACCCCCGCGACGTTGTCGTGCATCCGCAATTCGCCGCCAACGTACTCGACGATGACGCTGTCGCCGCCGCGATCGGTGAAGACCATGTGGATCGTCGGCGGCGTCGGGCCGCTCGGCAGCGACGAATCGGCCCACACCTTCGTCCCCGGCAGCGCGGCGCGGATCTCGGCGACGCTGCCGTGCATCCCGAGCGCCCAGGAGCCGAAGGTCAGGATGGAGACATAGGATGCGTCGGCCTTCGTCACCGTCTGGTACTCGGTGAAGCCGGGCAGGAAGTTGCCGCTCATGCCGAGCCCGGCGTCGTTCTGGCCCTCGAGGACGGCGCCGCCGGGGATGATCTCGGCGCTGACGCCGACGAAGGCGTGGGTGGTCGCGACCTCGTGCGCGGGCAGGCCGAGATCGGGCGGCGCGGTCAGCGAGAGCGTCGTCCCCTTCGGGAAGCTCCGGAGCGTCCAGTCCATGTCGTAGGCCCATTCCATCGTCCGGCCGGCGACTACGCTCCTGTCGGCCGCGGTGATGTCGACCGCCGTACAGGCGAGCGCCGGTTGGGCCGCGCCGAGGATCGCGAGGCCGGTGGCGAGGGCGCGCAGCATGGGGCACTCCGTTGTTGGGTCCGCCAGGATCAGGCGCCGGCGGAGGTTAACGATTGGTTGCCGCCGCCCGCGAGCCCGAGCGCTTTGCGATCATAGGCGAAACGACAGGCGCTTGTGCGGCCGGGTTCTAGTCAGGGCGCCGCTACGGGCAGCACGTCGACCGCCTGTTCGGTGGTCTGGGCTCCGGAGATGCGCAGGACGCCCACCACCGGCGCCACGTCGCCGTAGTCGCGTCCGTGGGCGATCTCGACGTGATCGGCGCCGACGGCGACGGCGTTGGTCGGATCATATTCGACCCAGCCGGTCTCCCAGCCGCACCAGGCGCGCACCCATGCATGGGTCGCGTCCGCGCCTTCGAGGCGCGGCTGGCCCTCCGGCGGGATGGTGCGGAGGAAGCCCGACACGTAGCCCGCGGGCACGCCCACCCCGCGCAGCGCGCCGATCATGATATGCGCGAAGTCCTGGCAGACGCCGCGACGGCGGGAGAATGCCTCGGCGGGCGGCGTGTCGACCGTGGTCGCGTCCGGGTCGTAGGCCATTTCCGCATGAAGCGCGTCGCCGATCGCCTTCACCGCCGCGAAGGCGGTCATGCCGGGGGCGATCAGGCTCTCCGCGAAGGCGGTCGCGTCCGGGAGACGGCCGACCCGCGGGCTCGGCCCGACGAAGTGATGCGGCGCGTCGGGTCCGAGCCCCCGCCACTCGGCAATCTCGTGCGCCAGCCGCGACAGGTCCGGGGACATGTCGAGCTCCAGCGGGCGGGCGATCCGCTCCACCCGCGAGCCAACCCGGAAGGCGATCTCGTCATGCGCCTCGCGAAAGACGATCTCCACCGCCTCGTTGCCGAAGAAGTCGATGAAGGATTGCCGCTCCGCCGGTTCCGGGACCACGTCGAGCCAGGCGTTCACCCGCCGCTGCGCCCCCGGCAGGTCGGCCGGGAGCATGCGCAGCAGATGCCGCCCGGCGATCGCCGGGCTGTCGTAGGAATAGGTGATGGTCAGGCCGATGTCGTAGAGCATGGGTCAGCGCATGTAGGCGTCGGAGAGGAGATCGGAAATCGCCCCGATCTCGCCCGCGACCTCGCCCAGACGGAAGCCGTCGAGTTCCTCCGGGGTCAGGACCGCGAGCCCCGACTGGGTCCGGAGCACCGCCCGCGACAGCGCCGACAGCTGGCCGTTCACTTCCGCGCCGGGAAGCGTCGCCACATGCTGCTTCACCTCCGTGAGCTGGTAGAGCACCGACCGCGGATTCATCGCGTCGAGCACGAGGAGGTCGACGACGGTCTCGCGATTCGTCGACACCGCATAGCGCCGGCGGTGCGTCATCACGCTGTCGCCGACCTCGACCGCGAGGTCGAGCGCCCCGTCGGGCGCGCCCGGGTCGGCAAGGGCGCGCAGGTTCGCAACCGTATGGAGCGCGCGCTCCAGCGAGCGGCCGACGGTGAGGAAGCGCCAGCCGGTGAACCGGTACATGTTTTCGTGAACGAGACCGGAGAAGCCGGTGATCTTCCTCAGAAGCACGCCCATGGCGCGCGCGGCGTCGTCCCCGGGCGCCACGGTCTCCTCCATCCGCGCGGCGGTGCGGGCGAGGTCGTTCAGCGCCATCCAGCCGTCGATCGAGAAGCGGTCGCGCACGTTCCCGGCGCTGGAGATCGCCGAGCGCAGGATGTCCTGGAGCCCGGCAGGGACGTTCTGGGCGGCGTCGACGCCCATGGCCTCGAGTTCGTCCGCGACCGCCAGCGCCAGCGGCGCCTCGGGGTCGCTGGCCTCGGCGACGCGAACGTGCAGCGCGCGCAGGAGCCGCATCGCGCCCTCGGCGCGCTCGACATAGCGGCCGAGCCAGTAGAGGTTGTCGGCCGCCCGGCTGGGCAGGGCGGCGGGAGTTGCGCGCGCGAAGGGGACGGCGCCGCGCCTGGGCAGCATCGACACCGGCTCGACCGGCTTCTCGCTGACGATCCAGACATCGGCCGCGGAGCCGCCGCGCTGCATGGCGATCGCCGAAGGGTCGGGGGTTCGCCCGATCCGTGCGAAGCCGCCCGGCATCACCTGCCAGCCCCCCTCGGTCCGTGCGAGGAACACCCGCAGGCTCATCGGCCGCGGCGCCAGCACGCCGTCGACCCGGGCGGGCGTGGTCGAGAGCGTCACCACCTCCTGCCCGACCAGCCGCGGCCCCTCCGCCTCGAGCCAAGCCTCGACGTTCATCCGCGCCGCGCCACGAAACTGGCCGCCGTGGACGGTGGTCTCGATCGTCTCGAAGGGCAGATGCGTCGCGAAGGCCGAGCCGATCATCATCCGGTCGATCGCGGCGCGCACATGCGCGCGCTCCGCCGCACCGCCGCACCACCAGGTCGCGATGTTGGGAAGCCGCAGCGGCTCGCCGAGGATCACCGGCGCGATCCGCGGCAGGAAGGCGAGGAGCGCGCGGGTCTCGAGCACGCCCGAGCCGAGGGCGTTCACCAGCGTGACCGTGCCGCGCCGCACCGCGCCGACGAGGCCGGGCGTGCCGATCCGGCTCTCGGCGGCGAGCTCCAGCGGATCGGCGAAGTTCGCGTCCAGGCGGCGCCACAACACGTTGACCGGCCTCAGGCCCGCGACCGTGCGCACCATCACCCGGCCCGCGTCGATCGTCAGATCGTCGCCTTCGAGAAGCGTGAACCCGAGATAGCGGGCGATGTAGGCGTGCTCGAAATGGGTGTCGTTGAGCGGCCCCGGCGTCAGGATCGCCGTCCGCGCGCCGGGGTCCGCCGACAGCGTCTGCAATGCGTCGCGGAAGCTGCGGAAGAACCCGGCGAGCCGCTCGATCCGCGCCTCGCCGAAAAGGTCGGAATGGACCCGCGTCGTCGCCACGCGGTTCTCGAGCGCGAAGCCGGCGCCGGAGGGGGCCTGGGTGCGGTCGCCGAGCACCCACCAGGCGCCGTCGGGGCCTCGGCCGATCTCGAAGGCGACGAAATGCAGGAAGTGCCCGCCGCGCGGGGCGATGCCCACGAGCGGCCGAAGCCATTCACGGCTGCCGGCGACCAGTTCGGCCGGCAGGTGGCCCTCCGCGACGAGCCGGTTCTGCCCGTAGAGATCCGCCGCCACCGCTTCGAGCAGGTCGGCGCGCTGAATGAGCCCGTCGGCGATCCGGGTCCATTCGGCTTCCTCGATGATCACCGGCACATGCGCCAGCGGCCAGGGCCGCTCCGTCGATCCGGCGGCCCCGTACTGGCGGAAGAACACCCCCGCGTCGCGCAGGTACTGGTCGCCCCGCGCGCAGCGCCGGTCGATCTCGTCGGGCGAGAGCCGGGCGAGATACTCGACGAACTGCCGCCAGACCGGCCGCACCCGGCCATGCGGGTCGAGCATCTCGTCCGCCGCGCCGTCCGGCGGAAAATAGTCCGCGAGGAGCCGGCTCACCGGATCCACGGCGGGCGTTGCGGTGCTTTCCTGGCCCAACCGGCTGCGGCCTTCTTGAACTTCCCTTGCCGCGAAGCCTATTCCGAAGCCTTGGCGAAGGACAAGGACGGCATGGAGGGGAAATGCGACCAGCGCCCGAGCCCGCCGATCCCGGTCGCTCGCGCCTCATGCGCGCCGTCCGTCAGAGCGACACGCGCCCCGAGATGATCTTGCGACGGGCGCTCTTTGCACGGGGCGCGAGATTTCGTCTTCACCGGCGCGACCTGCCCGGAACGCCTGACCTTGTCCTGCCCGGTCGTCGGCTCGCGATCTTCGTGCATGGCTGTTTCTGGCATGGCCACGACTGCCGCGCCGGGAAGCCTCCCGCGACGCGGCAGGACTACTGGCTGCCGAAACTCGCGGAGAACCGCCGGCGCGACGTGCGCAAGGCCGAGGAACTCGCGGCGCTCGGCTGGCGGATGGAGGTCGTGTGGGAATGCGAGCTGAAACGTGCGGGCGGTCCGGGAGCCGCATGCGAGCGCCTGATCGGACACCGGGCTCATTCTTCCGGCTCCGCCGCGCCCCAGACGATGCCTTCCTCGTAGCGGGCCCGCGCGACGATCGCCTCGGCGACCTCCTGCATGGAGAGCGTCTCCGCCAGCAGCGGGCGTCCCCTCCGGGGAGGAGGCTTCGACACGTCGAGGAAGCGAACGGCTCCGCGCCGAAAGCCGCCGGCCGCCGCGCCGTCGGCGTAAAGGCCGACGAAACCGACGGCGGCCTCGATCGGCAGGAGCAGAACCCCCGCCATGAAGGCATGGGGGAGGTGCTCGTGGACGAGCCGCATCTCGTCTCCGAGTTCGTACAGGCGACCCGTAAGGTTCTTGTCGAAGTTCCCGCTTCCCTCGTCACGGAAGTTCAGGCCCTTGAGCGACACTCCGATCTCGAGGCCGAGGATTTGCGGCCGCCGCTGCCGAGCGGCGTGAGCGGCTCCGTCCCCTCCGCGAGAGACCGCGGCTTGATTCTCTTTCCGGGGAGATTCGCCCTGCTGAAGCACTCGGCAAACGACACAGCGCATCTGTTGGCGAAGCGGACGCTCCAGTTTCTCTTGTCGTTATGGGACGATTGGGGATCCGGTCGCCATCCGGCATGGTCCAACGCCGATGTCATACCCGGATCAGGTTCCAGATCCCTCCAGCGATGCGAAGGATCTCCGGTCACTCGGCGGCGATCCCGGCCCGTTCCATGACCTCGAGATGGCGCCTGACCCGTTCGCGGAAACCGGCCCGAAACCGCAGGTTGCCGGCATCGGTCCTGCGCAGGAAACCGCGGGTGGCGCGTGCGGACAGCGGCTCTCCACTATGGCGCAGGAAGTTGTGAAGCGGCTCGCGAGGCACGAAGGCGGGATAGCCCCCGACCTCGACCCGCACCCGACCGGAGCGGCTTCCTCGGGCGGCGCGGGGCCAGGACTTCCAGGCGCCCGCGCGGTCGCGATCGGTGTGGTAGGCGGTATGGCAGGCGATCCGGGCGCCCACCCACTCCGCCACCGGCACGGTCACCGCGTTGCCGACGAGCGCCCATCGACGCGACGTACGCCCGTTCGCGTTGGCGGCGATCGTCCAGTCCTCGGGGAATCCCTGCAGCCGTTCGGCGTCGCGTATGTCCGGCTTGATCACATCGCCGGACGGGAGAAGGACGGCGGGCGGCGAGGGTATTCCGATTGTCGAGCCGTTCTTCAGCGTCGGCACGGCGTCCGGCGCCCAGCCGAGGCCACGGACCCCCTCCGTCCAGTAGAAGCCGTGGGCGTGGGTATCGAGATCGGTCTCCGGCAAGGGCGGCGTGACGTCATCGGCAAAGAGGACCGCCGCCGGGTCGATGTCGCACCTGGATGCGATGAAATAGACGCGCTCGCGCCGTTGCGGCAGGAAGGAGAGCGAGTTGATCACCCGGTAGGCCCAGCGATAGCCCCGCGACTCGAAGGCGTCGACGAGGGTCGCGATCGCGCGCCCCCGATCGAGCTGGAGCATGAAGGAGACGTTTTCGAGCAGGACGAGCGGCGTGTTCTGATCGTCGATCAGGCGAAAGACCTCGGAAACGAGCCCCGACCGTTCGCCGCCGATTCCCTGGGTCAAGCCCGCCTGGCTCAGATCCTGGCATGGAAAACCCGCGGCGACGATCTCTGTGTCCCCGGGCAGCGCGTCAAGTTCTGCTATGTCGTCGTGTTTGCAGATGTCGGGGAAGCGGGCGTCGAGCACGATACGGGCCGCCGGGGCGATCTCGCAGAGCAGGGTCGTCTCGTGCCCGGCGCGCGACAAGCCCAGCTCGAGGCCGCCGATCCCCGCAAAGAGTCCAACGACGCGCATCGGTTCCTCTCGTTCGAACATTAGGTGAACACACTATGCGGCCAGTTCAGCCTGTCCACCATATCTTGAATCCATGATTAACCGTCAGCGGCTCGGCGAGCAAGCGCGCAACCCTTGCCTCGCGCCTGCATTAACGATTCAATCCCGACTCCTTTGCCTGGCATATGCGTTGTGCATACGTCGTGCATGGAGCGTGCATCGAAGGATCTGCCGTAAACCTTTGACGCCGAAGGCTTCAGACGGATACCGTATCACAGCCCCGGTGGGCGGCGCAGGTCCAGCGTCATCGGAAACTCCCGGTGCGGGTTCTCCGCCGGCGGGGCGTAGCGGCCAGGGGTGTGTCCGTGCGGCTCGAAGCGGGCGAGGCGGCGCGCCTCGGCCTCGTTGCCGTTGACCGGGAAGGTCTCGTAGTTGCGCCCGCCGGGATGGGCGACGTGGTAGGTGCAGCCGGCGATCGCCCGGCCCGTCCAGATGTCGAAGATGTCGAAGACCAGCGGCGCATGGACCGGGATCACCGGGTGCAGGGCCGCCGCCGGCTGCCAGGCCTTGAACCGCACCCCGGCCACCGCGACGCCGCCGGTCCCGACCGGCTGGAGCGGCATCCGCCTCCCGTTCACCGCCACGAGATAGCGGTCCGGGTCGCTGGTCGTCAGCTTCGCCTGCAACCGCTCGACCGAGCTGTCGGTATACCGCACCGTGCCGCCGATCGCGCCGGTCTCGCCGAGCACGTGCCACGGCTCCAGCGCCTGGCGCACCTCGAGATGCACCCCGTCCGTCTCCACCTCGCCGCAGAACGGGAAGCGGAATTCGGCCTGCGCCTCGAACCAGTCCGAGCGCATGTCGAACCCGTGCTCGCGGAGGTCGCGCAGCACGTCGAGGAAGTCCTCCCAGACGAAATGCGGCAGCATGAAGCGGTCGTGCAGCACCGTGCCCCAGCGGATCAGGCTCCCCGTCGCCGGGTTCTGCCACAGTCGCGCGACCAGCGCCCGGATCAGGAGCTGCTGGGCGAGGCTCATGCGCGCGTCGGGGGGCATCTCGAAGCCGCGGAACTCGACGAGCCCGAGCCGTCCGGTCGGCCCGTCGGGGGAGTAGAGCTTGTCGATGCAGATCTCGGCCCGATGGGTGTTGCCGGTGACGTCGACCAGCAGGTTACGCAGCAGCCGGTCCACCAGCCACGGAACCGGCGCCTCGCCCGCGCCGGGGGGCGGCATCTGGGCGAGCGCGATCTCGAGTTCATAGAGCGCGTCGTGGCGCGCCTCGTCGATCCGCGGCGCCTGGCTCGTCGGCCCGATGAAGAGGCCGGAGAACAGGTAGCTGATCGAGGGATGCCGCTGCCAGTGCAGGATGAGGGAACGCAGCAGGTCGGGCCGGCGCAGGAACGGGCTGTCGAGCGTGGTCGCGCCCCCCACAACAACATGGTTGCCGCCGCCGGTGCCGGTGTGCTTGCCGTCGATCATGAACTTGTCCGCCCCGAGCCGGCACTGCCGCGCCTCCTCGTAGACGCCGGTGGTGATCGCCACGCAGTCCTCCCAGGAGGTCGCGGGGTGGATGTTCACCTCGATCACGCCGGGGTCGGGGGCCACCCGGATCACGTTCAGCCGCGGGTCGTGCGGCGGCGCATAGCCCTCGATGTGGATCGGCAGGCCCATCTTCGCGGCGGCGGCCTCGGCGGCGGCGACGAGGTCGAGATAGTCCTCGACGCTCTCCACCGGCGGCATGAACACGCAGAGCCGCCCGTCGCGCGGCTCGACCGAGAGCGCGGTCCGGACCGCGCCGCTCGCGTCGCCGAGTTCCTGCTCGACCAGCTCCTGCTGCTGCGTCGTGTCGGCGGTGAAATGCGCCATCGGCTGGGCGCGCCCGCCATGGATCGGCTGCGGCGGCTCGGCCGGCGGCTGCGTCGGCGCGCGGTTGCGGAAGTCGGGCAGGGGGCCACGCGGCACGGTCGGATCGACGACGTTGGTGTAGGGATAGGCCGACGGCGGGACATGAGGTAGCTTGCCGAGCGGCAGCCGGAACCCGACCGGGCTGTCGCCGGGGACGAGGTAGAGATGCCCGCGCCGCAGGTTCCACTTCTCCGAGCGCCAGCGCCGCCCCGTCGCCTTCGACTGCCACGCCTGGATCGGCAGGATAAAACCCGAAGGCGTGGTCAGGCCGCGGTCAAACACCCTGGCGATGCGAAGCCGCTCCTCCGCGTCCTTCAGCTTCGAGTTCTGCGGCGTCACGTTCGCCGGCAGGTCCGCCTCCTTGAGGATCCACTGCGCCGGATCCTCGTAGGCCGCGGTCACCATCTCCGGCTCGACGCCGAGTTCCTCGGCGATGCCCTGCATCAGCGCCTCCGCCTCGGCCGGTCCGGCCCCGGTGTCGGCGCCCTCCTCGGCGATCAGGCCCGCCTCGCGCCAGATCGGCGTCCCGTCGCGCCGCCAGTAGAGCGAGAAGGTCCAGCGCGGCAGGGTCTCGCCCGGATACCACTTGCCCTGGCCGTAGTGCAGGAACCCCCCGGGCGCGAAGCGGTCGCGCAGCCGGCGGATCAGCGTGTCGGCGAGCGCGCGCTTCTGCGGCCCGACCGCCTCGGTGTTCCACTCCTCGCTCTCGAAGTCGTCGATCGAGACGAAGGTCGGCTCCCCGCCCATGGTCAGCCGTACGTCGCCCGCTGCGAGCGCCCCGTCGACCTTGCGCCCCAGCTCGTTCAGCGCATCCCAAGCCTCGTCCGAAAACGGCCTGGTGATGCGGGGATGCTCCGCCACCCGCGCCACCTTCATGTCGAAGGCGAAGTCGACCTCGGCAAAGCTCGCCATGCCGCTGATCGGCGCGGCGTTGCGGTAGTGCGGCGTCGCGGCGAGCGGGATGTGGCTCTCGCCGGTCAGGAGGCCGCTCGTCGGGTCGAGCCCGATCCAGCCGGCGCCGGGCAGATAGACCTCGGCCCAGGCGTGGAGGTCGGTGAAGTCGTGGTCGGTCCCCGGCGGCCCGTCGAGCGCGACGAGGTCGGGCTTCAGCTGGATCAGGTAGCCCGACACGAAGCGCGCCGCGAGCCCGAGGTTGCGCAGGATCTGCACGAGGAGCCAGGACGAGTCGCGGCACGACGCGGAGGCGCGCTCGAACGTCTCCTCCGGCGTCTGCACCCCGGGCTCCATGCGGATGACGTAGCCGACCTCGCGGGAGAGCCGCCGGTTCAGGTCGACGACGAAGTCGACCGTCTTCGCCGCCTCGTGCGGGAGCGTGGCGAGGAAGGCCCCGAGCCGCGGCCCGACCGGTTCCAGTCGGCGATAGATCACGAGATCGTCGGTGAGTTCCTCGGGATACGCGAACGGCCAGGCCTCGGCCGATTCCTCCACGAAGAAATCGAAGGGGTTGTAGACCGCCATGTCGGCGACGAGATCGACCT
>NZ_JAGOID010000042.1 GCF_017995835.1 Amaricoccus sp.
CGTGCGATGAGCGCCGCGGCGAGGCTCGAAGCCATCGAGACGGCGCTGGCGGAGCTTCAGGAGATCGTCCTGCTGAAGCGGCCCGACGCCGTCCTCGCGGGCGAGGTCAGTTTCGGCGAGTTGACGATGAGCGTCACGCCCGCGGGCATCCCCGACTTCCTGGAGTTCCTGCGGACCGACCATTCCTGCCGCTTCACCACGCTGATCGACGTCACCGCGGTGGACTGGCCCGATCGCGAGAAGCGGTTCGAGGTCGTCTATCACCTGCTCTCGATGTCGCTGAACGCGCGGGTTCGCGTGAAGGCGGCGGTCGCCGACGGCGAGATCGTGCCCTCGATCATCGGCGTCTACCCCTCGGCCGACTGGTACGAGCGGGAGGTGTTCGACATGTACGGGATCCTGTTCTCGGGCCATCCCGACCTGCGGCGGATCCTGACGGACTACGGCTTCCGCGGCCATCCGCTGCGCAAGGACTTCCCGACGACCGGCTATGTCGAGGTGCGCTACGACGAGGAGCAGAAGCGAGTCGTCTACGAGCCGGTGAAGCTCACCCAAGAATACCGGATGTTCGACTTCATGAGTCCGTGGGAGGGCGCGGAGTATATCCTGCCCGGCGACGAGAAGAAGGGCCCGCGCTGACCATGGAGTTCATCGTCTACCTGATCGGGATGGCGCTGGTCCTCGTTCCGATGTGGAAGCTGACCGGGCGGAGCGGGATCAATCCGGCTTGGTCGCTCGTCTGCCTGCTGCCGGCCGGCATCGTCGTCATGTTGTGGGTGCTCGCCTATCGCGACCCCGGCAGGGCGACCTGAGGGCCACGCCTTGCACATCGCTCCGGACCCACGCTTCGCCAGGCCACGGACCCTCTTCTTCGGGGTGGGCGCGCAGAAGGCAGCCACGTCGTGGCTCGACGCCTATCTGCGGACGCATCCCGAGATCTGCATGCCGGTCCGCAAGGAGCAGCACTACTGGTCGACGCTCGCCGACGTCGGAGGGCTCGACCGCGTCGGGCGGGCGCGAAAGAAGATCGCCAAGATCGAGGCGCGGCCCTTCTGGGGGCGGCTGACCCGTTCCGCGCGGCGGCGGCGGGTCGATCGCGCCTGGCGGCTTTCCGAGCGGATGCTGACCGACCGCAAGGGCGATCATGCGGCCTATGCCGACGTGCTGTTCCAGGCGTGGAAGGGCGAGCCCGTGGTCGGCGAGGTCACGCCGGCCTATGCGCTGCTCGACGCCGGAACCTTCGCGGAGATGGCGGGGCTCAACGCCGATACGCGCTTCGTCCTCATCATGCGCGACCCGGCGGCGCGACTGGTCTCGGGCGTCAACATGAACGTGCGCAAGGACCGGCCGAAGGACGGGAGCGACTTCTCGACGCGGCTCGCGGCGGCGCTGGCCGATCCGCAGGATGCGGGCGTGCTCCGATCGCGCTACGACCTGACAATCCAGCGGCTTGAGCGGGCGGCGCCGAGGGAGCGGATCTGTTACCTGTTCTTCGAGACGCTGTTCCGGCAGGAGGAGGTCGACCGGCTGGCCGACTTCCTAGGGGTGGCGCGCCGGCCGGCGGACTTCGGGAGCAAGGTCAACGCGGCCCGCTCCGGCGGGGCGAAGGCGAGCGCGGAGGAGATCGCGCAGGCGGTCGAGACGCTGGCGCCGGCCTATGAATTCGTGCGCGCCCGGTTCGGCGACGCGGTTCCGCCATCGTGGCGGCAGCCCGCGGCCGCGCTGGCGGCGGCGGTCTGAGACGGGGGCGGGACGATGGACGAGGCGACCCAGGGCCTGCTGAAGGACGAGCAGCGGATCCGCAATTTCAACATCAACTTCGGCCCGCAGCACCCGGCCGCGCACGGCGTTCTGCGGCTGGTGCTGGAGCTCGACGGCGAACTGGTGGAGCGCTGCGACCCGCATATCGGGCTCCTGCATCGCGGCACCGAGAAGCTGATGGAGAGCCGCACCTACCTTCAGAACCTGCCCTATCTCGACCGGCTCGACTATGTGGCGCCGATGAACCAGGAGCACGCTTGGTGCCTCGCGATCGAGAAGCTGACAGGCACGGAGATCCCGCGACGCGGCTCGCTGATCCGGGTGCTCTATTCCGAGATCGGCCGCATCCTGAACCATCTGCTCAACGTCACCACGCAGGCGATGGACGTCGGCGCGCTCACGCCGCCCCTCTGGGGCTTCGAGGAGCGCGAGAAGCTGATGATCTTCTACGAGCGCGCCTGCGGAGCGCGGCTCCACGCCGCCTATTTCCGGCCCGGCGGCGTGCATCAGGATCTGCCGCAGGACCTCGTCGACGACATCGGCAAATGGGCGCGCGAGTTCCCGCAGGTGCTGGACGACATCGAGGGCCTGCTGACCGAGAACCGCATCTTCAAGCAGCGCAACGTCGATATCGCGGTCGTCAGCGCCGAAGAGTGCCAGGCGCTCGGGTTCTCCGGGGTGATGGTGCGCGGCTCGGGGCTCGCCTGGGACCTGCGGCGGTCGCAGCCCTACGAGTGCTATGACGAGTTCGATTTCAAGATCCCGGTGGGGGTCAACGGCGACTGCTACGACCGGTATCTCATCCGCATGTGGGAGATGCGCGAGAGCACGAGGATCATCCTTCAGGCGATCGACAAGCTGAACCAGTGCAAGGGGCAGGAAGTGCTGGCCCGCGGCAAGCTGTCGCCGCCGAAGCGGGCCGAGATGAAGACCTCGATGGAGGCGCTCATCCATCACTTCAAGCTCTACACCGAGGGCTTCCATGTGCCCGCGGGCGAGGTCTACGCTGCGGTGGAGGCCCCCAAGGGCGAGTTCGGCGTCTACCTGGTCGCCGACGGCACCAACAAGCCGTGGAAGGTGAAGCTGCGCGCGCCCGGCTTCGCGCATCTCGCGGCCATGGACTTCGTCTGCCGGGGACACATGCTGGCGGACGTGTCGGCCGCGCTCGGCTCGCTCGACATCGTGTTCGGCGAGGTGGACCGGTGAACTGGGAGGGGTGCGCGTAGATGCTGCGCCGACTTTATCACGAGCAGCCCGAGAGATTCGCCTTCACGCCGGCGAACCTCGAATGGGCGCAGACGATCATCGCCAAGTATCCCGAGGGCCGGCAGGCGAGCGCGGTGATCCCGCTCCTGTGGCGCGCCCAGGAGCAGGAGGGCTGGGTCACCAGGCCTGCGATCGAGGAGATCGCGCGGATGCTCGGCATGGCCTATATCCGCGTGCTCGAGGTCGCGACCTTCTACTTCATGTTCCAGCTCCAGCCGGTCGGCTCGGTGGCGAACATCCAGATCTGCGGCACGACGACCTGCATGGTCTGCGGCTCGGGGAGCCTGATCGAGGTCTGCAAGCAGAGGATCGCGCCCCATCCGCACCAGTTGTCGCCTGACGGCAAGTTCAGCTGGGAGGAGGTCGAGTGCCTCGGCTCCTGTTCGAACGCGCCAATGGCCCAGATCGGCAAGGACTATTACGAGGACCTGACGGCCGAGAGCTTTGGCGCGATCCTCGACGCGCTGGCGCGGGGCGAGGTTCCGAGGCCGGGGCCGCAGAACGGGCGGTTCGCCTCCGAGCCGCTCGGGGGGAACATCCAGCCGGCCGGCGAGCGGGCCGAGGCGGCCAACGCTTCGGTGGCGCTGGCGCTCGCGCTCGGCGATACGGTGGCGCGCATCACCGGCGAGCCCATCCTCGCCCGGGCGGCGGCGGCTGCGCCGGCCGCTGCACCCAAGCCTGCGCCCGCGCCTGCGGCGGCGCTCGCGGAGGTTGAGCCGGCGCGACCGGCCGGGCTCGGGGCTCCGCGCGAGGGCGGGGCGGACGATCTCAAGCGGATCAAGGGCGTAGGGCCGAAGCTCGAGGCGGTGCTGCACGGGCTCGGCTACTACCATTTCGACCAGATCGCGGCATGGACGCCCGCCGAGGTCGCCTGGGTCGACGCGAACCTCGAAGGGTTCCACGGCCGGGTGACCCGCGACGACTGGGTCGATCAGGCACGCATCCTCGCCGGCGGCGGCAGCACGGAGTTCTCCGAGCGCGTCGATCGGGGCGAGGTCTACGACGAATGACCGGCGGCGCCCCGGAACGGGCGCCGGCGCGGGGGGACTGAGGGAAGGCGAGCACGATGCTGGCGGACAAGGACCGGATCTTCACCAATATCTACGGCATGTTCGACCGCAGCCTCGCGGGCGCGCGCAAGCGCGGCTGCTGGGACGGGACCGCCGAGATCCTCGCCCGCGGCCGGGACAAGATCGTCGAGGAGGTCAAGGCCTCGGGCCTGCGAGGTCGCGGCGGCGCGGGTTTCCCGACCGGCCTGAAATGGTCGTTCATGCCGAAGGGGAGCGACGGCCGGCCGCACTACCTCGTGGTCAACGCCGACGAATCCGAGCCCGCGACCTGCAAGGATCGCGAGATCATGCGCCACGATCCGCATACGCTGATCGAGGGTTGCCTGATCGCCAGCTTCGCCATGGGCGCGCACACGGCCTATATCTACCTGCGCGGCGAGTACATCCGCGAGCGCGAGGCGCTCCAGGCGGCGATCGACGAGTGCTATGACGCGGGGCTTCTCGGCCGCAACGCCTGCGGTTCGGGCTGGGATTTCGACCTCTACCTGCATCATGGCGCGGGCGCCTACATCTGCGGCGAGGAAACCGCGCTGCTCGAGAGCCTCGAGGGTCGCAAGGGCATGCCGCGGCTGAAGCCGCCGTTCCCGGCGAACGCCGGGCTCTATGGCTGCCCGACCACGGTGAACAACGTCGAGTCGATCGCGGTCACGCCGACGATCCTGCGCCGGGGCGCGGCGTGGTTCTCGGGCTTCGGGCGGCCGAACAACGTCGGCGTGAAGCTCTTCGGCCTGACCGGGCACGTCAACACGCCCTGCGTGGTCGAGGAGAGCATGTCGATCTCGATGAAGGAGCTCATCGAGAAGCACGGCGGCGGCATTCGCGGCGGCTGGAAGAACCTCAAGGCGATCATCCCGGGCGGCGCATCCTGCCCGATCCTGCCGGCGGAGCTCTGCGAGACCGCGATCATGGATTTCGACGGGATGCGGGAGCTGAAAAGCTCGTTCGGGACCGCCTGCATGATCGTGATGGACCAGCAGACCGACGTCATCAAGGCGATCTGGCGGCTGTCGGCCTTCTTCAAGCACGAGAGCTGCGGCCAGTGTACGCCGTGCCGCGAGGGCACGGGGTGGATGATGCGGGTGATGGAACGGCTGGTTACGGGCGACGCGGAGGTGGAGGAGATCGACATGCTCCTCGACGTGACCAAGCAGGTGGAGGGGCACACGATCTGCGCGCTTGGCGACGCGGCGGCATGGCCGATCCAGGGGCTGGTCCGCCACTTCCGGGGCGAGATCGAGGACCGGATCAGGGCGAAGCGGACGGGGCGGGTCAGCGCCGTTGCGGCGGAGTAGGAAGCCGTGCGATATCAAGGGTTAACGCGAGAAATCCCGATGCACGGCATATGCACGACCCATGCACGACCCGTATGCATGGCAATTTTGTCGGGTATGAGGGGTTAACGGCGCCATGCACCTCGCCCAGCTCAACGTCGGCAGGCTCGTCGCGGAGACCGACGACCCGCGCGTCGCCGAGTTCATGGCGGCGATCGACCGGGTGAACGGGCTCGGCAAGCGCATGCCGGGCTTTGTCTGGATGATGGAAGGCTCGGGCGAGCCGGGGACCGGGAACACCGAGACGAAGATCGACGGCGATCCGCGCCATGTCGCCAACCTGACGGTCTGGGAGAGCGTCGAGGCGCTGGAGGCCTTCGTCTGGAACACCGTGCATCGGCAGTTCCATGCGCGCCGGGCCGAGTGGTTCGAGCTGATGCCCGAGCGGCATCTCGTCATGTGGCGCGTGCCCGAAGGGCACAGGCCGACGCTCGACGAGGGGCTGGAGCGGCTCGCGCATCTGCGCGCGAACGGCGACAGCGAGGAAGCCTTCGGGTGGGAGTACGCGCGCGAGGCGCGGCTTTGGCGGACGCGCGCCTGCGCGGTGGCGGCGGAGTAGGACGATGGAAGCGACGACCACCGTGACCACGGAGTACGGCGGGATCGGGCTCATCCCGATCCTCGTCATCCTCGCCCTTGCCGTGATCCCCTACTGGAAGATCTGGTCGCGGACCGGGCATTCCGGCCTGTGGTCGATCCTGATGATCATCCCGGTTGCGAACCTGATCTCGCTCTGGGTGCTCGCCTTCAAGAATTGGCCGACGGTGGACGGCCGGGAGCCAAAGCCATGAGCGACCTGCGCAAGCTGATCGTCGACGACGTCGAGATCGAGGTTCCGCCCCAGATGACGCTCTTGCAGGCCTGCGAGGTCGCCGGGGTCGAGATTCCGCGCTTCTGCTACCATGAGCGGCTGAGCATCGCCGGCAACTGCCGGATGTGCCTCGTCGAGGTGGTGGGCGGCCCGCCCAAGCCGGCGGCGTCCTGCGCGATGCAGGTCAAGGATCTGCGCCCGGGGCCGGACGGGCAGCCGCCGCAGGTCAAGACCAACACGCCGATGGTCAAGAAGGCGCGGGAAGGGGTGATGGAGTTCCTGCTCATCAACCACCCGCTCGACTGCCCGATCTGCGACCAGGGCGGCGAATGCGACCTCCAGGACCAGGCGATGGCCTATGGCGTCGACTTCAGCCGCTATCGCGAGCCGAAGCGGGCGGCGATCGACATGGATCTCGGGCCGCTGGTCAAGACCGAGATGACGCGGTGCATCAGCTGCACGCGCTGCGTGCGGTTCATCACCGAGGTCGCCGGCGTGCCGGAGATGGGGCAGACGGGGCGCGGCGAGGACAGCGAGATCACGAGCTATCTCGGGCGGATGCTGACGAGCGAGATGCAGGGCAACGTCATCGACCTCTGTCCCGTCGGGGCGCTGACGTCGAAGCCCTACGCCTTCACGGCGCGACCGTGGGAGCTGACCAAGACCGAGTCGATCGACGTGATGGACGCGCTCGGGTCGAACATCCGCGTCGACGCCAAGGGGCGCGAGGTGATGCGGATCATGCCGCGCAACAACGACGGCGTGAACGAGGAATGGCTGGCCGATCGCTCGCGCTTCATCTGGGACGGGCTGAGGCGGCAGCGGCTGGACAAGCCCTATGTCCGCGAGGGCGGCAAGCTGCGACCCGCGACCTGGGCCGAGGCGTTCGCGGCGGTGAAGGCGGGCCTCGCCGGCAAGAGGGTCGCGGCGCTCGCGGGCGATCTCGCGCCGGTCGAGGCGATGTTCGCGCTGAAGCTCCTGACGGAGAAGCTCGGCGGCGTGACCGAGTGCCGGCTCGACGGGGCGCGGCTCCCGGCCGGGAACCGCTCGGGCTATGCCGGCACGGCCCGGATCGGCGACATCGACCACGCGAAGCGCATCCTGCTCGTCGGCGTCAACCCGCGCCACGACGCGCCGGTTCTGAACGCGCGGCTACGCAAGGCCTGGCTGGGCGGCGCAATGATCGCCTCGGTCGGTCAGCCGGCGGACCTGACCTATCCCGTCGACCACATCGGCACGGGGCGCAAGGCGCTCGCAGATCTGAACCGCGAGACGCTGACCGACGAGGAAAAGGCGACCCCGAGCCTGATCGTGCTCGGTGAAGGCGCTCTGACGTCGGACGACGGCGCGGCGGTGCTCGGCGAGGTCATGGCGCTCTGCGAGCTGACCGGCTCGAAGCTGCTGATCCTGCACACGGCGGCGAGTCGGGTGGGGGCGATGGACATCGGCTTCGTCGCCGAGGGCGGGCTGAAGGGCGCGCTCGAGGGCGCCGAGGCAGTCTATGCGCTCGGGGTGGACGAGATCGACATCCCGGCGGGTCCGTTCGTGGTCTATCAGGGCTCGCACGGCGACCGGGGGGCGCATCGGGCGGACGTGATCCTGCCGGGGGCGGCCTGGACCGAGGAGTCCGGCATCTTCGTCAACACCGAGGGCCGGCCGCAGATGGCGCTCCGCGCCGGTTTCCCGCCGGGGCAGGCGCGCGAGAACTGGGCGGTGCTGCGGGCGCTGTCGGCGGAACTCGGGGCCACGCTGCCCTTCGACAGCCTGATCGCGCTGCGCCAGCAGCTCTTCGCGGCGTTCCCGCATCTGGGGCACATCGAGGAAGTTCCGGAAAACCCGTGGACGCCCGTGGCCCGCGGCGATATGAGCGGGCAGGACTTCGGGGGGCCAGCGGTGGACCACTACCTCGCCAACCCGGTCCTGCGGGCCAGCACGGTCATGGCCGAGCTGTCGCGGCTCGCCGCGGGGCGGCATCATGCGATGGCGGCGGAGTAGGCGATGGACGGCTTTCTCGACACCGGCTTCGGCATCTTCCTGATCGTGCTGCTGCAATGCCTGGCGGTGACGGTCTTCATTCTCGTCTGCCTCGCCTTCCTGATGTACGCCGATCGCAAGATCTGGGCGGCGGTGCAGTTGCGCCGGGGGCCGAACGTGGTCGGGCCCTGGGGGCTGATGCAGTCCTTCGCCGACTTCCTGAAATACATCGTCAAGGAGATCGTCATCCCGGCCGGGGCCAACAAGCCCCTGTTCCTGCTGGCGCCGATGATCTCCTTCGTGCTGCCGGTGATCGTCTGGGCGGTGATCCCCTGGGCGCCCGGCTGGGTGATCTCCGACATGAATGTCGGGATCCTGTTCATCTTCGCCATCTCGTCGCTGCACGTCTACGCGATCATCATCGGCGGCTGGGCGTCGAACTCGAAGTATCCGTTCATGGGCGCGCTGCGCTCGGCGGCGCAGATGATCTCCTACGAGGTCTCGCTCGGCCTGATCATCGTCGGCGTGCTGATCTCGGCGGGGTCGCTGAACCTCAGCCGCATCGTCGAGGCGCAGGCCGGGGGCTGGGGGCTGTTCCACTGGTTCTGGCTGCCGCATCTGCCGATGGTGGTGCTGTTCTTCGTCTCGTCGCTCGCCGAGACCAACCGGCCGCCGTTCGACCTGCCGGAGGCGGAATCGGAGCTCGTGGCCGGGTATCAGGTCGAGTATTCCTCGACGCCGTTCCTGCTGTTCATGATCGGCGAGCTGATGAGCGTGTTCTTCATGTGCGCGCTGATCTCGGTCCTGTTCTTCGGCGGCTGGCTGTCGCCCATTCCGGGGCTGCCCGACGGGGCGATCTGGATGTTCGCCAAGATGGTGTTCTTCTTCTTCATCTTCGCGATGGTGAAGGCGATCGTGCCGCGCTACCGCTATGACCAGCTGATGCGGATCGGCTGGAAGGTGTTCCTGCCGATGTCGATCGGCTGGGTGGTTCTGGTCGGGTTCTTCGCGCAGTACGGCTGGTTCTGGGGCGCCTATCAGCGCTGGGCTATCGGAGGCTGATGATGGGCATCCCGTTCAACCGCGCCGTCTACTACTTTCTGCTCACCGACATCGCCATCGGCTTCAAGCTGGGGATCAAGTACTTCTTCAAGCCCAAGGCGACGATCAACTACCCGCACGAGAAGGGGCCGCTGTCGCCCCGGTTCCGGGGGGAGCACGCGCTCCGACGGTATGCGAACGGCGAGGAGCGGTGCATCGCCTGCAAGCTCTGCGAGGCGATCTGCCCGGCGCAGGCGATCACCATCGACGCGGAGCCCCGCGACGACGGCAGCCGACGGACGACGCGCTACGACATCGACATGACGAAGTGCATCTACTGCGGCTTCTGCCAGGAGGCCTGCCCGGTCGACGCCATCGTCGAGGGGCCGAATTTCGAGTTCTCGACCGAGAGCCGCGAGGAGCTGTTCTACACCAAGGAGAAGCTGCTCGCGAACGGGGATCGCTGGGAGGCCGAGATCTCCCGCAATCTCGAACTCGACGCGCCGTATCGCTGAGGGACAGCCCATGGCCACGTTCTCCTTCTACCTGTTCTCGATCGTGGCCGTCCTGTCCGGCTTCCTCGTGGTGTTCGCCCGCAGCCCGGTGCATTCGGTGCTGTGGCTGATCCTCGCCTTCTTCTCGGTGGCCGGGCTCTTCGTGCTGCTCGGCGCGGAGTTCGTGGCGATGCTGATGCTGATCGTCTATGTCGGCGCCGTTGCGGTGCTGTTCCTCTTCGTGGTGATGATGCTCGACGTCGACTTCGCGGCGCTGCGCGAGGGCATGGCGGCGTATCTGCCGGTGGGACTGCTGATCGGGGTGATCCTGCTGGTGCAGCTCGGCTTCGTCTTCGGGGCGTGGGAGACGACGGACATCGCGCTGGCGCAGCGGGCGGCGGTGACGCCCTCGCCGGCGGAGGTCGACAACACCGCGGCGCTCGGGGCGCTGCTCTACACGAAGTACATCTTCCTGTTCCAGGCGGCGGGGCTCGTGCTCCTCGTCGCGATGATCGGGGCGATCGTGCTGACGCATCGCAAGCGGGTCGGCGTGAAGCGGCAGGACGTGCTGACGCAGATGTACCGGGATCCGGCGCGGGCGGTGGAACTCAAGGACGTCAAGCCGGGGCAGGGGATATGAACCGCATCGGGGCGCGGCCGGCCAACGCAGGGAGCAGGGGATGATCGGGCTCGGGCACTACCTCACCGTCGCGGCGATCATGTTCGTGACCGGCATCTTCGGCATCTTCATCAACCGCAAGAACGTCATCATCATCCTGATGTCGATCGAGCTGATGCTGCTCGCGGTGAACCTCAACCTCGTGGCCTTCTCGGCGCATCTCGGCGACCTGGTCGGCCAGATCTTCACCCTGTTCGTGCTGACCGTCGCCGCCGCCGAGGCGGCGATTGGCCTTGCCATCCTCGTCTGCTTCTTCCGCAACACCGGAACGATCGCGGTCGAGGACATCAACGTGATGAAGGGCTGAGCGGCGATGACGACGATCATCCTCCTTGCGCCGCTCCTCGGCGCCCTCCTCTGCGGCTTCGGCTGGAAGTGGATGGGCGAGCAGGCGGCGACGTACCTCGCCACCGGCGTCCTGTTCCTGTGCTGCGTGCTGTCGTGGATCGTGTTCCTCGGCTTCGACGGGGTGGCGCGGCAGGTCCAGCTGTTCCCGTGGATCCAGTCCGGCTCGCTCGCGGTCGACTGGGGCGTCCGGCTCGACCGGCTGACCGCGATCATGCTGGTCGTCGTCACCACCGTGTCGTCGCTCGTGCACATGTACAGCCTGGGGTACATGGCCCATGACGAGAACTGGAAGCACGGCGAGAGCTACAAGCCGCGGTTCTTCGCCTATCTGTCGTTCTTCACCTTCGCCATGCTGGCGCTGGTGACGGCCGACAACCTGCTTCAGATGTTCTTCGGCTGGGAGGGCGTCGGCGTCGCGTCGTACCTGCTGATCGGATTCTACTACCGCAAGTCCTCGGCCAACGCCGCGGCGATCAAGGCCTTCGTCGTCAACCGTATCGGCGACTTCGGCTTCCTGCTCGGCATCTTCGCGGTCTACATGCTCGTCGACTCGATCTGGTTCGACGACATCTTCGCCGCCGCGCCGTCGATCGCGGTCTCCGAGTTCCGCTTCCTGTGGCGGGACTGGAACGCCGCCGAGGTGGTGTCGGTGCTGCTTTTCGTCGGCGCCATGGGCAAGTCGGCGCAGCTCTTCCTGCACACCTGGCTGCCGGACGCGATGGAGGGCCCGACCCCGGTCTCCGCGCTCATCCATGCCGCGACCATGGTGACGGCGGGCGTCTTCCTCGTCTGCCGGATGTCGCCGATCATCGAGTTCGCGCCGCACGCCAAGGATTTCATCGTCATCATCGGCGCGACGACGGCGTTCTTCGCGGCGACCGTCGGCCTCGTGCAGAACGACATCAAGCGGGTGATCGCCTATTCGACCTGCTCGCAGCTCGGCTACATGTTCGTGGCGGCAGGCGTCGGCGTCTATTCGGCGGCGATGTTCCACCTCTTCACGCACGCCTTCTTCAAGGCGCTTCTGTTCCTCGGCGCCGGCTCGGTCATCACCGCGATGCATCACGAGCAGGACATGCGCAACTACGGCGGGCTCAAGGACAAGATCCCGTTCACCTTCTGGACGATGATGATCGGCACGCTCGCCATCACCGGCGTCGGCATCCCGCTGACCTCGATCGGCTTCGCCGGCTTCCTGTCGAAGGACGCGATCGTGGAGAGCGCCTATGCCGGCGGCACCGGCGCGGCGAGCTTCGCCTTCGTGCTCCTGATCCTCTCGGCGGCGATGACGTCGTTCTATTCGTGGCGGCTGGTCTTCATGACCTTCTACGGCGCGCCGCGGGGCGACCATCACGCGCATGACCACGCGCACGAGAGCCCGCGCAGCATGCTGATCCCGCTCGCGGCGCTCGCGCTCGGCGCGGTGCTGGCCGGGATGATCTGGTACAAGCCGTTCTTCGGCGACCACAACTCGGTCAACGCCTTCTTCGGCATTCCGGCGCATGCCGAGGCGACCGAGGAGCACGCCGAGGCGGCGGCGGCCAACGAGGAGGCCGGGACGCATGCCGAGGAGGCCGCCGAGGCCCATGCGCTGACGCCGGCCGAGGGGGCCGAGGTCGCCGCGGCCGAGGACGAGGCGCCCGAGGTTCTGCCGCATGGCTGGGAGACCGGCGGCATCTTCATGGCGCAGGACAACCACGTCATGGACGACGCGCACCACTCGCCGGCCTGGGTCAAGGCGTCGCCCTTCGTCGCCATGCTGCTCGGGTTCGTGGTCGCGTACCAGTTCTACATCCGCAATCCGTCGCTGCCGGGGCGGCTCGCGAAGCAACAGTGGCCGCTCTACAACTTCCTCTACAACAAGTGGTACTTCGACGAGATCTACGACGTCGTCTTCGTCCGGCCGGCGTTCTGGATCGGCCGGCTGCTGTGGAAGAAGGGCGACGGGGCCACGATCGACGGCACGATCAACGGAGTCGCCATGGGGATCGTGCCGTGGGTGACGCGGCTCGCGGGGAGGGCGCAGTCGGGCTACGTCTTCCACTACGCCTTCGCCATGGTGCTGGGGCTCGTCGCGATCACGCTCTGGATGATGGTGCGGGGGAGCCACTGACATGGACAACCTGCTGTCGCTCGTCACCTTCCTGCCGCTGATCGGCGCGATCGTCCTGCTCGTCTTCCTTCGCGGAGACGACGAGCACGCGCAGAGGAACGCCAAGATGCTGGCGCTCGTCACCACGTCGGCGACGTTCCTGCTGTCGATCTTCGTCATGACCGGCTTCGACCCGTCGAACACCGGCTTCCAGTTCGTCGAGGAGAGCCCCTGGCTTGGCGGGCTCACCTACAAGCTCGGCGTCGACGGGCTGTCGGTGCTGTTCGTGATGCTGACGACGTTCCTGATGCCGATCACCATCGGCGCCTCGTGGCACGTGACCGACCGGGTCAAGGAATACATGATCGCGTTCCTGGTGCTCGAGACCTTCATGATCGGGGTCTTCGTCGCGCTCGATCTGGTGCTGTTCTACATCTTCTTCGAGGCTGGCCTGATCCCGATGTTCCTGATCATCGGCATCTGGGGCGGCAAGGAACGCATCTACGCGAGCTTCAAGTTCTTCCTCTACACCTTCCTCGGGTCGGTGCTGATGCTGGTCGCGATGATCGCCATGTGGATGCAGGCGGGCACCACCGACATCCCGACGCTGATGACCCACCAGTTCAGCTCGGACCCGATCACCGTGCTCGGGATCAACGTGGTCGGCGGGGTGCAGACGCTGCTCTTCATCGCGTTCTTCGCCTCCTTCGCGGTGAAGCTGCCGATGTGGCCGGTGCATACCTGGCTGCCCGACGCGCACGTGCAGGCGCCGACCGCGGGCTCGGTGGTGCTGGCGGCGATCCTGCTGAAGATGGGCGGCTACGGGTTCCTGCGCTTCTCGCTGCCGATGTTCCCGGTCGGGTCGGAGGTGATGCAGGACTTCGTGTTCGTCCTCTCGGCGATGGCGATCATCTACACGAGCCTCGTGGCGCTCGTGCAGGACGACATGAAGAAGCTGATCGCCTATTCGTCGGTCGCCCACATGGGCTTCGTGACCATGGGCATCTTCGCCTTCAACCAGCAGGGCGTCGACGGCGCGCTGTTCCAGATGATCAGCCACGGCTTCATCTCGGGGGCGCTCTTCCTCATCGTCGGGGTGATCTACGACCGGATGCACACGCGCGAGATCGCCGCCTATGGCGGCCTCGTGATCCGCATGCCGGCCTATGCGCTGATCTTCATGCTCTTCACCATGGGCAACGTCGGCCTGCCGGGGACGAGCGGCTTCGTCGGCGAGTTCCTGACGCTCGCGGGGGTCTATCAGGTCTCCACCTGGGTCGCGTTCTTCGCGGCCACGGGCGTGATCCTGTCGGCGGCGTATGCGCTCTATCTCTACCGGCGCGTGGTGTTCGGCGACCTGATCAAGGGCAGCCTCAAGACCATCCAGGACATGAGCCGGCGCGAGAAGCTGCTGTTTGCGCCGCTGGTCGCCGGCACGATCATCCTCGGCGTCTATCCCGCCGCCGTGCTCGACGTGGTCGGGCCCTCCGTCGCGGCGCTGGTCGAGGCGCAGCAGACCGCAGCGGCGGCCGCCGACACGGCCGTCGAACTCGCAGCCAACTGAGGAAGACGCGATGCTCGCAGAGAACCTCGCCGTCGTCGCCCCGGAGCTCCTGCTCGCGGTTCTCGCGATGGCCTTCCTCATGCTCGGCGCCTTTTCGTCCAGGGCGATGGACGGCCCCATCCTCTGGGGGGCGACGATCGTGCTCGCGGTCGTCGGCCTCTGGATCGGGTTCCAGCCGGAGGGGACGCGGACGGCCTTCGACGGCTCGTTCGTTTCGGACGGCTTTGCGCGCTTCTCCAAGGTGATGGTCCTCTTCGGCGCGGCGGCGACGCTGGCGCTGAGCCGCGACTACCTGCAAAAGAACGATCTGCTGAAGTACGAGTACCCGGTGCTCGCCATGCTCGCCGCCGTCGGGATGATGACGATGGTGTCGGCGCGCGACCTGATCGTGCTCTATCTCGGCCTGGAGTTGCAGTCGCTGGCGCTCTACGTCGTCGCCGCCTTCCGGCGCGACAGCCTGCGCTCGACCGAGGCGGGGCTGAAGTATTTCGTGCTCGGCGCGCTTTCGTCGGGCCTGCTCCTCTATGGCGCCTCGCTGACCTACGGGTATTCCGGCACGACCGCGTTCGCGGGGATCGGCGTCTCGCTCGAAGGCGGGCACGTGCCGCTCGGGCTCCTCTTCGGCCTCGTCTTCCTCGTGGCCGGCATGGCCTTCAAGGTCTCGGCCGTGCCGTTCCACATGTGGACGCCCGACGTCTACGAGGGCTCGCCGACCCCGGTGACGCTGTTCTTCGCCACCGCCCCCAAGGTGGCCGCGGCGGCGATGATCGCGCGCCTGCTCTACGACGCCTTCGGCGGGGCGACGGCCGACTGGCAGCAGATCCTGGTCTTCCTGTCGATCGCCTCGATGTTCCTCGGCGCGGTGGGAGGCATCGGCCAGCGCAACTTCAAGCGGCTGATGGCCTATTCCTCGATCAACCACATGGGCTTCGTGCTCATGGGTCTCGCGGCCGGCACCGAGCAGGGCGCGCAGGCGATGCTGATCTATCTGGCGATCTACGTGACCATGAACGTCGGTGCCTTCGCCTTCATCCTGAACATGGAGAAGGACGGCAAGCCGGTGACCGACCTCTATTCGCTCGGTCTCTACAGCCGGGTGGCGCCTGCCCGCGCCGCGGCGCTGGCGGTGCTGATGTTCTCGATGGCGGGCGTGCCGCCGCTCGTCGGCTTCTTCGGAAAGTTCTACGTGCTGACGGCGGCGGTCGACGCGGGGCTCGTCTGGCTCGCGATCGCGGGCGTCGTCGCCAGCGTCATCGCCGCCTACTACTATCTGCGCATCGTCTTCCTGATGTATTTCGGCGAGGCGGTCGACGGGCTCGACGGGCGGATGCCCGGGCTGCACTGGGGCTTCCTCGGGGCGTCCGCGCTCGCCATGCTGCTCGGGATCGTCAACCTCTTCGGGGTCGAGACGATCGCCGGCGCGGCGGCGATGACGTTGTTCCAGTAGCGTGTCCTGGCCCGACGGCTACGGCCGGAGCATTCACGACCGGCTCGACAGCACCAACGCCGAGGGTCTGCGCCGCGCGGCCGCGGGCGAGGCGGGGCCGGCCTGGATCCTTGCCCGCGCCCAGACGGCGGCGCGCGGGCGGCGCGGGCGGGCGTGGTCGATGCCGGAGGGGAACTTCGCGGCGAGCCTCCTGATGCTGCCGGGCGTCTCGCCGGCCGAGGCGGCGCTGAGGTCGTTCGTCGCGGCGCTGGCGCTGCACGACGCCTTCGCCGCGGCCGTCGGGCAGGCGGAGCGGTTCTCGCTGAAATGGCCGAACGACGTGCTGCTCGACGGCGGCAAGCTCGCGGGCATCCTGCTGGAGACGGGGGGGCGACCGCAGGGGCCGCTGGCGCTGGTCATCGGCTTCGGGGTGAACCTCGTCGCCACGCCCGGGGCGGCGGAGCTCGAGCCCGGGGCCGTGGCGACGACGACGCTGGCGGCGGCGGGGCCGGCGCCCGAGCCCGTGGCGTTCCTCGCGCTGCTGGCGGCGGCCTACGCGCGGTGGGAGACGCTGTTCCGCACCGAGGGGTTCGCGCCGGTGCGGGACGCCTGGCTCGCCCGCGCCGCGCGCCTCGGCGAAACGGTGACGGCCCGGCTGCCCGGCCGCGTCGTCGAGGGACGCTTCGAGACCATCGACGCGAGCGGCGCGCTGATCCTCGCGACGGAGACCGGCCGGGTCCGCCTGCCCGCCGCCGACGTGCACTTTCCCGGGGAGCCTACCGATGCTTCTCGCGATTGACGTCGGCAACACCAACACCGTGTTCGCGCTGCATGACGGGCGCTCGACCATCGCCGAATGGCGCTGCCGCACCGAGCGCCAGCGGACAGCGGATGAGTATTTCGTCTGGCTGTCGCAGCTCATGGAGAACGCCGGCCACAAGCTCGAGGTGGGCTCGGTCGTCATCTCGTCGGTGGTGCCGCAGGTGGTGCTCAACCTCAGGATCCTGTCCGACCGGTACTTCAACACCCGCCCCAAGGTCGTCGGCAAGCCGGAGGTCAAGCTCGGCGTGCCCGTGCGGGTCGATCCGACGGCCCAGGTCGGCGCCGACCGCCTCGTCAACACCGTCGGCGCCTACGACCGCTATGGCGGCAACCTGATCGTCGTCGACTTCGGCACCGCGACGACCCTCGACGTGGTGGACCACGACGGCGCCTATGTCGGCGGCGTGATCGCCCCCGGCGTCAACCTGTCGCTCAAGGCGCTGCACGACGCGGCCGCCGCGCTGCCCTTCATCGACGTCACCCGCCCGGAGCGGGTCGTCGGCACCAACACCGTCGCCTGCATGCAGTCCGGCATCTTCTGGGGTTACATCGGGTTGATCGAGGGCCTGTGCGCCCGTATCCGCGAGGAGCGCGGGGTTCCGATGAAGGTGATCGGAACCGGGGGGCTGTCCACGCTGTTCGCCCAGGCCACCGACGTCTTGCAGATCATCGATTCCGACCTGACCATTCACGGCCTCGTACTGATCGACGCCCTCAACAAGGAGTAGGGAAGCCTCATGGCGAAACCCGACCGGCTCATCTACCTGCCCCTCGGCGGGGCGGGCGAGATCGGCATGAACATGTATGTCTACGGCTTCGGTCCCGAGGGGAGCGAGCGGCTGATCCTCGTCGATGCGGGCGTGACCTTCCCGACCATGGAGAACGCGCCGGGCGTCGATCTCATCATGGCCGACCCGTCCTGGGTGCAGGCGCGCGCCGACAGGCTGGAGGGCGTGTTCATCACCCACGCCCACGAGGACCACGTCGGCGCGCTCGGCGTCCTGTTCCACCGCTTGCAGGCGCCGGTCTTCGCCCGCCGTTTCACCACGGCGATCGCCCAGAACAAGATGGAGCGCGCCGGCCAGGACACGGCCATGGTCCACCAGACGCAGGCCTGGCCGCACATGGTCCATGCCGGGCCGTTTCGGGTCGGGTTCGTTCCGATCGCGCATTCCGTCCCGGAGTGCTCGGCGCTGCTGATCGAGACGCCGCTCGGACGCATCATGCACACGGCGGATTTCAAGGTCGACCGCACGCCCGTGGTGGGCGAGCCCTTCGACGACGAGACCTTCCGCGCCATCGGCGATCTCGGCGTCCTTGCCATGACCTGCGATTCCACCAACGTCTTCCAGCCGCATCCCGGGCGGTCGGAGGCGACGCTGGCCGCGCCGATCCGGGCGCTGATGGCCGAGGCGGAGGGGATGGTGGTCGCGACCACCTTCGCCTCCAACGTGGCGCGCCTCAAGACCCTCGCCGAGGCGGGCCGCGACGCGGGCCGCAAGATCATCGTGCTCGGCCGCGCGATGAACACGATGCTGAAGACGGCGCGCACGGCGGAGGTTCTAGACAGCTTCCCCGAGACGATCGACCCGCTCGACGCCGACACCGTGCCGCGCGACCGGCTGCTGGTTCTCGCCACCGGGAGCCAGGGCGAGCGCCGCGCCGCGACCGCGCAGCTCGCCTCGGGCCGCTTCATGGGCCTCGAGCTCCGGCCCGGCGACACCTATCTCTTCTCGTCCAAGACCATCCCCGGGAACGAGGTCGCCGTGGCGCGGATCCTCAACGCGCTCTCCGAGCGCGGGGTGCGGGCGATCGAGGACGACGGCCGCTATCACGTCTCCGGCCATCCGAACCGGCCCGACCTGACGCTGATGCACGATCTGGTGCGTCCGGGCGTGGTGGTGCCGATGCATGGCGAGCACCGGCATCTCTCGATCCATGCCGAGCTTGCGCGCGAGCTCGGCCGTCCGGCGGTGGTCGCCCCGAACGGCGCGATGGTCGCGCTCGCTCCCGGCGCGCCGCGGATCGTCGAGCAGGTGGAGACCGGCCGGCTCTATCTCGACGGCACGCAGCTGATCGGGGCGATGGACGGCATCATCCGCGACCGCCTGCGCATGGCCATCCGCGGCCACGTCACCGTCTCGATCCTGATCGACGAAGCGGGCAAGCCGCTTGGCGGGACCTGGGTCGAGACGGTCGGCCTCGCCGACGCCCCGCGCCTGCGCGACGGTCTCGCCGGCACGATCGAGGCCGACATCGACCGCAACCTCGCCCGGATGAAGCCGCGCGATCTCGCCGACGACGACCCGGTGGAGCAGGTCGCCACGCGCGCGGTCTCGCGCATCTGCAACGACACCATCGGCAAGAAGCCGTTCTGCACGGTGATGATCAGTCGCCTGGAGCCCTGAGCCATGGGCCGGCTGCGCCTCGCCATCGTCGGGCTGGGGATGGCGGTCACGCCGCACGCGAAGGGCCTGCTCGACCTCGCCAGCGAGGTCGAGGTCGTGGCCGCCTTCAGCCCGAGCGCGGCGCGGCGCGCGGGCTTCGCGGCGCGGTTTCCGTTTCCGACCTGCGACAGCCTCGATGCGATCCTCGACGATCCACGCATCGAGGCGGTGGCGGTGTTCACGCCGCCGAGCACGCATGGCGAGATCGGCCTCGCCTGCGCGGCCGCAGGCAAGCACGTGCTGATGGAGAAGCCCCTCGAGGTCGGCACGGCCCGGGCGGAGGCGCTGGTGCGGGGGTGCCGGCAGGCCGGCGTGCGGCTGGGGGTGGTGTTGCAGCACCGGTTCCGGCCGGCGGGACAGCGGCTCGCCGAGATGCTCGCCGCCGACGCGCTCGGACGGATCGTCGGCTGTTCGGTGACGATCCGGCTGTGGCGGTCGCAAACCTACTACGACGAACCCGGCCGGGGCACGCTGGCCCGCGACGGCGGCGGCGTGCTGATGACGCAGGGCATCCACACGCTCGACCTGATGCTGAGCCTCGCCGGGCCGGTCGAGACGGTGACGGGCTTCGTCACGACGACGCCGCTGCACCGGATGGAGACCGAGGACATGGTCGCCGTCGCCGTCCGCTTCGCCAGCGGGGCGATCGGCACGATCGAGGCGACGACGGCGAGCTTTCCGGGCTTTCCCGAGGAGATCGCGCTGGTCTGCGAGCGGGGCACGGCGCGCCTGCGCGGGGCCGAACTGCTGGTGCAGCACCAGGACGGGCGCCGCGAAGCGATCGCCCCCGACGGCAGCGCCGGCGGCGCCGGCGCCGATCCGATGGCGTTCCCGCACGACCATCACCGCGCGGTCATGGCCGATTTCGTCGCCGCCATCCGCGAGGGCCGTGACCCGAAGGTGACGGGCGAGGAGGCGCTGAAGGTTCACCGGCTGATCGATGCGCTTATCGCGACGGGCCGCGAGGGCAGGCCGGTCGCCGTGGCCGGGTGAGGCGCAGCGTCGGTCCGGGCGGATTCGGGGGCGCTCCGGGATCAGGCCGGGCGCAGCGCCGCGATGTTGCCGGCATAGGCCGCGGGGCCTCCGGCGAAGACCGCGGAGCCGGCGACGAGGACGTCGGCGCCCGCCTCGACGCAGAGGGGCGCCGTCTTCGGGGCGACGCCGCCGTCGACCTGCAACCGGATCGGCCGGTCCCCGATCCAGCCGCGGAGCTTGCGCAGCTTGGGGAGTTGCGAGGCGAGGAACGACTGGCCGCCGAAGCCGGGGTTCACGGTCATGACGAGGATCAGGTCGACCCGGTCGAGCACGTACTCGACCGCCTCGGGGGGCGTGGAGGGCGTCAGCGAGACGCCGGCGAGGCAACCGAGGTCGCGGATCGCGGCGAGCGAGCGATCGAGGTGCGGCGACGCCTCGGCGTGGACGGTGATGAGGTCCGCCCCGGCCTCGGCGAAGGCGGCGAGGTAAGGGTCGGCCGGGGCGATCATCAGGTGGACGTCCATCAGCGTGCGGACGAAGGGGCGGATCGCCCTGACCACGAGCGGGCCGAAGGTGAGGTTCGGCACGAAATGCCCGTCCATCACGTCGACATGGACCCAGTCGGCGCCGGCGTCCTCGATGGCCCGGACTTCCTCGCCCAGCCGCGCGAAGTCGGCGGAGAGGATGGAGGGGGCGATCTTTACCCCCGGCGCGAGCGCGGCGGGCGGGATCATGCGAGCCGCCGGATCAGGCTCGAGGTATCCCAGCGGCCGCCGCTCATCGCCTGCACGTCCTTGTAGAACTGGTCGATCAGCGCCGTCGCCGGCAGGCTCGCGCCGTTGGCGTTCGCCTCGTCGAGGCAGATGCCGAGGTCCTTGCGCATCCAGTCCACGGCGAAGCCGAAGTCGAACCTGTCGGCAAGCATGGTCTTGCCGCGGTTGTCCATCTGCCACGACCCGGCGGCGCCCTTGGAGATCACGTCGAGCACCGCCTCGCCGTCGAGCCCGGCCCTGCGGGCGAAGGCAAGGCCCTCGCTGAGGCCCTGCAGGACGCCCGCGATGCAGATCTGGTTGACCATCTTGGTGAGCTGCCCGGCCCCGACCCCGCCCATGCGCCGGCAGGCGCGGGCATAGGCGAGGACCACCGGCACGACGCGGGCATAGGCGGCCTCGTCGCCGCCGCACATCACCGTGAGCGCGCCGTTCTCGGCGCCGGCCTGTCCGCCGGAGACCGGGGCGTCGACGAAGGCCGCGCCGACGGCCTCGGCCGTGGCGGCGAGTTCGCGCGTGACCTTTGCCGATGCGGTGGTGTGATCGACGAAGACGGCGCCGCGCGCCAGCCCGGAGAATGCGCCGCCCTCGCCGACGGTCACGCTGCGCAGGTCGTCGTCGTTGCCGACGCAGGCGAAGACGATCTCCGCGCCGCTGGCCGCTTCGGCCGGCGTCGGCGCCGACCGGCCGCCGTGCCTGCCGACCCAGGTTGCGGCGCGGGCCGGGGTGCGGTTGTAGACCGTCACCTCGTGCCCCTTTGCCGCGAGGTGGCCCGCCATGGGAAAGCCCATGACCCCGAGGCCGATGAATGCGACGCGCGCCATGGTGATCCCCCGAGTGGTCCTCGTCCGTTGTCAGCCCCCTGATGGCCTGCTATCCCGGACCGGTCAAGCGGACGGACGGCCAGGAGGCGGCGCGCGCGGATGGCGTTTCTGTTCCGGTGGCTGATGCGCGCCGTCGTCGTGATGGCCGTGCTGGCCGGCCTCGCGCTCGGCCTCGGCTACTACCTCGCGAGCCGGTCCCTGCCGGATTACGGGCGCAACCTGAGCCTCGCCGGGCTGCGCCAGCCGGTCGAGATCGTGCGCGACCGCAACGCCGTGCCGCACATCCTCGCCCGCGACGACCACGATGCTTTTTTCGCGCTCGGCCTCGTCCACGCCCAGGACCGGCTCTGGCAGATGACGATGATGCGGCGGACGGCGCAGGGGCGGCTCTCGGAGCTTTTCGGGGCGGATACGCTGGAGATCGACCGGCTGATGCGGGCGCTCGATCTCTATCCGCTGGCCCAGTCCTCGGTCGCGGCGCAGGACGCGGACACGATGGCGGCGCTCGACGCCTATGCCGCGGGGGTGAACGCGTGGCTCGGCGTGGTGCAGGCCGAGGCGCTCGGCCGTGGCGCGCCGGAGTTCTTCCTGTTCGACGCCCAGATCGCGCCCTGGACCCCGGCGGATTCGCTGGCGATCCTGAAGCTGATGGCGCTGCAACTGACCGACAAGGCGGCGCGCGAGACGCTGCGGGCGCAGCTTCTCGTCACGGTTCCGGCGGAGCGGGTGCGCGACCTGATGCCGGATTCGCCCAATCCGCCGCTGCTCGGCCTGCCGGATTTCGGCGCGGCGCTGGCGCCCCGGTCGGCGCGGCATGCGGGCCTGCGCCACCCGCTCGACCCCACGGCGCCGGTCGGCGCGGCAGGGGCCTCGAACGCCTTTGCCGCCGCGCCGGCGCGCACGGCCGGGGGCGCGCCGCTCCTCGCCACCGATCCGCATCTGGGGCTGACCGCGCCCTCGATCTGGATGCTGGCGCGGATCGACCTCGCCTCCGGGCCGGTGATCGGCGGCACCATCCCGGGGATGCCGCTGGTGCTGATCGGGCGCAATCCCGATCTCGGCTGGGGGCTGACCTCGAGCTATCTCGACGACCAGGACGTCTATGTGGAGCGCGTGGATCCGCAGGATCCGACCCGCTACCTGACGCCCGGGGGCTGGGCGGCCTTCGTCGAGCGCCGGGTCCTGATCGGGGTGAAGGACGCGGACCCCGTCGCCGAGACGCTGCGCTGGACGCGGCACGGGCCGGTGCTCCCGCCCGGGGCCTTCGGCGTCGGCGCGGTGACGCCGCCCGGCCATGTGGCGAGCCTTGCCTGGACGGCGCTGACGGCGGAGGACCGTTCGATGAGCGCCGGCCTCGCGCTGATGCGGGCGGGCTCGGTGCGCGCCGCGCGGGCGGCGGCGCGGAACTTCGTGGCGCCGTCGCAGATGCTGACGCTGGCCGACCGCGAGGAGATCGCGTTGCAGATGGCCGGCGCCGCGCCGGCGCGGGATCCGTCGAGCGCCAGTCAGGGGGCGATCCCCGCGGCGGGCTGGCTCGCCGCCAACGACTGGCGGGGGATTCGACCCTTCGAGGCCAACCCATGGGTGCTCGACCCGCCGGGCGGCCTCGTCGTCAACACCAACAACAAGCTGACGGATGCGCCCTTTCCCGACCACCTGAGCTTCGACTGGGGCGACAGCCACCGGATCATCCGGGCGGAGCGGCTCCTGAACGCGCGGGCGTACCACACGCGCGACAGCTTCATCGAGATCCAGACCGATACGGTTTCCGAGGCGGCGCGCACGCTGCTGCCGCTGATCGCCCGCGACCTCTGGTACAGTGGCGAGCCGGCGGCGGTAGGGACTGCGGAGCGGCGGCGGCAGGCGGCGCTGGAGCGGCTGGCGAACTGGACCGGCGAGATGTCGGAGCACACGCCCGAGCCGCTGGTCTATGCCGCCTGGGTCCGGGCGCTGCAGCGGCGGCTGATCGTCGACGAGCTCGGGGCGCTGGCCGACAGCCTGCCGGCGCCGGATCCGGTGTTCCTCGAACGGGTGTTCCGCGACGCGGACGGCGCGGCCGCCTGGTGCGACGTGGTGCAGACCACCGCGGCGGAGTCCTGCGCCGACACGGCGCGGCTCGCGCTCGACGAGGCGCTGATCGAGCTCGAGGCGAGCTACGGCGCGCGGATGGAAAGCTGGCGCTGGGGCGACGCGCACCAGGCCCTGCATCGGCACCAGACGCTCGGCGAGGTTCCGGTGCTGCGCTATCTCGCCAACATCCGGCAGTCGACGCCGGGGGGAGACCATACGCTGTTGCGCGGCCTCGCGCCCGGCTACGGGCCTGAGCCCTACCTGAACCAGCATGCCGCCGGGCTCCGGGCCGTCTATGACTTCTCCGATCCGGACGCGAGCGTGTTCGTCATCGCCACGGGCGAGAGCGGACACCTGCTGTCGCGCCACTACGACGACCTCTCGGCCCTGTGGCGGCGGTCCGAATACGTGCCGATGTCGCTCGATCCCGCCCTCGCGCGGGCGGGCGCCGTCGGGGTGACGACGCTGGTCCCCGCGGGCGGGTGAAGGGGTCGCCCCCGGCCGGTGCGCGCTAGCGGTAGATGCGGCTGTATTTCGCCCCGGCGAAGCTCGCGTCGGCGAGGAGGCCGCGCTGGGCGTAGACGACTTCGACGATCGGGCGGTTGAAGCTCGCGGTGTTGAGGCTGCCCGCGGCCCCGTCGGTGTTGACCACCACGGCGGCGTCGACGCCGAGGGTCCAGCCGTCGGCGAGGCGGAATTCCTGCAACGCCTCGGGCGTCAGGAAATAGAGCGCCTGGTTGTAGGCCTGGGCGCCGAAGATGAAGCCTACCGAGACCGCGCTCAGCGAGAAATAGTCGACGGTCACCCCGTTGATCCGCAGCGCGCCCTCGCCATAGGCCCCGCCGGCGAAGAAGCCGAGCTCGGTGATGTTGGGGATGACGAGCAGGCCCTGCGCCCGCGACGCCAACTGCTCGGACCCGGAAACGGTCGCGTAGAGTTCGGCGATGGCCGCGTCCACCGCGGCGTCGATGCGGGCGCCGGCGCTGCCCTGGAGGCTCGCCGGCCGGGTGGTGCAGGCGGCGACGCCGCCGGCCGCGGCCACGGACAGCAATCCGCGTCGGGTCCAGGAGGGCATGGACTAACTCCTTCTCTGCTCGCCCATCGGGCCCGACGGTGTCGCGCCCGATCCTGCCGGTCTCGACGCCGGCATTTTCCGCATCGAACCTAGCACATCCGGCGCGCCGTCGCCAAGCGCCGCCCGGGATCCCGACAAGGCTATCGCATTTGGCCGATGACGGAGCGGCGAAGGCGTCTGATCAGCGACAACCATCGTGTCCGGCGCCGACAACTAGGTTGGCCGCCGGCTCCAGCCGGAGGGCGGGCGTAGCCCGTCCGGAGGCTGGAGCCGGCGGCGCGATCGTCCCCCTTGGGGGTGATGG
>NZ_JAGOID010000043.1 GCF_017995835.1 Amaricoccus sp.
GGCCTACACCAAGGCCAAGGAGGAGATGCTCGCCCGCACCAGCATCCCCGAGGCGCCATGGTATATCGTCCAGGGCGTCGACAAGAAGCGGGCGCGGCTGAACTGCATCGACCACCTGCTGAGCCTCGTCCCCTACGAGGAAGTGCCGCATGAGGAGATCACGCTGCCGGAGCGGGTGTTCAACCCGGAATACGAGCGCAAGGTGCTGCCGCCGGAACTCTACGTGCCGCAGAAGTACTGAACGCGCTCCGCGCCTGTGGCCGAAAGGTCGCGGGCCGTTGCGTGCTCACGACGTTCGTGCTTGATTCTTCCGCCCGGGCGGCTCATGTACGGCGCGCGGACGCGCGGGTTGCGCGCTTCCGTTCCGTCGTAACTGCATCGGGATCCACATGGCCAAGGAAGAGCTTCTCGAGTTCCCCGGGGTCGTGACCGAGCTTCTTCCCAACGCGACCTTTCGGGTGGAGCTCGAGAACGGCCATGTCATCATCGCCCATACCGCCGGCAAGATGCGCAAGAACCGCATCCGTGTGCTCGCCGGCGACAAGGTGCAGGTCGAGATGACCCCCTACGACCTGACCAAGGGTCGCATCAACTACCGCTTCAAGTAAGACCGGCCTTGCCTCCGCGGCTGATCCTCGCCTCGGCGAGCCCGCGGCGGCGCGAGTTGCTCGCGCAGGTGGGCGTCGCCCCCGATCTGGTCGCCGCCGCCGACATCGACGAGGCTCCGCTCCGGGACGAGACGCCGCGCGCCTGCGCCCTGCGGCTGGCGCGCGCCAAGGCCGCGGCGGTTGCGGCCGGGCCCGAAGACATCGTGCTGGCGGCGGACACCGTGGTGGCGCGCGGGTCGCGGATGCTCGGCTCCCCGTCCGGTCCCGAGGAGGCGGCCAGTTTCCTGCGGCTGCTGTCGGGGCGGCGCCACCGCGTGCTGACGGGCGTGGCGGTTCGCCGCGGCGGCCGGGACTGGAGCCGGGTCGTCGAGACGGTGGTGCGCTTCCGCGGTCTCGATCCGGCGGAGATCGCCGCCTATGTCGCCAGCGGCGAATGGCGGGGCAAGGCGGGCGGCTACGCGATCCAGGGACGCGCCGCCGCCTTTGCGCCCTGGATTTCCGGTTCCTACAGCGCGGTGGTCGGGTTGCCGATCGCCGAGACGCTCGGCCTCCTGCGCGCGGCGGGATGGCGGCCGTGAAGGGGCGCCAGATCCTCGTCGAGCCGCGCGGCGACGGCGGCGCCGCGGCGGCGCTGATCGTCGACGGACGGCTGGACGACCTGCTGATCGACCTGCCGGCGGGGGATGCGCGGCCGCGCCCCGCGGCGATCCATCGCGCGGTCGCCGGCCGGCCGATGAAGGGCATCGGCGGAATGATGGTCGATCTCGGCGGCGGCGCGACCGGCTTCCTGCGCGGCGCGAAGCTGCCGGCGCCGGGATCGCGACTGCTCGTGCAGGTCGCCTCGTGGGCCGAGCCCGGCAAGGCGCCGCCGGTGACGACGCGCGTGCTCCTCAAGGGGCGGCTCGCGATCCTCACGCCGGGCGCTCCGGGGGTGAACGTCTCCAAGGCCATTGAGGACGGCGCGGCGCTCGGCGCGATCGCCGCCGCCGCCATGGAAGGCGCGCCGGAAGGCTGGGGCCTCATCGTGCGTTCGCTGGCAGCCACCGCGCGGCCGGGCGACCTCGCCGCCGAGATCGGCGGGCTGCGGGCGCGGCTGGCGCGGATCGAGGCGGCGGCCGGGGCCCCCGGCGGCGCGTGTCTGGAGGCTGCGCCCGGCGCGGCCGCGCTCGCCCGGCGCGACTGGCCGCGCGCGGCCGACGATCCGGTTGAGACCCACCCCGAGGCGCTGGCCCGCGCCGGCGTCTGGGAGGAGGCGGCGGCGCTTCTCGCGCCGGACGTGGCGCTGCCGGGCGGCGGTTCGCTGGCGGTCGAGGCGACGCGCGCCCTCGTCGCGGTCGACGTCAACACCGGCGGCGACGGCGCCCCGGCCGCGGCGATCGCGGCGAACATCGCGGCGGCGCGCGAACTGCCGCGCCAGCTGCGGCTGCGCGGGCTGGGCGGGCAGGTCGTCGTCGACTTCGCGCCGCTCGCCAAGCCGGATCGCGGACGGATCGAGCAGGCGCTGAAGGCGGCGCTGCGCCGCGACGGCATCGAGACCACGATCGCCGGCTGGACGCCCCTCGGCCATCTGGAGCTCAACCGCAAGCGCGCCCGGCCGCCCCTGGCGGAGCTGCCGCTGCGGTAGAGGCGGGGCGGCCGCGCCCGCGACCTTATACCGGCGGGCTCAAGAAGCGACTCGCGGACCTTTTTTGACCTTTAGCATTTTTATCGTGTGTATTCAGGTAGTTACCATGCTATCACGCGTGTTAGCCCGTGTTGCGCCGGGTGGCCTGGTAGACTCGCCGGTACTAAACCGCCGGCGCTGATCGGGAGAGATCCGGCCCGCAAGGTGCGATAGGCTCGGACGAACCGAATGAAAGGAACACGCCCGTGAAGAAGTCCGCCGCCACCGCAATGCTGTTGAGCCTCGCACTCGCGGCCTCGTCCGGGCCCGGGTTTGCAAAAACCAAGGGCAAGGACGTCGCCGCGGCCATCGCGATCGCCGCGGCGGCCGCCCTCGGAGTGGCCGCGCTCGCCCAGGACGGAAGCGACTACCCGCCGGGCAAGACCTTCACGACCGGCCAGCAGAAGGCCGAGTTCGAGGCCGGCTATCGCGACGGCCTCGCCGGGGCGCGCTACCGCAGCAACCTGCCGGCCTCGACCTACGGCGCGGGCTACGACGCGGGCGTCCGCGAGCGCAAGCTTCAGCAAGGCGGGCAGGGCGGCAAGAAGTTCGCCGGGGTGCCGCAGAAGGCGATGAAGGGTTGCGTCGAAAAGGCGGCCAACAACTGGAAGCTGCGCAAGAGCAACGTCTACGCCACCGACGCCCGCAAGGGCGCGGCCGGCACCTGGCTGATCGAGGTGGTCGCCGGCCGTCGGCAGGGCGTCTGCAACATGGCCGCCGACGGCACGACGAAGGGCAAGTTCATCGACGGCGGCAGCCTCTGACGCGCGCCGGGCGTCAGCCGGCGTGGGCGTCGAAAAGCCCGGCGATCTCGCGCAGGATCGCGGGCGGCGCCGGCGCGACGTCGAGCCCGTCCGGCACGAGCCGGACGACTTCCGGGAAGCGACGCGCGGCCGCCGCGCAGGCGGGCAGGACACTCCGGGCGAAATCGCCGAACGTGGCCTCGAGTTCGGCGACGTCGACCCGGCGGTCGCAGAGCAGCATCTCGATCGCCCGGCCGCGGACCCGATCCTCGAGCCCGAGCGCGCGCCCCCGGGAGGCGGGATCGTCGCCGGCGGCGATCCGATCGACATAGGCGCCGGTCTCGGCGACGTTCTGCACGTAGCCCTGCGGCAACCGCGAGACCGAGGCCGCGCCGAACCCGAGCGCGGCGTCGACGGGCGCGGCCAGCCAGAAGCCCAGGTCGCGCCGCAGATCCGCCGCCGCGACAAGCGGATCGCCGGGACGGACGAAGAGGTCGATCCCCACGGCGCGGTAGCCGGCCGCGGCGAGGACGGAGGCGCCAGCGGAGAAGTGCTCGGCGCGCTCCGGGGCGGCGGGCAGGTTCGCCTCGGGAATGAGCCGCTGGCGCCGGGCCATCCAGGGCACGTGGGCGTAGCCCGTCAGCGTGATGCGGTCCGGCGCAAGCGCCGCCGCCGCGGCGCAGGTTGCGGCAAAGGAGGCGGCGGTCTGCCGCGGCAGCCCGTAGAGGATGTCCACCGCGACCCGCGCGGCCCCCGCGGCGCGCACGTCCGCGATCGTCGCCGCGGCGCGGTCGAGGCGCAGCTCGCGGCCGACGGCCTCCTGCACTTCGGGCGCGAGATCCTGCCACCCGATGATCGCTTCGGTCATGCCGATCCCGAGGAGCGCGTCGAGCCGGCGACGCGGGACGCCGTGCGGCTCGATCTCCACGCCGAACGGCGCGCCAGGCGCGAGCGGTCCCAGCGCGCCGAGCGCATGGCCGAGGGCGCGGATGGCGGCGACCGGCAGGATCGTCGGGGACCCGCCGGCAAGCGCCACGGCCTTGAGCGTCGCGCCGTTGGGCAGGCGCCGCGCGACCCGCTCGATCTCGGTCACGAGCGCGCGGGCGTAGGCCGTGACCTGTCCGGCCGAGCGGGCGCGCTGGGTGCGGCAGCAGCAGAAGGCGCAGAGCCGGCGGCAGAACGGCACGTGGAGGCGCGCCGACAGCACGACCCCGGGCGGCAGCGCCGCGGTCCAGGCGGCGCGCGCGGCGGAGCCGACGTCGGAGCGGAACAGCGCCGTGGTCGGGTAGGTGGCGTAGCGGGGGACAAGGCGCTCCCGCGATGGCGGGTCTTCGGTCGGGGCGACGGCGGTAATCATCATGGCCACAGCGTCCGCGCGAAGGGGCCAGCCGCCTTGATCCTGATCAACCGGGCGACTAACTTCGGTGGATGAGGTTGGGGGACCGGGATTTGGAGGCTGTCCGTTCGCACAGGAGCGCCGAGACCCGATGCGAGGTCTGCCCTATCCGCCGTCGCGCGGTGTGCGCCTATTGCGAGCCCGACGACCTCGAGGAGCTTGACAGCTTCAAGAGCTACCGGCGCTTCGAGGCCGGGGAGACGATCGCCTGGGCGGGCGAGCGGATGTCGATGGTCGGCAGCGTGGTGACAGGGGTGGCGATGCTGTCCCGGACCCTCGCCGACGGCCGGCGGCAGATGGTCGGGTTGCTCCTGCCATCCGACTTCCTCGGGCGGCCGGGGCGGGCGCAGAACGCCTACGACGTGGTGGCCGCTACCGAGACGGTGTTCTGCATGTTCCAGAAGCCCGAGTTCGAGCGGCTGGTCGCGCGGATGCCGCAGATCGAGCGGCGACTGTTGCAGATGACGCTCGACGAACTCGACAGCGCGCGGGAATGGATGCTGCTGCTTGGGCGCAAGACCGCGCGCGAGAAGATCGCCAGCCTGTTCGTGATCATGGCCCGCCGCGACGCCGCGCTCCAGCGCGAGCCGAAGCCGGGGACGCTGGTGTTTCCGCTCTACATCACCCGCGAGGCGATGGCGGACTACCTCGGGCTGACCATCGAGACGGTGAGCCGGCAGATCTCGGCGCTGCGCCGGGACGGGGTGGTCGAGCTTTGCGAGAACCGCACGGTGCGCGTGCCGGACCTGCTGCGGCTGATCGACGAATCCGGCGACGACGCCGATGGCGGGGTGCTCTCCTGATGTGACGCGCCCAAACGGCGTCCGTCGGTCTGGTGCGACCGCTCATTGAGCAAGATCACGGGCTGCGGCCCTCGCGGCGGGCCCGGGCGGCGGTCCGGGCTTCGGCGAGGCGGGCTTCGAGTTTTCGCTCGCGGCAGTTCTCGAGCAGGACGCCGGCGACGAGACCGGCGAGGAAGCCGCCGAGATGGGCTTCCCAAGCCAGCATTCCCGACAGCGCCACGAAGAAGATGACGTTGAGAAGCACGAAGCCGAAGACCCGCGACAGGACTGGACGGACGGGGCGTCCCGCGGCGCGGAGCCGGCGCCAGTCGCCTACAACCCAGACGCCCACGAAGGCGAAGATCGCGCCGGAGGCGCCGACCATCGGGTAGGGGCTCGTCGCGAGCAGCCCGAAAACCGCGCCGCCGGCGACCGCGCCGGCCAGGAACACCGGCAGGATCGCGCGGCTGCCGTAGAGGTCTGACACCAGCCGGCCGAGGCCGAGCAGCACGACGCAGTTCATCGCCATGTGCAGGAAGCCGCCGTGCAGGAAGGCGTGGCTGACGAACATCGTGACCGGCTGCAGATCGAAGATCGGGCGCGCGCCGTGGAGTAGTTGCGCCCAGAAGGCGCCGACGGCAAAGACGCGGGCGCGCAGGCCCGTACCGATCAGGCCATGGTCGGACAGTTCCAGCACGATCTCGACCAGCGCCAGCACCGCCGCGAGCGCCACCAGTTCGCGCGGGGGCGGCCGATAGGGCGGGTGCGACTCGCGCCCATCCTCGGTCATCGGTCAGGCGCTTTCCGCAAGCAGGCTCGCATTGCCGCCGGCGGCGGTCGTGTCGATGCAGAGATGGCGCTCGACGACATGCCGCTCCGGGGCGAGAAGGCCGGTCTCCAGCGCCACGATCGGGCCGGGGCGGGCCGCGAGGGCGACACGCAGGGCGCGGAGCCAGTCCTCCGGCCCGCGCGCCGCCACGAGCCCGAGCCGGGGAACGTCGGTGAGCGCGGCCGGAACGATGCGGCCATCGCGCACCGCCAGGGGAAGCCCGGCCGCGGCGAGGGGCGCGAGCGCCGCCGTTGCGCCCTCGGCGACGACGACGACGGCATTGCCGGCGGCGAGCGCCTGCACGGCCTGCGCCAGCGCCGCCGCGGGACCGGCGCCGAGGCAGAGCACGCGGCCGCGCGGATGCAGGCTCAGGCGGTTGCTCTCGCCGGTCGGTCCCGGCAGGTCGAGCGGCGCCTGCGGCAACGCGGCGGCGGCGGCGAGGGCGGGGTTGTCGCCGAGAAGGCGGCGCAAGGCGGCGATGCGGTCGTCGCGGGCGGCCCAGGCGGCGGCGTCGAGCCCGCCGAACAGCTCGCCGACGGCGATCTCCGGGCCGCCGGGCGCGGCGTCGGGCGCGGGTTCGGCGCGGCGTTGCAGGCGCGGCAGGTAGAACGGCCCGCCGGCCTTCGGGCCGGTGCCCGAAAGCCCCTCGCCGCCGAAGGGCTGCGAGCCGACGATCGCCCCGATCTGGTTGCGGTTGACGTACATGTTGCCGACCGCGAGCCGGGCGGTCACGCGCTCCACCCGGTCGTCGATGCGGCTGTGGAGGCCGAAGGTCAGGCCGTAGCCGCGGGCGTTGATCGCGTCGACCACGGCGTCGAGCCCGTCGGCGCGGAACGGGGCGACGTGCAGCACCGGGCCGAAGACCTCGCGGTCGAGATCGGCGATGCCGGAGACCTCGATGACCGTCGGCGCGACGAAGCGGCCGGGGGCGGGGGGCGCGAGCGACTTGGTCACACGGTCGGCCCGGGCGTCGACATAGCCGGCGATGGCGGCCTCGGCCTCGGCGTCGATGACCGGGCCGACGTCGGTCGCCGGATCCCACGGGTCGCCGAGGCGGAGCGTCTCCATGGCGCCTCCGAGCATCTCCATCACCCGGGCGCGCGCCTCCTCCTGCACATAGAGAAGTCGCAGCGCCGAGCAACGCTGGCCGGCGGACTGGAAGGCGGAGGCAAGGACGTCGCGCACCACCTGCTCGGTGAGCGCGGTGGAATCGACCACCATGGCGTTGAGCCCGCCGGTCTCGGCGACGAGCGCCGCGTCGGGCGCGGCGTTGGCGGCCAGCGCGCGGTGGATCGACTGCGCCACTTCGGTCGAGCCGGTGAAGACGACGCCGGCGATGGCGGGGCTTGCGGCCAGCGGCGCGCCGACGCCGGGGCCGTCCCCGGGCAGGAGCACGAGCGCGCCGGCGGGGACGCCCGCCTCGTGCAGGAGCGCGGTCGCCCGCGCCGCGATGAGCGGGGTCTGCTCGGCGGGCTTGGCCAGCACGGCGTTGCCGGCGCCGAGGCAGGCCGCGACCTGCCCGGAAAAGATCGCCAGCGGGAAGTTCCACGGCGAGATCGCGACCATGACGCCGCGGCCCTCGCCCTTCGCGCGCTCCGCCTCGTCGGCGTAGTAGCGCAGGAAGTCCACCGCCTCGCGCAGCTCGGCGATGGCGTCGGCGAGCGTCTTGCCGGCCTCGCGGGTGGCGAGCGCGGTCAGCTCGGCGGCGTTCGCCTCGTAGAGGTCGGCGGCCCGGCGCAGGCAGGCGGCGCGTTCGGCGGGCGGCGTCGCCGCCCATCCCGGGAAGGCGACCCCGGCGGCGGCGAGCGCGGCGGCGACCTCGTCGGCGGTCGCCTCGCGCACCTCCCCCACCGTCTCGGCCGGGTCGGCGGGATTGACGATCGCGCGGGCCGGCCCGTCGGGGCCGGAGCCGGGCAGCGTCGGCCCCGCCTGCCAGCGATGGGCGCGCCAGGCCTCGCGCGCGGCGATCAGCGGCGCGACCGAGGCGGGCTCGTTGACGTTCCACCCGGCCGAGTTGGCGCGCGGCGCGAACAGGCGCGGCGGCGGCGCGATGCCGGGATTCACGATCGCATCGCCCCAGCTCTCGACCTCGGCGATCGGGTCGGCGGCGATCGTCGCGGCCGGCAGCGACTTGTCGACGATCTGGTTGACGAAGGAGGAGTTGGCCCCGTTCTCCAGCAGCCGCCGCACGAGGTAGGCGAGCAGGTCACGATGCGCGCCCACGGGCGCGTAGAGGCGGCAGCGCGTGCCCTCGGAGGTCGCCACGATGTCGTGGAGCGCCTCGCCCATGCCGTGCAGGCGCTGGAACTCGAAGTTCTCGCGGTCCTCGCCCGCCATCGCCAGCACCGCCGCGACGGTGTGGGCGTTGTGGGTGGCGAACTGCGGGTAGATCCATTCGCGGTTGTCGAGCAGCCGGCGGGCGTTGGCGATGTAGCTGACGTCGGTCGCGGGCTTGCGGGTGAAGACCGGGAATCCCGGCAGGCCCCTTTCCTGCGCGCCCTTGATCTCGCTGTCCCAGTAGGCGCCCTTTACGAGGCGCACCATCATGCGGCGGTCGTGGCGGGCGGCGAGGGCGGCGAGCCGGTCGATCACGGCGCCGGCGCGCAGGCCATAGGCCTGCACCACGACGCCGAAGCCCTGCCAGTCGTCGAGGAGCGGGTCGGAGAACAGCGCCTCGATCACGTCGAGCGACAGATCGAGGCGGTCGGCCTCCTCGGCGTCGATGTTGAAGCCGATGCGGGCGATGGCGGCGGCGCGGACGAGCGTCCGGGCGCGCGGGACGAGCTCCGCCATGACGTCGGCGCGGTGCGACCATTCGTAGCGGGGGTGGAGCGCCGAGAGCTTGACCGAGATGCCGGGCGAGCTGCGGACGTCGCCGGTGGCGCGGCCGGCGATCGCGGCGATGGCGTTGGCGTAGGCGGCGGCGTAGCGGTCGGCGTCGGCGTGGGTTCGCGCCGCCTCGCCGAGCATGTCGTAGGAATAGGCGTAGCCGCGAGCCTCGAGGGTGCGGGCGCGGTCCATCGCGGCTTCGATGGTCTCGCCGAGAACGAACTGCCGGCCCATCAGCCGCATGGCCTGGCCAACGGCCTTGCGCACCACCGGCTCGCCGAGGCGACGCATCGCCGAGCGCAGCAGCGCCGCCGGCCCCGGGCTGTCGTCGAGGACGCGCCCGGTGAGCATCAGCCCCCAGGTGGCGGCGTTGACGAGCGACGAGGTGGAGCGGCCAAGATGGGCGCCCCAGTTCGAGGGCTCGATCTTGTCGGCGATCAGCTCGTCGATGGTCTGCGCATCGGGAACGCGCAGCAGCGCCTCGGCGAGGCACATGAGGCCGACGCCCTCGTCCGTGGAGAGGCCGTATTCGGCGAGAAAGGCTTCCATCACCGTCGGCGAGGACCTGGCGCGGACCTCCTCGACCAGTCGCGCGGCGGCCGCCGAGATGGCGTCGCGCTCGGCCGGGGCGAGTCGCGTGCGCACGACGAGATCGCGCACCAGCGCCGCCTCGTCGGCATAGGTCAGCGCGCGGATCGCCGAGCGCGCGTCACGGTCGGGGGAGGGTCCAGAGTGCATGAAGCGGTTATCGTCCGCCGCCCCGTCGCGCGCAAGCGCCCTGTGGCGAAGGCGAGCGCGGCTCAGGCGGCCGGGCCGGGCTCCGCCCAGAGGCGGGCGAGTTCGATGGCGACGCCGACCGCGGCGGCCATGTCCTGCACGCTCACCCATTCGAGCGGGCCGTGGACGTTCTGCATCCCCGTGAAGACGTTCGGCGTCGGCACCCCCAGCTCGGTCAGCCGCGAGCCGTCGGTGCCGCCCCGGATCGGGGTGGAGACCGGATCGAGCCCGCAGCGCCGGTAGGCGGCCTGCGCCACTTCGACGGGGCGCATGTCCGCCTCGAGCCAGTAGCGCATGTTGCGGTACTGCGGGGTGATCTCCACCGCTGCCCGCGCCCGCGGCTCGGTCGCGGCGACCGCCTCGGCCACCTGGCGCACGAGCGCGCCGTGGGCGGCAAGCCCGTCGAGCTCGAAATCGCGGAGGATCATGCGGATCTCCGCCGCGGCGGCGGTTCCGCGCAGTTCGTAGACGTGGATGAAGCCCTGGCGGCCCGAGGTCGTCTCCGGGGTGCGCGTCGTCTGCGGCAGCGTGTCGACGATCTTCGCCGCGAGGTGCAGGGCGTTCACCAGCCGGTCCCTGGCGTCGCCGGGATGGATCGAGACGCCCTCGATCCGCACGACGGCCTTGTCGGCGGAAAAGCTCTCCCACGTCAGTTCGCCCTTCTCGCCGCCGTCAAAGGTGTAGGCGACGGCGGCGGCGAGGTCGCGGGGCAGGTTCGAGTGGACGCCGCGGCCGATCTCCTCGTCGGGCGTGAATGCGATGCGGACCGGGCCATGCGGCACGTCGGGTCGGGCGAGGAGCGCGCGCGCCGCCGCCATCACGATGGCCACGCCCGCCTTGTCGTCGGCGCCGAGCAGCGTCGCGCCGCTCGCCGTCACGATGTCCTCGCCCTCCTTGCCGGCCAGGTAGGGCGACGATTCGGGCGAGAGGACGAGATCGGGCGCGTCGGCGAAGCGGATCGGGGCGCCGTCCCAGGCGCGATGCACCACCGGCTTCACGCCGGTCGCGTTGAACTGCGGCGCGGTATCGACATGGGCGAGCAAGGCGATCGGCGCGACGGCGCCGGAGACCGTGGCCGGAATCGTGGCGAGGACCGCGCCGTATTCGGTGAGCTGCACGTCCTCGGCGCCCATCTCGGCCAGCTCGTCGCGCAGGAGCCGCGCGAGGTCGAGCTGGATGGCCGTGCTCGGCTCGCTCGCCGAGGTCTCGTCGCTCTGGGTGTCGATCGCGGCGTAGCGGACCAGCCGCGCCTCGAGCTCGTCGTCGAATTCGGTGCGCATCATGCCGCCGAGGGCGAGACTTCGACCTCGGCCTCGGCCGCGGCAGGCTCCGCGGCCCGGCGCCGGCGCGGCGCGCGGCGCTTCGCCGGCGCCTTCTGCACGACCTCCGCCGCATCGACAGACCCGGCGGCTTCCGCCGCATCGGCAGGCCCGGCGGCTTCCGCCACGGCTTCGACAGTCTCGACGGGGACCGCCTTCCGGGGCCGGGACGCCTTTGCGGCCGGAACGGCGGGCTGATCCTCGTCCTCCTCCGTGTCGGCGGCCGACGCGGGGACGCGGAACTCGCGCAGCAGGAAGGCGGGGACGTGGTCGCCCATGCCCGGGGCGACGCGCTCCCCGGCCGCGCCGCGCCGGCGGCCGCCGTCGTGGCGCGGCCGGTCGGATCGCTCGGCGGCGACGGCCGCCGCCGCGGGGGCCGGAGCCGCTTCCTCGCGTTCGCTCGCCGGCGCCGGTCCGGTCGGCCGGGCGCCGGACCTTCCGCCGCGGCCGCCCCGCGCGCGTTCCCTCCGGCCCGCGCCGCCGCGCTCGGCGGCAGGCTCGGCGGCGACGTCCTCGGTGGGCGCTCCGCCGGCCAGCGGGCTCTCGCGGACCGGGACCGCCTTCTTCACCAGCTCCTCGATCCGGGCGAGGTGCTTCTCGTCGTGCGGCAGGCAGAGCGTGATCGACGTCCCGGCGCGCCCGGCGCGGCCGGTGCGGCCGATGCGGTGCACATAATCCTCGGGATGAATCGGAACGTCGAAGTTGATGACATGGCTGACGTTGGGGATGTCGAGCCCGCGCGCCGCGACGTCGGAGGCGATCAGCAGCTTCAGTTCGCCGTCGCGGAACTGGCCGAGGATCGCCATGCGCAGCTTCTGGTCGAGATCGCCGTGCAGCGCCGCCGCGTCGAAGCCGTGCTTCTTGAGCGACTTCGCCAGCACGTCCACCTCGACCTTGCGGTTGCAGAAGATGATGCCGTTGGTGAGCGCGTCGCCCTCCGCCCGGATCAGCCGCCGCAGGATCTCGCGCTTCTCCGAGGGGCCGGTGTCCTTGCGCCGGGGGATGTGCTTGACGACCCACTGCGAGATGGTCTCGGAGGTGGTCGCCTGCCGCGCCACCTCGACCCGGACCGGGTTGTGCAGGAACGTGTCGGTGATCCGGGTGATCTCCGGCGCCATCGTCGCCGAGAAGAACAGCGTCTGCCGGGTGAAGGGCACCAGCTTGAAGATGCGCTCGATGTCGGGGATGAAACCCATGTCGAGCATGCGGTCGGCCTCGTCGACCACCATGATCTGCACGCCGGTCAGCATCAGCTTGCCGCGCTCGAAATGGTCGAGCAGCCGGCCCGGGGTGGCGACCAGAACGTCGACGCCGCGGTCGATGAGCTTGTCCTGGTCCTTGAAGCTGACGCCGCCGATCAGCAGCGCCATCGAGAGCTTGAGGTGTTTGGAATACTTCTCGAACTGCTCGGCCACCTGCGCCGCGAGCTCGCGCGTGGGCGCGAGAACCAGGCTGCGCGGCATCCGCGCCCGGGCGCGTCCCTTGGAGAGCGCGCAGAGCATGGGGAGCACGAAGGCGCCGGTCTTGCCGGTGCCGGTCTGGGCGATCCCGAGCACGTCGCGCCCTTCGAGCGCGTGGGGGATGGCCTGGATCTGGATGGGGGTCGGGGTCTCGTATCCGGCTTCGGAAACGGCCTCGAGGACTCGCGGATCAAGCGAGAGGTCGGAGAATGTGGTCATGTGGCCTTGCGCTGAAAGGTTGAGCGGCGATGCGGCCGCTTGCTCGCGCGGCCCCGGACCTCCGGATTGAGGCCCTGCTTATTGCGGTTCCATATATACTTGCGCACGATCTTCGTCAACGTCGGGCGATTCGCGCCGCGATCACGTCTGTGCGGACCCTTTTCCCCGCCGGCCGGCCGGTGTAAAAGCCGCCGCCCGGGGACGCAGCCGACCGTCACGTCCGCGCATCCCATGGAACAGAGGAATCGGTGTATGGATCAGGTGGTGGACAAGGCGTTGCGCGGCATGGCGCTCCTCAAGGTGCGCAACATCCGGCACTGGACCGACCGGACCTTCTCGTTCAACTGCGACCGCCCGGCGAGCTTCCGCTTCCGCTCCGGCGAGTTCGCGATGATCGGACTCGTCGTCGACGGCAAGCCGCTGTTGCGCGCCTATTCGATCTGCTCGCCCTCCTGGGAGGAGGAGCTCGAGTTCTACTCGATCAAGGTGCAGGACGGGCCGCTCACCTCGCGCCTCCAGCACATCAAGGAAGGCGACGAGATCGCGATGCGGCCGAAGCCGGTGGGAACGCTCGTCCACGACGCGCTGGTGCCCGGCAAGCGGCTTTTCCTGTTCTCGACAGGCACGGGCATCGCCCCCTTCGCCTCGATCATCCGTGACCCGGAGACCTACGAGAAGTTCGAGCAGGTGGTGCTTACCCACACCTGCCGGCAGGTGGGCGAGCTCGCCTTCGGCCACGATCTCGTCCGCCGCATCAGCGAGCACGAGTTCCTGCCCGAGGTCGTGGGCGACAAGCTCGTCCACATCGCGACCACGACGCGCGAGCAGAGCCCGGCGATGGGCCGCATGACCGACTGGATCCGCGACGGCCGCCTCGCGGCGGCCACGGGGGCGCCGCTCGACCCGGCCACGGACCGGGTGATGATCTGCGGCTCCATGGCGATGCTCCAGGAGCACAAGGCGATCTGCGAGGAACTCGGCTTCATCGAGGGGTCCAACTCGGAGCCCGGCCAGTTCGTCATCGAAAAGGCCTTCGTCGACTGACGCCGCCCGCCCCCGGGGGATCGGCCGGGGGTCGCGCCGGCTTGCAATTCCCCGCGCGCGGCACAAGTGCGGCTGGACAGACCCAGGGAGACACGCGAATGAGCCTCGACGCCCCCACCCTCGACCATCCGATCACCGCGCGGTGGCCGGCGCAGCATCCCGACCGCGTGCAACTCTATTCCTGGCCGACGCCGAACGGGATCAAGGTCTCGGCGATGCTCGAGGAGACGGGCCTGTCCTACGAGCCGCATCTGGTGAGCCTCTCGGGCGACCAGATGACGCCCGAGTTCCTTTCGCTCAACCCGAACAACAAGATCCCCGCGATCATCGATCCGAACGGGCCGGACGGGCGGCCGCTCGGGCTCTTCGAGTCCGGCGCGATCCTGATCTACCTCGCCGACAAGACAGGCATGTTCCTGCCCTCGGGCGGCGCGCGCTACGAGACCATCCAGTGGCTGATGTTCCAGATTGGCGGCGTCGGCCCGATGTTCGGCCAGATCGGCTACTTCAACAAGTTCGCCGGCCGCGAGATCGAGGACAGGCGGCCGCTCACCCGCTACGTCAACGAGGCGAAGCGGCTGCTCGGCGTGCTCGACGCGCGGCTCGACGGGCGCGACTGGATGATGGGGGAGTATACCATCGCGGACATGGCCCTGTGGCCCTGGGTGCGCGGGCTCGAAGGCTACGAAGCGCTCGATCTCGTCGAGTTCGAGCGCTTCGCCAACGTGAAGGCCTGGCTCGCCCGCGCGCTGGCGCGGCCCGCATCGCAGGCGGCGCTCAACATCCCCGACAAGACCCTGGCCTGACGCCAGCGGCCCGGGCGCCGGACACGCGCCGAAGCGTTGTCGAATCCTGAAAAAGTGGCAAGGCGGATTCAGCCCGATTCCAGCCGCGTTCCGGCCAGATGAATCCTGGCTTTTTCAGGGGCTTGCCTCGCCGTCAAAGCACGGGGCCGAACATCGCGATCGCGTTGTTGCGCAGCCGGGCACGGAGGCTCCACCCCTCGACCTCGGCGCGATCGACGATGTTCGACTGGCCCTTGTACTCCTCCTGGCGCATGCGCATCGCCCGGGTAAGTTCCTTGTCGAACAGCAGGATGTTGTTCTCGAAGTTCAGCTCGAAGCTGCGCCGGTCCATGTTGGCCGAGCCGATCAGCGTCACCTCGCCGTCGATGGTCAGCGACTTGGTGTGCAGGAGCCCGGGGCGATACTCGTAGATCGTCACCCCGGCGTCGAGAAGCTGGGCGTAATAGCTGCGGCTCGCGGCCGCCACGATCCAGCTGTCGTTGCGGGCGGGCAGGATCAGCGTCGTCGCAACCCCGCGCCGCGCCGACGCGGAGAGCGCGGCCTGGATCGGCTCGTCAGGGACATAGTAGGGCGTCGTCGCCACCAGTTCCCGCCGAGCGGCGTACATAAGCGCCTCGAACATCTCCGGCATCGCCGAGGGCCGCGTCGCGGCGCTGGTGCCGATCACCTGCGCCGGAAAGCCCGCGCCCAGCGGCCCGACCGGCTCGGCGACGAGCGCGCTCAGGTCCTCCGAGGTGTGGGCCATCCAGTCCGAGGCGAAAAGGTGCTGGTTCTGCCGCACGATCGGCCCCTCGAAGCGCATCATCGCGTCGACCCAGGGGGCATACTTCGCCTTGATCTCGAAGGCCGGGTCGGCGCAGTTCTGGCTGCCGCAATAGGTCACGCGGTTGTCGACCACGAGGATCTTGCGGTGGTTGCGCATGTCGATCCGGCCCTTGAGCGGGCGCGACAGGATGAAGCCGATCGGCAGGGCCGCAGCCATCCGCACGCCGGCCGCGGCCATGTCCTGCCAGTGCGGCGAGCGGATGAGCAGGCGCGAGCCGAGATCGTCGGCCATGGCGCGGACCGCCACCCCGCGCCGCGCGGCGCGCTTGACCGCATCGACCATCTTGAGCCCGTTGCCGTCCGGCAGCCAGATGTAGAACATCAGATGCACGTGGTCGGCCGCCGCGTCGATGTCGGCGATCATGGCGTCGATCGCGGCGTCGGACGAGGCGAGAAGCGCGCCGGTGTTGCCGGCCACGACCGGGAAGCCGCTGATGGATTCTCCGACGCGAAAGAGCGGCGCGAGCCGGGTCGGAACGACCGAGGCGGCTTCGCCTTCGCCTTCGTGGGTCGCCAGCGCGTCGAAGGCGGGCAGCCGCGCCAGCGCCGCGCGCAGGCGGCCGACCCTGCGGCGGCCGATGTTCGGCTCGCCGAAGAGGACGTAGAACAGCAGCCCGATGATCGGGGCGACGAGGATCACCACGACCCATGCCATGCGCGCGGCCGGTTCGCGCTCGGGGCGCAGGAGCGCCCGGCCGATGAAGAAGACCTGGAGCGCCACGTGAATGATGAGGAGCATGTAGCCCGGCGCGTGACCGAGGTTCCAGAGCCAGGTGTTCATGCCATGCCGTTGAGCCACATAGGTTTCGTTCGCAGCACCGCTTCTTCGCGAAGGTTAGCCCGTGCGCCGAGCTTGCGCCATCGTATCCTTGGCGCAGATCGGCCGCAGCTCGGGCCGATCGCCGGCCGGTGAGCGGGCTCTCATACCGGCGAGTCTACGAGGCCACCCGGCGCAACACGGGCTAACACGCGTGATAGGTTGGGTAACTATTTGAGTATACACGATAAAAGTGCCAAATGCAAAGAGAGGGCCGCGAGTCGTTTCATGAGCCCGCCGGTATCATACGGCCTCGGCCTGAATGCCTCGCGCCTGCATTAACGATTCAATTCTGACTCTTTTGCTTGGCATATGCGTCGTGCATACGTCGTGCATGGAATGTGCATCGAAGAATCCGCCGTAAACCCTTGACACCGAAGTCTTCAGGCGACGGTATCCTTGACCGCGGTCAGCCGCAGCTCCGGCCAGTCGCGCGTCACCCGGTCGATGTCCCATTGCAGGCGGGTCATGTAGACCGGGTCGCCGTCGTGGTCCTCGGCCATGTGTCCCTTGTTGGCCCTGGCGAAGGCGTCGATCCTGTCGCGGGGGCCCGCCACCCACCGGGCCGAGGTGAACTGCGTCGGCTCGAAGCGCACGGGCAGCCCGTATTCCTGCTCGATGCGGCTCGCCAGCACGTCGAACTGCAGCGGACCGACGACCCCGACGATCCAGCCCGAGCCGACCTGCGGCTTGAAGAGCTTGGAGGCGCCTTCCTCAGCGAACTGGTTGAGCGCCTTCTCGAGGTGCTTCGCCTTCATCGGGTCGCCCGCGCGCACCGATTGCAGCAGCTCGGGGGCGAAGGAAGGGATGCCGGTGAAACGGATGGTCTCGCCCTCGGTCAGCGCGTCGCCGATCCTGAGCTGGCCGTGGTTCGGGATGCCGATGATGTCGCCGGCCCAGGCGTCCTCGGCGAGCTCGCGGTCCTGGGCGAGGAACAGCATCGGGCTCGCCACTGTGATCTGCTTGCCCGAGCGGACGTGGAAGAGCTTCATGCCCCGCCCGAAATGTCCCGAGCAGAGCCGGAGGAAGGCGACGCGGTCGCGGTGCTTTGGGTCCATGTTGGCCTGGACCTTGAAGACGAAGCCGGTCACCTCGGGCTCCCAGGCCCCGACCTCGCGCGGCTCGGCGGCGTGGACGCTCGGCGGCGGGCCATAGGCGCCGATGCCGGCCATCAGCTCCTGCACGCCGAAGGAATTGATCGCCGAGCCGAACCAGATCGGCGAGAGGTTGCCGGCGAGCATCGCCTCGTGGTCGAAGGCGGGCAGGAGCTCGCGGGCCATCGCGACCTCCTCGCGCAGCGTCGCGAGCGCGTCGGCGGGGATGCGATCGGCCATGCGCGGGTCGTCGAGCCCCTGCATCGCGACGCTCTCGGCCCGCCGGTTTCGGTCGGCGCGGTCCATGAGTTCGAGCCGGTCGTTCAGCATGTCGTAACAGCCGAGGAAGTCGCGGCCCTGCCCGATCGGCCAGGAGGCCGGACAGACGTCGAGCTGCAGCTCATGCTGGATCTCGTCGATGATCTCGAAGGTGTCGCGCGCCTCGCGGTCCATCTTGTTGCAGAAGGTCAGGATCGGCAGGTCGCGCAGGCGGCAGACCTCGAAGAGCTTGCGCGTCTGGCTTTCGACGCCCTTCGCGCCGTCGATCACCATGACGGCGGCGTCGACGGCGGTGAGCGTGCGATACGTGTCTTCGGAGAAGTCCGAGTGCCCCGGCGTGTCGACGAGGTTGAACCACCAGTCGCGGAACGGGAACGACATGGCCGAGGCGGAGACGGAGATGCCGCGCTCCTGTTCCATCTTCATGTAGTCCGAGCGGGTGCGCCGGGCCTCGCCCTTGGCGCGGACCTGGCCGGCCATCTGGATGGCGCCGCCGTAGAGGAGGAACTTCTCCGTCAGCGTCGTCTTGCCCGCGTCCGGGTGCGAGATGATCGCGAAGGTGCGGCGGCGCGCGACTTGCGGTGGCAGGGCGGGGGCGTTGGGCGAAACGGACATGGGCGGCCATATAGCCGCCCATGTCATTGCGAGGAAGGCCCCGTTCTCGTGCGGGACCACGTCAGCCGAAGGTGAAGTCCTCGGCGCTGAAACCGAGCCGCGTGCTGCTGACGCCGGCCAGGAAGATCTCCCCGGAGCCGCCGAGGTCGTCGAGGTCGATGGTCGCGCCGCTGCCGTCGAACGTCGTGGCGTCGGCGACGGCCGCGACGCGCTGGGCGTTCGTCAGGCCGGCGAGTTCGGAAAACCCCACGAGGCGGATTACATCGTTTCCGCTGGCGTCGAAATCGTCGATGCGATGGTTGCCGCCCGAAGCGCCCGAAACGAACCGGAACGTGTCGTTGCCGTTGCCGCCGACGAAGGTGTCGCCGCCGCCGTTGCCGTCGAGGGTGTCGTTGCCTCTGCCGCCGAAGAGACTGTCGGCGCCCGACATGCCGGTGATGGTGTCGTTGCCGCGCATGCCGCGGATCGATGCAACGCCGCTCACCGCCGCGAACTTCGAGAAGTCGAGGACGTCGTCGTTGTCGGTGCCGAGCACCGCCCGGCCGCTGCCCTCGAAGATCTCGACGTTGGAGATGCGGTTGGTGCCGGCGAGCGTCGCATCGCCGTTGGCGGTGATGCGGATGGTGTCGGCGAGCCCGGCGCCGCCATTGATCGCGTCGTTCCGCGCCTGCGTGCCGCTGATCAGGATGATGTCGTTCCCGTCGCCGCCGTTGGACGTGTCGGTTCCGGTCCCGCCGTTCAGCACGTCGTTGCCGCCGTTGCCGTTCTGCGTGTCGCCGCCGCCATTGCCGTTCAGAGTGTCGTTCCCGGCGCCGCCGTTCTGGGTGTTGCCGTTTCCGCTGCCGTTGAAGGTCTGGCCGGGATTGGTCCCCCCGACGATAGTGACGTCGAGCGCCGCTAGGCCCGACCGCTGGCCGGTCGTGTCGGCCACCGTGTAGGCGACGTCAGTCACCGCGCCGGTGTAGTTGGCGACGGGCGCGAAGGTGACGGCGCCCGTCGTGGCGTTGACCGTCCAGACGCCCTCCCCGGCGACGGTCCTGGTGCGACCCGCGGATCCCGCGTCGGCCCCTTCGAGACGGACCGACGTGGCGTCGAGCCCGTCGGCGTCGCTGTCGTTGGCGAGGATCGCGAACGTGGCTGAGCCGTTGGCGTTGACGGCGAAGGCGTCGGCGACAACGGTCGGCGGGTTGCCGCCCTGGCCGGAGCCGATCGTGACATTGACCGCCGCCGGCGACGAACGCTGCCCGAAGGTGTCGGCAACCGTGTACGAGATCGACGTCGCCGCGCCGGTGAAACCGGCCTCGGGCGTGAACGTGACCGCGCCGGTCGTGACGTTGACCGACCAGGTTCCCTCGCCCGGGACCGTCCTGGTCAGGCCGTTCGAGCCGCTGTCGGCGTCGACGATCCGGACCGAGGTGGGATCGACGGTCGCCTGGTCCCCGTCGGTGTCGTTGTCGTTGGCGAGGACGCTGACGACCACGGGCGAGCCGGTTGCGCCGGCTGCGGAATCGGCGTTGACAGTCGGCGCGACGAAGTTGAGCGCCGCGGCGGTCACACCCTTCATGGTGACGGTGGCTTGGCCGAAGGCGATGACCGCGCCGTTCGCGCCGTCGGTCAGGGAGATCGGGCCGCGGCCGGCGGTGTTGAGGAACTCGAAGGCGTCGATCGCCTCCCAGCCCCGCACCTCGTTCGTGCTGGCGAGGCTCGCGTCGATGACATAGGTGTCGGCTTCGGTCCCGCCGATCAGCACGTTGTTGCCGGCGCCGCCGGCCAGCCGGTCCGTCCCCGCGCCGCCGACGATGTGGTCGTCCGCCGCGCCGCCGTTAAGGGTGTCCGCGCCGCCGAAGCCGAGCAGCAGGTTGTTGCCCGCCTGGCCGTTCAGCGTGTTGGCCGTGTCGTTCCCGCCGATGCGGTTGTACGCGACGAAGGCGTCGTCCTGGATGTCGTCGACGTCCGTGTTGCGGGCGATGACGTCGGAGAGCCTGGTCGACCACAGCTCGGCGAGTTCGGCGGCGCCGAAGCCGCGCTGCTGGCTCCAGAACGGGTCGCCGTCGCGCAGGCGGATGAACTGGTCGATCAGACCGGCGCGGAACAGCTCGCCGACCATGCCGCCCCCGACCGCGTCCTCGGCGAGGCCGCCGACCCAGAGGTCGACCTTGGTGATGTCGTCGCCATAGGCGGCGCTGAGCCTCGCGGCGACCTGCGGGTCGCTGGTTATCTGGCTGAAGCTCGTCTTGGCCTCCAGCCCGAGGGCGACGCGCGCCTCGTTGTAGGTCGGCAGGCCGTGGTCGCGGCCGCGCTGGATGTTGAGCGCCGCGAGGTCCTGGCCGAAGGAGCCTCCGCCGGCGTTGAAGAGGAAGGAGCGGATATCCTCGACGACGAAGGCGTCGATCTTCTGCGACTTTGTCGTCGCCATGCCGCGGAAGATGTCCTCGACGCCGGTGATGGCGATCTGGGCGCCTTTCTGCTGGAAAGCGTCGCGGAGCGCGAGGTGGCCGGCGGCGTCAGTGGCGCCGTTCTCGTTGATGCGGTTGATCGAGGGCGACAGCATCGAGTGCCCGAGACGGTAGAACGCCGTGGAGAACTCGAGCGTGATCGCCGGGTTGACGTCGGACTTGTGGCCGGTATAGGCGGACGGCTCCCAACCCGGGCCGAGGAGCTTCGGCAGGAACTCGTTGAAGGTGATGGCCTGGACCATCGCCTCGACGCGGGCGCGAGCGCCCTGAAACTGCTGCTCGACCGTCAGCCCGGCGGCGGCGAGTTCGTCGACCAGCCGGTTGTGCTCGCGGGCGAAGACCGCCTGCATGGAGAGCAGGGCCTCGTTTTCGCCGGCGCGGGTGTCGCCGGCCACGGCGCCGTTGCCGAGAACCGGCAGGCCCGCGTTGAACATGATCGTGCCCTGGGCGGACAGCTTGAGCTTGGCCGTGCCGGACACGAGAAGCTGGTCGAGTTTCGCCTGGCTCGAGCCGTAGACCATCGAGGCGTCGAGGAAGGCCGTGATCTGGTTGTTGAACTCGCGCGCCCCGCCCCCGCTTGCGGGGGTGGACCGGTCGAACGGGATCGAGGAGACGCCGCCCTGGGTCAGCATCGGATCGCCGGCCGGCACTGTGATGTCGGCCGAGCCGTTCGATGCGGCGCTGGCGGTCTGGTCCATGTCGTGGTCGATGAACTGACCCCAGACCCAAAGCAGGCTCGAGAAGCCGGCGTCGTTCGGCACGTCGATATGAACGCCGTTCGAATCGGTCTGCTTGAACACGGTGTTGGAGATTGCGCGCGGGTTCGGACGGTCGCTCCCGTCGAGCAATGCGCCCGTCCCGTCGTCATACCAGCCGTTTCCGGTCAGACGGATCTGGACCGCGCCCGCGCGCCCGCCGTCGGAGGTCTCGTTGCCCGGCCGATCGCCGTCTGGCGGACGCGGATTGTCGGCAAAGTTCACAGACGGATCAAGGTTCTCGGACATGACAGCACCCCTCGCACAAAAGCGACACCCAACAACGGACCCGACCCTGGCAAGGTGATCAGGATCCATCCACCCGCAGCCCGCTTATCACGGATCGTTATGGTTTGAAGCGATTCTTTTCCAGTTGCGGCAATGCACAATCACTGCGCGAGCGGCCTCGCGCGCAAAGCGCGCATTAACTATGCGGGCAGATTCAACTGGTTGCCTCGGGCGACCCTCGACCACCATGTCGTTCCTTGTGCCGGGAAGGGCGCTTCGTTACGCGCTTGCGAAGGAATGGCTCGCCCGGCTGCAGGCGGCGGCGGGGCCGTTGACGCCCGGCGGTCGTGCCCCTACCGCTTGTGCAGGTCGCCAAGGGGAGAATGCCGATGCTCGGCCTGGGCCTAGTCACCTTCCTCGTCGTCGGGCTGATCGCCGGCTATGTCGCGAACGCGCTGCATGGCCGCAGGGAGCGCCTCGTCCAGAGCCTCGTGACCGGCGTCGCCGGCGCCTTCGTCGGCGGGGTGCTGTTCTGGGGTCTCGGCCTCCGCGCGACCGGTTTCGTGGGCGCCCTGGTCATCGCGACCGTGGGCTCCGTCGTGCTTCTGTTCCTGCTCGACCGGTACGGGCAGCCACGGAGCTAGCCCGGGTCCGGCGATCGCGTCGTCTGGCCGCCGGATCGGCCCCCCGTCTGCCGGGCCCGGAGACCGACCCATGCCCGACTTCTTCCTTCCCGGTCCGTTCGCCGAGGACGACTTTCTCGCGACGATCGTCGGTCCGGAGGCGGCGGTGCGGCGCGGTCCGCGCACATCGGTCGTGGGGCTCGCCTTGCGGACCGACCCGCACGGGCCCGCGGCGGCGCTGGTCGACGCGGCGGGCGGGCGGGTCGACGGCGCGCTGTTTCACGCCACTGAGTTTGCGGCGGCGCGGCTGCGTTTCGCGCTGACGGCCTTCGGCGGCGCGACGTTCCGGCGGGTGGAGACCGGCGCCGGCCCGGCCGAGGCGGCGGTGGTGCGGGACGGGGAGGCGCCGGCCGCGGCCTGGCCGGCGTCGCCGGATCCGGAATGGCGGGCGCACCTTCTCGAGGCGGCTGCGGAGGCGATGGCGCATTTTGGGCGCCGGCCGGCAGCGGAGATGCCGGCGCTGATGCACGGGATCGGGTTCCGCGCGCTGGCACGGGCGCGCGGCCGCGCCGACCGGACGCCGGTCCTGCTGCGCCGCGATCTGTCGACGGCGGCGGACGTGGAGGAACTGGGCGTCGCCTACCCCTATGCGCGCTACTTCGGCGTCGAGGAGCACCGGCTGCGGCATCGCCGCTTCGGCGGCGGCATGTCGGCTCCGGTCGAGCGGGCGGTGTTCACCAGCGGCGACGCGGTGACGGTGCTGCCGTTCGATCCGGCGCGGCGGCTGGTGCTGATGATCGAGCAGTTCCGCCCCGGACCCTACGCCCGACGCGACCCCCGGCCGTGGAGCCTCGAGGCCGTGGCGGGACGCTGCGACCCCGGCGAGGGTCCGGAGGCCACGGCCCGGCGCGAGGCGGTCGAGGAGGCGGGCCTGACACTCGGACGGGTGCGCCGGATCGCCAGCTACTATACGTCCCCCGGGACGATGGCGGAGCATATCACCGCTTATGTCGGCGAGGCGTCGCTCGACGGGGCAGGGGGGATCCACGGGCTTGCGACCGAGGACGAGGATATCCGGGTCATCGTCGCCACGGTCGCGGAGGCGCTCGCGGTCGTCGAGGCGGGCGAGGTGAACAACGGACCGCTCCTCGTCTCCCTGCTCTGGCTCGGCGCGAACGAGGACCGGCTCGTGGCGGAATGGTCACGCGGACCGGCGGACGTGCCCGATCCCGACGCAGGGGACGGCGGCGCGGCGCCGGGTCGGCCGGGCGCGGGTTGATGGCCCCCCGCACAGGCGCTAGGTCTCGGTCGTCGCAGCATTCTCGGAGAGGCTCCATCATGGGGGTCGCGTCGTCCCTGCCTGAACTCGTCGGCCGCACCCCGCTCCTGCGACTTCGCAAGGCGTCCGAACTGACGGGTTGCGAGATCCTCGGCAAGGCCGAGTTCATGAACCCGGGCCAGTCGGTGAAGGACCGTGCGGCGCTCTTCATGATTCGGGACGCCGTCGCCCGCGGGACGCTGCGTCCGGGCGGGGTGATCGTCGAGGGCACGGCGGGCAATACCGGGATCGGCCTCGCCGTCGTCGGCGCGGCGATGGGCTTCCGCTGCGTGATCGTGATCCCCGAGACCCAGAGCCAGGAGAAGAAGGACGCGCTTCGGATGCTCGGCGCCCGGCTCGTCGAGGTGCCCGCGGTCCCCTATCGCGACCCCAACAACTACGTGAAGTATTCCGGCCGCCTCGCCGCGCGGCTGGCGGAGATCGCGCCGGAGGGGGCCGTCTGGGCCAACCAGTTCGACAACGTGGCGAACCGGCAGGCCCATGTCGAAACCACGGCGCCGGAGATTTGGGAGCAGACCGGAGGGCGCGTGGACGGCTTCATCTGCGCGGTCGGCTCGGGCGGCACCCTCGCCGGCGTCGCCGAGGGGCTGCGGGCGCGCAACCCGGACGTCAGGATCGGCCTCGCCGACCCGGACGGCGCTGCGCTCTGCAACTGGTACGCCCATGGCGAGCTGAAGGCGGAAGGCTCCTCGATCTCGGAGGGGATCGGGCAGGGACGCATCACCGCCAACCTCGAGGGGCTGAAGGTCGACATGCCCTACACCATCCCCGATTCCGAGGGCCTGCCCGTGGTCTACGACCTCGTCGAGACCGAGGGATTGTGCATGGGGCTGTCGACCGGAATCAACGTCGCCGGCGCGATCCGCATGGCGCGCGACCTCGGGCCGGGGCACACCATCGTGACCGTGCTCTGCGACTACGGGATGCGCTACCAGTCGCGCATCTTCAACCCGCCGTTCCTGCGCGAGCTCGGATTGCCGACGCCGCCCTGGATGGACGGCGAGCGAGACGCGCTGCCCGATGTCGCGGTGGCGTGACGCCGGCGTGCGCCTGCGCGAACTCGGTCTCGTCGTCGGGCTCGTCGTCGGGCTGGGGGGGGGGCTCGCCGGCGACGCCGCTGCGCAGGAGCCGAATCCCGGCGACGAATGGGCGACGGCCGTCGCTGCGACGCAGGCGCTGACGGGCAACGAGGACGTCGGCACCGAGGAACTCGAGGCCGCGCGCGACAACCTGCTGCGGCTGCGCAGCGCCGCGCTCGAGTTCGAGAAGACGGCCCATGTCAGGCTCGCCGAGGCGCAGGCGCGGCTCGACGCGCTGGGGGCGCCCCCGGCGGACGGCGCGACCGAGGCGCCGGAGATCGCCCAGCGGCGTAAGGAAGCGGCCGAGGCGGTCGCCGCGGCGCAGGTGCCGGTGCTGGAGTCGCAGGACTTCCAGCGCGCCGCCGACGGCCTGATCGGCGAGATCGACATGATCG
>NZ_JAGOID010000131.1 GCF_017995835.1 Amaricoccus sp.
CGCTGGCCCGCCTCCGACCGGCGCCTCCTCGCGGATTGCCGAGCACTACGACGCCGAGACGCGGCAGATCGTGGAAACCGTCTACGCCGAGGATTTCACCGCCTTCGGCTATCCGCGCCTAATCGGCTGACCTCCGCTCACCTTGCGGCGCCTGCGTCGTTGGAGCGATCTATTTGTGCGATGCAGCATCATATGTCGCGTGCGAATGCGAACGCGCGGAATCGCGCGAAAGCAAGGAGAGCAGAGATGACCACCCCTGATACGCTGGCGCGCCTGCGCGCCGTCATCGAGGACGAGCTCGGCGAGTTCCGACAGCTGGCGGACCTGCCGGCGCGCGAGATCGACGCGATTGCGGCGCGGCTCGTCCGCGCCGTCGAGCCCGTGCTGGCGCCCGTCGCCACCGAGCGGCGACCGGCAGCCTGAACCGGCCCGCGGGCCGCCATGACTATGGCGGCGGCGGCGTGGCGTGCTAAGGTTCGGCGACCCGCGCATCCGGGACCGCGGGGAGGCGCGCCGGACCCGTGCGCCACGGGCTGCCACCCCGGCGTGACATGACTGGGGAGGAGGCTGCGGATGCAGGCACGGATCACCAGGTTCAAGATGCGGGCCGACAGCGTGGAAACCGCGCGGGCGATGATGGACGAGCTCAAGGGCGACATCCTCGGCCAGCCCGGCGTGCGGCACATGCTGATCGTGATGAACGAGGACGGCGCTGGCTACGTGATCGGCCAGATCGACGAGACCGGCGCCTCGCCCGAGGCGGTGGACCGGGTGCGCACGATCTGGCGCCGGTTCCACGACCTGCTCGACGACACCCCCGACCCCGAGATCTACGAGGTCTTCGCCGACTGGCGACCCGACTCTCGCCGGACGACATAGCGGGGCGTGTCGGAGCGAGCGAACGCGAGGCTGGCCGGGGGGCGCACGCTCTCGCTGGCGCCGCGCCTCGACCTTTCCGGTGCGCTCGACGAGACGCTCGCAACTGGTCGCGCCGCGAAGGTCGCCGCGGCGGGGGCAACGGGCGCTGACAGCGCCGCGAGTCCCGCCGGACGAAAGGACGTCCCACCCACCCGCAACGAACCGAAAAGGAAACGCCCATGCCCTCCCCTCTCGCCCCCACGCTCCGCCGCGGCCTCCTCGCCGCCGCGATGGGCATGGCCGTCGCCATTCCCGCTCACGCCGAGTTGGGCGCCGTCGAGATCATCGCCCCCGCAGGACCCGGCGGGGGCTACGACCAGCTCGCGCGCGCGCTGCAGGCCACGCTCGACCAGTCTGGCCTCGCCTCCAACGTCCAGGTGATGAACGTGCCCGGCGCCGGCGGCACGATCGGCCTCTCCCAGTTCATCAACAGCCCGGCCTCGGGGACGAAGATGCTCGTCGCCGGCCTCGGCCTGATCGGTGCGATCGAGGTGAACGACGCACCTGTCACGCTCGAGCAGGTGACGCCGCTCGCCCGCCTGACCGGTGAGTACCAGCCGCTCGTCGTCGGCGCTTCGAGCCCGATCAAGTCCCTCGACGATCTCAAGGCGATGTACGAGGCCGATCCCGGCTCGGTCAGCTGGGGCGGCTTCGCCCTCGGCAGCCCCGACCACTTGATCTCGGCGATGACGGTCAAGGCCTTCGGCGGCGACGTGAAGGACATGAACTACATCGTGGCCGGCGCCGGCGGCGAGATGCTCGCGCAAGTCCTCGGCGGCCACATCACGGTGGCCACCGGCGGGCTCAACGAGTTCGCCGGTTTGATCGCCACGGGCGAACTGCGCGCGCTTGCCGTCTCCGCACCGGAGCCGCTGCCGGGCATCGACATCCCGACCTTCAAGGAGTTGGGCTATGACGTCGAGCTGGTCAACTGGCGCGGAGTGATGGCCAAGCAGGACGTGTCGCCAGAAGCGCTCGCCGAGCTCGACGGCGCCGTGAGCCAGCTCGTCGCGTCCGAGGAATGGAAGAAGCTCGCCGCCGAGCGGGGCTGGGTCGACATGCACCTCTCCTCCGCCGAGTTCGCGAGCTTCCTCGCAACCGAAGAGGCGCGCATCCACGGAATCCTCGTCGAGCTCGGCCTCGCTCAGTGACCGCCGCGGCGGCCGGCTTCACGTCCGGCCGCCGCATGCATAGCGCCGTCGCCCCGCCTCACCCGGGATGCCGGGGCGACGGATGGCCCCAGACGATGCCTGCGCTGCGGCCGACGGCACGCCAGCGTTGCGCTCGAGCTTGCTTCACGGCGCGGAAGCGCGCCGGTTTTTCTCGACCGCAGGCGCGCAACCTCTCCTCGCCTGACCTGCTCCGAGCCTTGCACAGCGCCGGGATCGCGACCGCTGGCCGCTACCCCTAGTCGAACGCCCGCGGGTTCCCCTCGTCATCGAGCGCCACGAACACGAAGGTCGCGCAGGTCACCTTCTGGCTGACGTCCTCGTGCCGGCTCCGGCGCCAGGCGGTGACGTGGATATGCATCGACGTCCGCCCGCGCCGGGTCAGGTTGGCGAAGAGCGAGACCTCGTCGCCGACCTTCACCGGCAGGTGGAACCGCATCCCGTCCACCGCAACCGTCGCCGCCCGGCCGCGCGCGGCCAGCGCCGCGAGATTGCCGGCGGCGAGGTCCATCTGGCTCATCAGCCATCCGCCGAAGATGTCTCCGGCGGGGTTGGTGTCGGCCGGCATCGCGATCGTGCGAATCGCCGGCTGGTCCTGCGGGGGAGCTTCGGCGTCGTCCATGACCGCCCCCCCACCGACAACGAGCGGGCTGGCCGAGGCGGGCGTGCGCGTGTCCATGGTTCTCCCCCGGTTGAGGTGGTCGCCGATCCCGACGGCCGCGCCGACTATGCGCCGGAAAGCGAAGAACCGCAAACGCCGCCGTCGCGCCCGGAAGGCCGCCCCGGGACCTCGTCAAACCGGCAGCGGCGACGTCCCGATGACCGCCGGATGGAGCCACAAGGCCACGAGCCAGAGACCGAGACCGACCGCCACCCGCGGCGCGAGCCGCCGCAGGTTCCGCCGCCGCCAGCCGCGGTCGGCGAACGGCGCTAGCGAGAGGACCGGCGGAGTCGTCCGCCACATCGCTTCCGCCTCGCCCGCCGGCAACTCGCTTTGCGCCCGCACGTCGGCAGCCCGCATTCCCGCCACCGCCATCCCGAGAAAGCCGCCAAACAGCACGACATGCGCGAGGTCCCCGTTCGCCACCAGATGCGCCCCGGCCCACAGCGCCAGCGCGAGGAACAATGGATGCCGCGCCACCGCGGCGAAGCCCGGGTCGGACGGGTCGAACCGCGCGCCCCGACGCCCTCCCAGCGTCGTCGGCTGCGCGGTCCCGGCCCCGCACGTCGCGAGCACGAAGGCGAGCGGCATGGCGAGGTTGGGCGCCCAGCGCTGCCACCCCAGCGCCGGCCACAGTTCCACGAAGGGCGCGCCCGCGGACGCCACAACCAGCCATCCGAGCAGTCCGAGCGACACGAGGCCATAGGCGGTGAAATAGGCCCGCCGCCCCAGGCGCGCGATGGCGACGTCGCGCAGGCCCGTCGCCGCCGGCAGGTAGTGCGACGCGACGAAGGCCGCGAGCGCCAGCAGGAAGGGAATCCAGCTCATCCCTTGCCCCGCCTTCCGGGGGGCGCCCCAAGGATGGCGAAGCCGCCGACGCGGCAACAGGCCATGCTTGGAGCGCATGGCGGCATGTCGCAAACAGGCAATTGTGCGCCGCAGCATGAGCCGTCATCTTTGCGGCACGGGACAAGTCGTCCCGCTCGACAAATCAAGGATGCCGACCATGACGACAGCTTACGCTTCGATGCACGGCCGGTCGCACGCATCCGCCCCCAGGGCGCGCGTCGACACGGTTTTCGACCGGATCCGCTCCGCCTGGAAGCTGCGCCGGGACTACAGCCGCACGCTCGCCGAACTCCGCGCCCTTTCGCCGCGGATGCTTCGCGACGTGAACCTCGACACCCTCGACCTGGCTGCGGTCGCGCGGCGCGAGGTCTACGGAAGCTAAGCCGCGGGACAGACATCCCGACGGCCAACGAACTCAGACAGGAACCACGGATATGGCGCACGCCATCACCCATCTCGACAGCCCCTTCCACCGCTTCGGCCTCGTCGCGCGCGTTCGCGGGCTCGTCGCCCGGATCGCCGACGCGATCGCCGAGCACCGGGCCTACCGCTCGGTCCTCGAGGAGCTGAACTCCCTGACCGACCGCGAGCTCGCCGATCTCGGCCTGCACCGCGCCAGCATCGCGGGAATCGCCCGCGAGGCGGCCCGGACTCGCTGATCCCGCCGGGGCGCGGATCCCCTCCGGGATCCGCCCCGATCGCGCAAGCCGGCGCACCACGTCGCCGGTCAGCCAGCCCCGCGCCGGCGTGGCGACCGTCCGTCACCATCCGGGCTTCCGTCGCCTGCCGCGGAACCGGACCTCATCCGGCCCCGCGCCTGGATTGCGCACGGGTAGCAAATCTTGCGATCCGCCCGACCCGCAAGCCTCGCTGGTGACGTCCGCGTCCTCGCGACGGTCGAAGCCGCAGCGACCGCCTCCGTCGCCTTGATCCGGGCGCGCCAGCCAGGCTCGGCCACCTTCTCGCGCCTGCCTTCTGCCGGCAGGCACACCCCTCCGCTGCTTCAACTTCAGTCCACCCTTTCCGCCGGCGACACCGTTTTGTGGTCGGTGGGCGGGACGGCGCGAGCATAGGGCTGAAGCATCACCCGCTTCGCCCGCAGCCGCTCGACAAGATCGAAGTTGATGTCGGATTTCGCCGTCAGCGAGAAGTTCACGTCGCGCAGCCAGCATCGCACCTCGAAGACCAGGCTGTCCGGTCCCACCTCCATGAGGAGCACGCGCGGCGAGGGTGAGTTCACGACGAGCGGATGCTCCTCGGCGGCGGAGAGGAGAATTGCTTCCACCTCCCGCGGGTCGGATTCGAGCGCGACGTTGATCTGGATCGCGATGCGTCCGGTCATCCCCGAATGCGTCCGGTTGAGCACCGTCCCCGCCACCAGGTCGCTGTTCGGCAGGATCACGCTCGCCCGGTCGAATGTCTCGATCTCGGTCGAGCGCACCGAAATGTTGCGGACGTAGCCGGAGAACCCGCCGACCTCGATCCAGTCGCCTTCCTTGATCGGCCGCTCCACCAGCAGGATGATCCCCGAGACGAAGTTCGACACGATGTTCTGCAGGCCGAAGCCGATGCCGACGGAGAGCGCGCCGGCGACCACTGCGAGGCTGGTCAGGTTGATCCCCGTCGAGGAGATCGCCACGAAGGCGGCGAGGATGAAGCCGACGTACTTCACACCCGCCAGCACGGCGTTGCGGCCGCCCGCATCCATCCGGGTGCGAGGCAGGACGGTGTTGCGCAGTATCGACTGCAACAGCCGGGCCACGCCGTAGATCACGCCGAACACCACCGCGAACGTCAGCAGCGTCCCGACCGAGATCCGCATTCCGCCCAGCGTCACGCCGTCGCGAAACGTGTACAGGACGCTGGAGACGTCGGACCAGCGCGCGCCCCAGATCAGCGCCAGCGGCACGATTGCGGCGAGGATCACCACGGCGCCGACGACGACGGGCACGAGCCCCGCGGCCGGGCCGGCGATCTCGGCGGCCGCGGCCGCGGCCGGGGCGGTTCGAACCTCGCCTTGTCGATCCTTGCGTCGATCGCGCCGGCGGCCGAGAGCGACGAAGATCCTCGTGAGTAGATCGAACACCACGTAGCTCGCGCCGACGAGCCCGAGCGTCAGGATCGTGGCCAGGCTCAGGTACGACGCCGCCGCGAGATAGCCTACCGCTGCGAGAACCGGCGCGACCACCGCGACGGTCATGGTCCCACGCTCGGCCACCTCGAGCGCGCCGAGCGTCAGCGGCCCGGCCGAGGCGACCGCCCTTCCCCCTACCGGGCGCGCGAGGCTCCTGCGTACCCGTCCCATGAGCTGGGACGCCCGCGCCAGCAGGATGCCGCCGGCGACAAAAACGGGAAACGCGAGCGTCGCCGTTTGCGCCGCGTCGAGATCCCAGGTGAAGACGTTCTGACGGATGAAGATCTGCGCGGCCAGCACGATGCCGAGCGCCATCGTTGCCTGGGCGCCCCGCGCGGCGTTGTGGTCGTCGAGCGGCGCCAGTCGGTAGGCTGGCAGGTTCGGCGAGAACAGGCTGTTGCCGAGCCAGCTCGCCCCGATCAACGCGAGGGCGAAAGCGGGAAGGTGAAAGAGCCGCGACTCGTGCGCGGCGTTCAGCACCTTGTCCGGGTCGAGCGCCGCAAAGAGCAGGCCCGCCCCCACTGCGGGGACGATCAGCCGGCTGAAGTTCCGCAGCGCCACCAGGAGCCCGATGCTCCCGGGGCTCGTCGCGTGCGCGAGCCCGCCCTCGGCTGCGCGCACCAGCCGACGTTGCAGCCAGAACGTCAGCATCACGCCGATCGCCGCCAGCAGGAGATCGACGGGAAAGCGCTTGACCCGCTCTCCCCGCTGCGCCGGATCCTCGATGATCGCGGTGACGGCGCCCCCGAACTGACCGATGCGTTCGGCGAGGACGTTCAGGGTCGAATACCAGTTCTGCGGCAGCAGCGGCGACGGGCCGCGCCCACGCAACTCGGCGGTGAAGCGCGCCCGCACGATCATGTCG